>CAZGRL010000054.1:0-24462 GCA_964528155.1 uncultured Anaerolineaceae bacterium
GAGAAGGCTGGCAGAGCACCAAAATCGGGGCCGGGCCGATCCCGATTGAGACACCTGAGGGATGGCTGCTCTTCTACCACGGCGTGCTGACGTCGTGCAACGGCTTTGTCTACAGCTTCGGCGCGGCGCTGCTTGACTTGGATGAGCCCTGGAAGGTGATCCATCGAGGCGCTCCATATCTCCTGTCACCTCAGCGAATGTACGAGTGCGTCGGGGATGTGCCGAATGTGGTCTTCCCTTGCAGTGCCCTCTACGACGTCCCGACCGGCCGCATCGCCATTTATTACGGCGCGGCCGACACGGTGACGGCGTTGGCGTTCGCCAGGGCAGACGAGGTCATCGATTTCCTCAAAGCGAATGCGGATCGGCAGAAACGGCCTGAATCCAGCTCGACCTAGGCCGGCTTCGTTCCGTATGAGCCCTTTCTAATGAGCACCCAATCGGCGTCTGTGGCCGGCATTCTCTGGAGAGCCAAACCTGGATCTGCGCGGCGCGTGGCATAATGAGCTCGTCACACGGTTCCGATTGAGGAAAAGGGCAAGTAGATGAGATCCTGGACCCGTAGGGCCAGCGAGGTCATTGACGAGTTCCGGTCGGTTGTCCTTAGCGGTGGTCGGTTTCTGGATGCGCTTCTACCGACTGTGATCTTCCTGGGAACGAAGGCCCTGGCGGGGGATCAGGCCGCCATGATTGCCGCTCTCCTAATGGGCGGCGCCCTGGCCGTCTTTCGCGGCCTTCGCCATCAGCCTGTGACGTTTGCCTTGCTCGGCCTCTCTGGATCCTTGCTCGCATTTCTCGCGGCGCAGTGGCTCCAGCGCGCGGAGCTTTTCTTCCTCCCCGATATCATCACCAAGGCGGCACTGGCTGCAGTCTCTCTGATCTCCGTCGCCTTTCGCCGTCCGCTTGTCGCGTGGACAAGCCACCTGGTGCGGCGTTGGCCGCGCCACTGGTACTGGCACCCGCGCGTTCTCCCCGCCTACAATGAGGTCACTGTCGCCTGGGCGGGGAACTTTCTTCTGCAGGCCGCGCTGCAGTGGTTGTTGCTGCAGCGTCAAGACGTGGCGTTGCTGGCCGCCTCCAGCCTGCTCGGCGCCTGGCCGGCGACGGTCCTGCTCTTGATCCTCAGCTATCTGTACGGCACATGGCGTCTGGCCCGCCTGGCCGGTCCGAGCATCGCTGAGTTCCAGGGACGCATGCCTCCACCCTGGAGCGGTCAGCGGCGCGGCTTCTAATCCGCCCTTCCTCAAGAAGGAGTGTCCTCATGTCCGCAATCCGAATCTTGCAGATCGTCGCCGCACTGGCAACCGCGGCCACAGGCCTGTTCTCGATGTTCGCTCCGCTCAAGGTGGTTGGGTTCACCGGTTTGCAGCCGATCGGGGGACGCGGTGTCACTGAGCTGCGCGCCGTCCTTGGTGCCCTGTTCGTCGCCCTGGGCGTGGCACCTCTTTTCCTCGGCCCCACCGCATATCGGATGTTGGGAATCGGCTATCTCGCCATCTTCGCCGTGCGCGCCGTTTCCATGGTCGTGGACCGCTCGGTGGTCCAATCGAACGTCATCAGCTTGATCACCGAGGTCGTGTTGGGCGTCATCCTGGTCCTCCAGGCTTAGGGCGCCTACGGTCTACGGGAGGTACCCCGTGTCGGTTCGTGTCGTTACCGACAGCACCTGCGACTTGCCGCAGGGCGTGGTCGCAGAGCACAAGATCACCGTTGTGCCCATGTACGTCAACTTCGGTACAGAGAGCTACCTGGATGGCGTCGAAGTGTCCCGGCGGGACTTCTACACCCGGCTGCCCTCTGCCTCTCCGCCGGCCACCACCTCCGCGCCGGGGACGGCGGCTTTCACCGAGGCCTACCGGCGGTTGATCGCCGAGGGGGCTTCCGGCATCTTCTCGATCCATGTCGGGTCGGCTCTCAGCAACGTGCTCGATGTTGCCCAGATGGCGGCGCGGGGCGTAAGCGGCGCGCCGGTCCGCGTCCTGGACAGCGGGCAAATCACCCTGGGCACCGGTTTTCTGGCGGTGCACGCCGCGCGGCTGGCGGCCTCAGGAGCCGACCTCGACGAGATCGTAGTATCGGTTCAGGCATTGGCGGGTCGCACGCACTCCTTTGCTGCGCTCGACACACTCGAGTACCTGCGGCGGGGTGGCCGCGTCAACCTGGTCATGTTTGGCGTCGGCACGCTGCTCAAGCTCAAACCGATCCTCATGATGCACTCTGGCAAGATCGTCACAGACCGGGCGCGCACAAGTAAGGGTGCCATCGACCGTCTCATCGACCTTGCGTTGCGTCTCAAACCGTTGGAGAGCATCGCTCTGGTCCACGCGAGCGCGCCTGACCGCTTGCAGATCTTACGCCGGCAGGTGGAGGCACGACTGCCGGGTGTGCCGATCCTGATGGTGGGCGAGGTTGCGCCAGTCATCGGCGCCCATGTCGGGCCCGGCGCGGTTGGGATTGTGTGCATCGAGGCGCCCCCGCCTCGGACCTGAAGGAGCAAAGAGATGAGTTTCTTGGACATCTACCTGCTGGCCGGACTTCTCACCCTCGGCCTGATGATCTTGCTCTGGCTGCTGAGCCTTGCGCTTCGCAACTCGAGCATCGTCGACATCTTCTGGGGGACGGGCTTCGTGATTGTCACGTGGGCGGCCTTCCTACTCGGCGAGGAGGGGTATCTGCCGCGCAAAGTGCTGGTGGCGGGGCTGGTGACGCTGTGGGGCCTGAGGCTTTCGATCCACATCCTCCGCCGCAATTGGGGCAAGCCCGAGGACTTCCGTTACGCCAAATGGCGAGAGGAGAACGGCGCTCGCTGGTGGTGGGTCAGCCTTTTCAAGGTTTTCCTGCTGCAAGGCGTCCTGCTGTGGATTATCAGTGCCCCGCTGGTGGCGGCGGAGGTCGGCTCGACGCCCACCTCGTTGGGTGTGCTGGAGGCTTTGGCCGTTGTCATCTGGGCGATCGGTTTCTTCTTCGAGTCGGTCGGCGATTGGCAGCTGGCGCGCTTCAAGGCCGATCCGGCCAACCGCGGCAGATTGCTAGACCGTGGGGTCTGGCGCTACACGCGCCATCCAAACTACTTTGGCGATTCGGCCCAGTGGTGGGGGTACTACCTGATGGCCGCCGCCACTGGGTGGGGCGCATGGACGGTCTTCAGCCCGCTGGTCATGACGTTCTTGCTTGTGAGGGTTTCGGGTGTCGGGATGTTGGAGAAGACCCTCAAAGACAGCAAGCCGGGGTACCGCGAATACATGGAGCACACAAGCGCCTTCGTCCCATGGTTCCCGCGCCGGGCGCGGTAGGCTGAGCGGCGGTGACGGATGCGCCCGCGCTCTACAATTCCGTGCGAGGAGAGTGCCACATGCGTTTGGCCAAGTTCGTGACGGGGATTGGGGCGGCGTTGATGGCAGCCGTTCTCATCTATGCCTTCACTCGCGGGGACTTCTCTCAGGAGGGAGCCCAGCTGTTGTCGATGCCTTGGGGCATCGTCTCTCTGGTGGATCTTTACGTCGGGTTCACGTTGTTCTCGGGCTGGATCCTATTCCGGGAGACCTTGAGGAGTCGTGCCGTCGTTTGGATTGTGTTCGTTATGTTGTTCGGTTTCCTGACGGCCAGCATCTATGCTTTCCTGGCGCTCCGTTCGTCGGGCGGAGACTGGAATCGATTCTGGCTGGGCAAGCATGCCGCCTGAGGACGGGCTGGTGGACCAGGGAAGCAGCCGCAGGCGTTCACCACGGTTGACGAGACGGCTGGATTCGTGAAGTCGACGAGCGAGGTCTAGCGAGCACGGGGGCAGTAGGAAATCGAGCGCCGCCTCACTCTGGCAGCCACGAAATCAAGGATTGGCCATTGCCAAGATCATCCGGGTGGCGCAGAATCAGGTCCGGTAGGTCTGGGTGAGGGGTCCACTCCCGACTGGGCGAGGCACACCCTCGCCGACACCCCGCACGCCGCATCAGCGCATGGGATCGTCACTCGCCGGAACGTCGGATCGGCGCTAGCGTTGATCTTGGTCAAACACGCAAGTCGCAGGTCCGATGCAGTGCACCAGCGAAAACTCATTGCTTCGAGGAGTAAGGGATGAGAAAAGTCAGTCCGTCGGTGTATTTCAAGGTCATGATTCTGTCGCTCGGCCTGAGCGCCATGGCGTGCGGGCTTCCGAGCATTTCCGGGGGACAGACGGACCAGAACTCCATTGCGACCGGAGTTCCACAGTCATCACCATCGGCGACGCCTATTCAGCCGGAGGCATCCTCAACCGTAGAAAGCCTGAGCGCGACGGGCGGAGCCTGCAGCAACGCCTACCTCCCGGTCGTACAGGGAGCGACGTGGAGCTACGATGTCACTGGTGGGCCGAACGGCACGACGTCGTACACTGACACGATAAGCGCGGTCAGCGGTGACTCGTTCACACTTACCACCACGCTCGAGGATCTGACGCGGACACAACGCTGGTCCTGCGGCGCCGATGGTCTGGTAGCGCTCGACTTCGGTGGGGCATCGGCGACCCTGGCCGTCGCCAATCTGCAGACGGAGTTCGACACGACGGAATCAACCGGCGTCACGCTGCCGGCGAACGTCTCGCCTGGGGACACGTGGTCGCAGACGTTTACCCTGGAAGGGACACAAACCATAACCGGCGATCAGACCGTTCAGGCCGAGGGAAAGGTGAAATACGAGTTGACGGCGGCCGGGATGGAGAGTGTCACTGTCCCCGCCGGGACCTTCGAGGCCCTCAGGGTAGATGGCACGACCTCGATGGACCTCACCGTCCAGATGAGCGGCTTCACCGTGCCGATGACCATCACCGGTACGATCGTCCGCTGGTATGCGCCCGACGTAGGCTACATCCAATCGGTCGAGCAGAGCAATGTCTTCGACACGGAAGTTGAAGTCACGACCGAGCTGGCCAGCTACGACATTCCTTGAACCGCGCCGAATCGAGGGGACCACAGAAGGAGTTCAACGCTCGGGCCGCCGTCCTCGGCGGCCCGAATTCACCTGCGTCGAGGGCGGCGCCCTTGAAGAACGCAAGCGCAGGCATGCTGGCGGTTGCGCTGGCAGTGGCGCCTCAGGCGAGGGGACTTATGATCTCGGGCCGATCTCTCCGAGCTACTCTTGCTGGAGTTGAATCGTCAGTTGATCGATGGTCTGACCGTCAAGATCGATGGCCGTCAAGGTCAAGGAGTCGCCGTCGATTTCCCCCAGCAGGAAGTGTGATTGACGCCTGAATACCTGACTCTGCGGCAGCATGTCGCCTGGGGCATACGTCGTCGAGGATCCGCCGCCGGTCACAATGTAAGGTATGCCATTCACAGTGAGCCGCTCATACTGATGGAAGTGTCCGGAGATCACCGCGGCCACCTGGGCCTGCTCGAACAGGGGCACCCAGGCACTGCGCACGGGCAGGCTGTCTCCCGGATGCACGGAACTGCTGCTGAACGGAGCCACGTGAACCACCACGATAGTAGCCCGGTAGCCCGGTTCGCTCAGGCGCTCCTTCAACCATTGTGTCTCCGCTTCTCGCCCGGGCGCGCCGAACAAAACCTGTGAGTCGAGCATCAAGAATCGGACTCCGTCGACTTCGAATTCATAGAACTGGTTTCGGGCGTCGGAGTCTTGGGGCGGGAAGGCCGGAGCCGGGAAGGGTGGGAAGGCGTGGAAGTAGAACGGCTCGCCGTTGTATCGAATGTCCAGATCGTAGTCGTGGTTCCCGAGGACGGTGTACACCGGACCAGTTCGCAGTACCGGTTCGAACACGTCATAGAACTTGGCGGCGTATGAGTCATACGGATTGACACCCTCGTCAGTCTCGTCGACCACGTCCCCGGCGTGCAGGACGAAGTCGACGTTGGCGGCAGCCATCTCGCTGATCAAGGCTCTTGTGGTCGGATCTCCAAAACTGGCATCGCCGATGGCGGCGAACCTCACCGAGCCTCCCGCCGAAAATGTCTTCAGGTCGACCGGCCCCCAGGCGTGTCCGAGGAAGTTTGGCTGGAGCATCCGATCCTGAGTGTCATCGAGGGCGACGACCACTTCATAGATCGTCCCGGGCTTCAGCTCAGTGAAATTGATCTGATGTTCAACTGCGGAGGCCGAGAGCTCGACTCTGCGCGGCTGATCCCCCGATCCCGTCGGGAGCAGGTAGACAGCCCCGGGAGAAGATTCGCTCAGTTCGAAGAACAGGCTCGCTTGGTCCTGGATGACATGCCGGATCGTGAGTGGGATTCGGTATGAGATCGGAGAGAGACTCAGTTCTCCCTCGGGAATATCGAATGCCGGCGAGCTGGTAGGGGTGGCGGTCGCCACCGGAGGCGATGTCGCCGGCGGCGACGGACTGACGTCGGGTCTGCTGCTCGGCGCGCGAGATGGAAGAGGTGGAGATGGGGCCGGCTGTGTGGCCGAGGGCAGGCAACCGGCAGAAATCCACACGGCGAATGCGAGCGTCACGTAGGTAACTGCGGACCATCGCCGTCGGCCTGGCGACTCCGAGTCGCGTTCTTCCGCGGTCCGCCCGTTTTGAACACCCGCACGCGTCAGCCGATCCACGGGGTCGCCATCTCTCCCTTGTGAAAGCCAGGCCTATGGGCCTCGGCGGCCCACACACGCATCCTGTCATCTCCCGCAGAATCTGTCAACCTCGAGTGTGGGCTGAGCGCGACAAACGCCGTGCATCAGCGCCGGCATACGTTCCAGCGCAGATGTAGGGCATTCACGATGACAGGCAGGCTCAGTACGTCCGGCGCGGCGGAAGGCTGCGCTTCGGCTGAATGCGCGTCTGGAGCTGGAGGGCCAACCAGTAGGTCGTTAAGAAAACGACCGAAAGCAGTGTCCCGGCATACAGGATCTGCGTGGCCAGAAGGGAAGAATCCGTCCCGGCGAGGAGGCCGTGGAAGGCTGCACCCAGAAATGCGACGAAGCTGGAATAGTGGATCAGCCGAAATGCCCGAGGGCCGATCCTCGCCCGTACGTAGAATGTCACGCTGGCCAGGATCGTGAGGTAAAAGGCGATCACGCCGATCCCGACCCAGACCGGCCGATAGGGGGCGACGAATGGGATGAGGACCTGAAGCAGGGTGAACGGAAGATACTGATCCGCCAGGAGGACGATGACGTGCAGGCTGACAAATCCGATCGCTAGGAGCGACAGGAATTCGTGGAAGTCGTAGCTGAACGATCGGTGAAGGAGTGGGTCAAGGATCTTGCTGGAGACGACGAGGCCCCAGGCCGTCGAAAGCCAAAGCAAGACGTATCCGGTCAGGCCGGCGGCGCGCGTGACGAACCACATGCGCTGCACGCTGTCCAGCGCCAGCAGCCGAGCCGCGACCTGGCGGACGCCCTGCAGACCCGGAGCGGCCAGTGCGATGGACCCGATGATCGCTGCCGCAGCTACCAGCCCGACGATCAACCGGCCGGCGCTTGACTTATTCGACGAGGGCGAGTTCACGCGTCTCGACCTCAGATTCTGGGTAGACATCAAGCAACTCCTTGCTCCCCGGCGATCCCCACATGTTGCCGTGTTCGTCCACGGCAATGAAGACGGCCGCCGGTACATGATGGATCAACGCATTGAACGCCTTCCCTCCGGCGATGAGGAGTGCTTTCGCAAGAGCTTCAGCCCGGGTCATCCGCTCCGCCACGACGGTCACGCTCAGCCAGTTCGACTGCGCTGGCTTTGCGGTTCTCGGGTCGATCAGATGGTGGTGTGTCACTCCGTCGCGGACCCATGTCCTCCTCGTTACGGACGACGTGGCGACGGCAGTCTCGGGATCCACCCGCAAGACCGCCAAAGGACGATTGGAGTCCCTCGGGTCCTCGACGACAACCCGCCAGAATGCCTCCTCCGCAGGGTGACCGATAAGGAACATGTCACCGCCGGCGCTGACTGCGCATGCTTCGGTATCCGCAGCCATGAGCCACGCGGCGCGCTCTGCGATCCACCCCTTGGCGATGCCTCCCAGGTCGATCTGCATGCCGACCGGAAGACGGATTCTCCTGGCGGTATGATCGAGGTCGATCTCCTCCAGGCCGGGGACAACGCCGGTCCCGGCTGGAAGACTGTCTGGATTCGACACGTCTGCGAGTCGATCAAATGATCGATCATATCCGGCTCGCTTCAACGCCGGCAGGATCGTTGGATTGAACAGGCCCCCGGTTTCGGTGTGCATTCGTATCGACTCGCTGACGATCTCGAAAAGCGTCTCAGATGCCTGGAACCAGGCCCCTGCACTGGTATTCAGTTGCATCAGCTCGCTTTGCTCGGAGAAGCGTGTCAGCCGTTGCTCTTGCGCGAAGATGAAGTTCCGCACACGCTCGAACCTGGCTGTCATGTCGCCCTGGCCCCCTTGGGCTGCGAGCACGATGTCCGTGTTCATGGCGCGGAACTCATCATATTCCATCATGAACCCCTGGTTCGCAGTCGCGAGAAGGCACCGAAGTTCTGCGGCATCGACGGCAGCGGCTGCAATTGAACCGATCCATCTCCAAGAGAGGGGAGGGCAGGCAGCGGGGGAAGAGAGACCTCGGCCGAGGTCGGGGCATTGGTCACCAGGGGCGCCGGTTTCGGCGCGTGTGCCAGCAGCACCCAGCCACCCAGGAAACCGGCCAGGCTCGTCGAAGCAATCCATACTCGCAATGCCAACCGCATGACTTTCATCTGTCCGTCCTTTTCTGGCGCAGGTGATCACCTGGGCCGATCAACCGCGCGGGATCAGAATCGTCCCGTCCGGCTGAATGAAGATCAACCCGCGATTCTGCAATTCGAGCAGCAACTGAGTGAACTGTTGGAGCTGCGCGTTCCTCTGGTTCAGCTGTTGGACGACCGTGTTGAGTTGAGTTTGATACTGTTGATCTCTGGCTTGATACTGCTGGATCAGGCTTTGCATCTGCTGGAGCTGGCCCGAGGACGCTGCAGGGATCTGCGCTGACGAAGCCGCCGGTGAATCCTGGGTTTGAACCGCATTCTGGTTCATCATGGCGTTCAACCCGATCCCCAGCATCGCCAGACCAACGACGGCGGTCATTCCAAATGCTGCCAGGAGCGCTGTGAAATGCTTCATCGCTTCACCTTGAGGCGGAGCTTCCTGGAGAGGTAACCTCGAGTCTCTCCAGGAAGCTCATCGCCGAACTATGCAGGGGGATTACTACTACTGACCCGTTTGCTGGGGCATGGAGCCCAGAGTCAGTTGGACGGTTTTTTCCGAGCCCTGGCTCAAGATGATCAGGGAAACCGTCTGTCCCACCTGCGTACTGTTGATCAGGTAGGAAGACACATCTTCGAAGTTGGTGACGGGATTCCCGTCGATGGCGACGATTACGTCGCCCCCGATAGGCATCTGGACTCCGCTGACAATGGCCTGTCCGGTGCTTCCCTGAATCCCGGCTTTGGCAGCTGGACCATTGGGAACGACATCGATCACAAGTGCACCCTTCTGTGACAGGTCGAGTTTCATCGCCTTCGCCAGGTCAGACGTCAGGCTGGTCCCGCTGATCCCGATCCAAGGATGATCGTAGTGTCCACTCTGGATCAAGCTGGGGACGACTTTCTCGACGATCGAAGACGGGATGACGAAACCGATGCCTGAGTTGGCATCCACCGTTGACTGGATGGCGGCGGTCACACCGATGACGGCACCTTGAGCGTCGACCAGGACGCCGCCCGAGTTGCCGGGGTTAATCGCAGCATCCGTCTGGATGACGTCGGGGATCTCGTAAGTGGGCCCTTGCTGATAGTAGGAGTTGGAGGACTGGACCGGCAGCGAACGCGACAGAGCGCTGATGATCCCTTGGGTCATCGTCCCGGACAACCCGTAAGGATTGCCGATGGCCACAGCCAGCTGCCCGACCTTCACCTGGCTTGAGTCCGTGACCGTCACCGGGTGCAATTCGCTGGTCGGAACCTGGACCTGGATCACGGCCAGGTCACTGCTCGGATCCGCTCCGACGAGTTTGCCGTCCACGGTCGTCCCATCGGAAAACGTGACCGTGATCTTACTGGCCCCGGTGATCACGTGGTTATTGGTCACGATGTGGCCCTGAGTGTCCCACACAAAACCGGAACCAAGCGCACTCTGCTGGGGCAGCTGCCCAGGCGAATTGAAACCGAAGCCGAAGGGAAACCCTTGCCTGGACGAGCTGACCGTCTCAAGAACCTGGATGTTGACCACCGACGGGTTTACCTCGGCGTAAATCTGCTCGAAGGTGGTTTCGAGCGCCGCCAACGATCCTGAGGATGCCTGAGGGGCGCTTGATTGCGCCGGCAGGGCAGCGACGGTTATGGGAGCCGAGATCGCCGGGGCCACACCGGCCGATCCGGCGAGACCGGCACAGCCTGTCAGCACCATTGCACCGATCAATGTGCCGGTGATCATCAACTTGCGGATGTTCATTGGATTTCTCCTTCGTCTCTGATCTACATCTCACTCGTCGAGCGCTAAGGTGGGTCTTGGTGCCCGGTGGCCCGACGAGAGTCAGACGGATGGGTGAAGCCGCCTTTCCCGGATTGCGACGCGCAGTATAGCAGCCGAAGATGACAGCCTGATGAAACCCGCCAAACTCGTCTCGCAGATCGGAGACTCATTTAGTTGTCATCATTCCGTCATCTTCGAGGGCTATAATCTCGGGTTGCTAATGAGAGGGCCGAGCTGGCAACAGGCCCGGGCCGCGCCGCTGTTTGAACAGGCGCGAGCGGCAGGGCTGGACCAGTATAAGGAAGAGGGTGGACCTGCAGGCAGGAGAGGATACCGTGCGCATCTTGCTTGTCGAAGACAACCGCCGGCTCAACAACTCACTCAAGACGAGCCTGGTCGACGACGGCTATGCCGTCGATTCGGCCTACGACGGCGAGGATGGTGAGGAGCTTGCCGGGATCTATCCATACGATGCCATCGTCCTGGACATCATGCTCCCCAAGAAGGACGGCCTGGAAGTCTGCCGCTCGCTTCGTCGGCGACGGAACAACACGCCGATCCTTCTCCTGACGGCCAGGGATGCCATAGAAGATCGCGTCGTGGGATTGGACAGCGGGGCAGACGACTATCTTGTCAAGCCCTTCGCCATCGAGGAACTACGCGCCCGCCTGCGGGCGCTGCTTCGTCGCGAGGCTTCCGACAAGTCCAACGTCCTGACTGTCTCCGACCTCACCTTGGACCCGGCAACGCACCATGTGGAACGCGCCGGCCGTCCGATCGAGCTGACGGCGAAGGAATTCGCGTTGCTGGAATACTTCATGCGTAATGCCGACAGGGTGATCACAAGGGAGATGGCCGAGAGCCACATCTGGAGCTACGATTTCCAGGCGACTTCGAACGTGGTCGACGTCTACATCCGTCGGCTTCGTCGCAAGATCGACGAGCCTTTCGCGGTCAAGCTTCTTGAGACCGTGCGCGGTGTAGGCTACCGCCTGAGCAAGGCCTGATCCTCGAATGTCGAGATTTCGCCTGCATCTTCCCGACCGATTGAGAGTTTTCCTACGGAGCATCCGGTTCAGGCTGACTCTGTGGTTCGTGCTTATCCTTGCCCTCGTTGTCAGCGTTTTCGGAGCGACAACCTACACGCTTCAGGCGCGTGACCTGCGGCGACAAACGCTGGACCGGATCGAGGCCAAGATCAGTCAGATACAGTCCGTCGAGTCGCTCTCGCACAGTGAGCCGTTCGAGCGGCAGATCACGATCCCCAACATCTCGCAGGACGCCGGGCCGCTGCTGCAGAGCGATGAAGTGCTGGCGGTGACCGATACTCAGGGCAGAGTGGTCCAGAAGTATGGTCCGGCCTCGACGTCAGACGTGAATCGTCTGACAGAGGTAGGGATGGCCCGGGGCGCCGGGCAGGGTCCGTTCACGTACTCCCTGCTTTCGGCGAAGACGGATGTCGCCAGCGGCACGAGCGAATACATGTTTCTCGTAACGCCAATATCCCTGGGAACGTCGGTGATCGGTTTCTTGATCCTGGGAAGCCCGGTCGACCCGACCGGCCAGCTGCATCGCTATCTGATCACCCTTCTCATCGGCGGGATGGGGACGCTGCTCCTGGCCCTGGTCGGGGGCTACTGGCTGGCGGATCGCGCCTTGAGACCGGTCAAGGAAATCGCCCGGACAGCCAGGGAAATCGGTGAAACCGACTTGAGTCGGAGGATCGCGCTTGGCACTCAGGACGAGCTGGGCCAACTGGCAGATACCTTCGATCAGATGTTGGCCCGCCTTCAGGCGGCCTTCAATCGTCAGAAGCAATTCACTGCCGATGCCAGTCATGAGCTCAGGACGCCCCTGACGATCGTCAACCTTGAGGCCAGCCGGGCACTTGAGGCCACGCGGTCGGCCAACGAGTATTCCCGGGCGCTGCACGTCATCCAGACCGAGAACGACTTCATGAGCCGCCTGGTGAACAATCTGTTGACTCTGTCCAGAATGGATGCCGGGCAGACAACGCTCAGGAAAGAGCGCGTCGATCTGAGCGACGTCACGCTCGAGGTGGCAGAGCGGTTGCAGCCGCTGGCCGCAAACCGTTCCCTGGACCTCAAGACGGGGGAGCTGCCCGAAGCGTTGGTCCTCGGGGATCGGCAGTATCTGATCCAGATGCTCTCGAACCTGGTCGAGAACGCCATCAAGTACGCCGCAGGCGCCGGGACCAGCATATGCCTCGAGGTCGGCCTCGACCCGATATCGAGTGCAGGCCGGGTCCGGGTGCAGGATAACGGCCCCGGCATCCCGCCCGAAGATCTTCCCCGCATTTTCGATCGCTTCTTCCAGGTCGACCGGGCTCGCTCACAAGATCGAGTCAATCCCCCCCAGGCCGCGGCATCTGAGAATGGTGCGGCGGGGAGTGGCCTGGGGCTGTCGATCGTGCAATGGATCGCCCGGGCTCACGGAGGCGACGTCAGCGTGACCAGTGAACTGGGAAAGGGGACGACTTTCGAGGTCAGGTTGCCTCTGGTCACCGCCGACTCGGGATAGCTCCCGGTTCATCCCTTCCACTTTCGTGTCTTGCCCATGCGCCATCTCAGATGAGTTATCAGGGCGGCGCGCTGTTCCTCGGCGATCCCGGTCGTTGTCGTCCTCGCGTTCTTCTTCAACTGTGCGCAACCCTATGGTTCTGCGTCTGGTAGCTTGATCCAGGCACACCTGGGGCTGGGCTATAATGCAGAGGTTGACTCGTCGTCGGATCGTTTCCGTCCGCTGAGAGGAGGAGGATGGAAGTCAATCCCGGTCACGAGAAGATCACACTCAGTCGTGACCTGAGCCTCTTCACGATCACCATGATCGGCGTCGGAGGGATGATCGGGGCCGGGATATTCGTGCTCACCGGCATTGCGGCTGGAGTTGCCGGCCCAGCGCTGATCCTGGCGTTCCTTCTCAACGGCCTTGTGACGTCCCTGACAGCCATGTCCTATGCCGAGCTGGGGTCTGTCTTCCCTGGGGCCGGTGGAGGCTACGCGTGGATCAGGGATGCCCTGGGAGGGACTGTGGGCTTCCTGGCCGGATGGACGAGCTGGTTCGCGCAGGCTGTGGCCGGGAGTCTGTATGCTCTTGCCTTCGGTCGTTTTGCAGCTGAGCTGCTGGACATGGCCGGTGTCATGACCTTTGGTCTGCCAGTTGAGCAGTTGACCCTTGTCCTGATGACGTTGATCCTGCTGGCATTCATCGGCATCAACTATTGGGGGGCGTCTGAAACCGCAACTGCAGGCAACATCCTCACCATGACCAAGCTGATCATCCTCGGTCTGTTGGTGTTGTTCGGCCTGTTGGCGATGGCTCGCTCGGAAACATGGGTGCACCGGTTCACCACGGACTTCCTGCCGAAAGGTCTGCCGAGTGTATTCGTCGCCATGGGCTTCACCTTCATCGCCTTCGAGGGCTACGAGATCATCGCCCAATCCGGCGAGGAAGTCATCGACCCAAAGCACAACATTCCCAGGGCCATTTTCGCCGCAATCACGATCGCTGTTGTGATCTATGTCCTGGTAGGCTTTGTAGCAATCGGAGCGACAGTGCCGCCACAGGGGATGCATGCGTACGAATACCTGGATCAGCAGGGCGAACTCGCGGTCATTGAGGTGGCAAGCCAGGTGTTCCCCCGGGGAATCGGTGCGGTCGTCCTACTTCTGAGCGGCCTGGCCTCCACGATGTCTGCTCTGAACGCGACCACCTACGCCTCGTCACGCGTCTCATTCGCCATGGGCAGGGACCACAACCTGCCGGGGATATTCGCCAAGATCCACTCGCGACGCCACACACCGTATTGGGCTGTTCTTTGCACCGGCGGGCTGATGATCGCGATGGCCTGGACTCTCCCCATCCAGGACGTCGCTGCAGCAGCCAGCATCATGTTTCTGTTGCTTTTCCTCGAGGTCAATCTGGCAGTCCTTTACCTGCGCCTGGATCGTCCGGAGCTGGACCGAGGTTTCCGGGTGCCTTTCTTTCCGGTTCTACCTGTGCTGGCCATCCTCTCCAATGGTTTCTTGGCGCTGCAGGTGTTCCAGTTCAGCGCGATCGCCTGGTATGCCGCCGCGGCGTGGATTTTGATCGGCATGCTGGCCTACCTGGGCTACTTCTCACGAATAGAGGCGATGGAGAAGCCGAAGGAGATCTTGCATGAGGAGGCGCTGGTCAGTCCTGACTACTCAGTCTTGGTTCCGGTGGCCAACGCGGAGCAGGCTCGCATCCTCGGTCAGATCGGGACGGTCATCGCCAAGGATCAGGGCGGAGAGGTGCTGGCGTTGTACGTGGCTCATGTACCCCGGCAGCTTGATCTTGGGCAGGGAAGGCTGTTCTTGAAGGAAGGGCGGGAATACCTGGAAGAAGTCATCCAGCAGGCCAGGGCCTACGAAGTTCCGGTGCATACCATCATCCGCCTGGGTCGCAACGTCGCCAAGGCGATCCGAATGACCGCTCATGAGAACGCCTCCGATCTGCTGGTGCTGGGCTGGCCAGGCTACACCAATACAACCGGCAGACTTTTCGGATCGGTGATTGATCCCATCGTGGACAACCCCCCGACGGACGTGGTCGTCATCCGATACCGACAGTGGAGGCCGCTTCGAAAGATCCTCGTCCCGGTGTCTGGGGGGCAGAACAGTCGGAGAGCGGTCAAGCTGGCCTCGAGCATGGCCAAGACGGCCCGTCCGGATTCGGTGTCCATCACCGTGCTGCACGTCCTCCCGCTTGACGCCGGCGAACGCGCCCGCGCTCGCGGCAATCGGGCCTTGGCCGACAGCCTGGACGGCATTGACTATGAGTCTATCGAACCGCGCATAGTGGAAGGCCTCGCCCTTGTAGACACCATCCTAGAGGAGAGTGAGGGGTACGATCTGATCGTGATCGGCGCAAGTGAAGAACCGCTTTTCAGGAATTTCCTAGTCGGAAGGCTTCCGGAGCGGATCGCTCGCCGGGCCAAGGTCACGGTGATGATGGTCAAGCGCCGCAGCAGCCCGCTTCACTCGTTCGTCCGTCAGACCCTGCTCGAGCCGACCCGGCCCAAGCCGCTGGATTGACCCCAGGCGCTCGACTGTTCAACTCAGTGCTGCCCGCGCCGTCCGCGGCGGCCCAAGCATCTCACCCACCTGCTCCCAGAGCCTTCCCCGGCCTTCCCAAACACCTGCTCCTTGCGCCACTCGGGGCACAAGAGATCGGGGGCCGGAGGACGACGGTGCGGCCGTCTATCCCGAGTTGTTCTTCTTGACCGAGGCGATGAGCTCTTGCTTGTAGTCCCAGAGTTTCTTCGTCAAAGACACGTGGTAGATATGGGGTTTCATCAGTCGGCGGACGCCGGGGTACAGGTGGTCGAGATCGGATTCCCGCTGCGTGCGCATATCTTCGAGAGATGGAGATTCCGCTACTCTCCGACCTTCGTGCAGCATCTCAACCAGCAATGGTTCGACCTGACTGATTTCATCCTGGCGGAACGATCGCTCCGCCCCGAACTGTGTTGGATGATGCGTCAGTAGCGGGTCCATGCTGCCCGGATCTTCATTCTCCAATCCTAGCAGGTCGGCGACTGCTTTTCCCCGTTGGTCGTACACTCGCCACACTCGCTTATGGCCCGGGTTCGGGGTCTTCTCTGGCGTTTCAGAGATCTTGATGGCCGGCAGCCACCGCCCCTCGTCGCACACAGCCACCAGTTTGTAGACCCCGTCCAGCGCAGAATCCCCGGCGGAACTGATCAGGCGTGTCCCGACGCCATACACCAGACGCTGGATCAACTTGTCTGGCTCGACCCCGTACTCAGCTGCCTCTTCTTCTATCTGGGTGATGATTTGCCACAGGGTGAGCTCATCGATCTGGTTGGAGAGCACGATCGAGACATCGGGCAACCCGGCTTGGTCGAGCATGCGGGCTGATCGAATGCTGAGGTAGGCCAGATCACCCGAGTCGAGACGCACGCCGACCGGCCGATGCCCCTTCTGTCGCAGTTCCTCGAATACGCGGATCGCATTGGGGATCCCGCTGTCGAGCGTATCGATCGTATCTACCAGAAGAACGCAATCATCCGGGAAGACATCGGCGTAGGCGCGGAAGGCATCCAGCTCGCTGGCGCCCAGGGCCATGAAAACCTGGACCATGCTGTGCGCGTGGGTTCCCTTGGGGGGCAAGCCGAGCAGGTGTGAAACCCCGACGTTCGAGCTGAAATCGGCTCCACCGATGAGGGCGGCCCGTGTTCCGGCGTTCGCCCCTCTCTCCGGTCCGCGTCGCAGACCGAATTCGAGCAGCATCCGACCTCGGCCCGCCTCACGGATGCGGCTTGCCTTGGTGGCGATCAGCGTCTGGTAGTTGAGATAGTTGAGGAGAGGGGTCTCCAAGATCTGGGCCATCGCAAGCGGGCCCTGCACGACCGTCAGAGGCACGTTGGCGTGCACCACCCGCCCTTCCGGGATGGCCATCAGTGTGATCCCCTCAAAACCGCCGTTGTTTCGGAGCCACGCCAGGAAATCGTCGTCGAAAAACCTCTCCCCAGCCCCGCTTTTCTGCCCGCGCAGGTATTCAATTTCCGCGTCGCCGAAACGAGCGTCCCTCATCCACTCCAGGAGCCAGTCCAGCCCGGCGTTGATGCAATATCCGGATTGATGGACGCCATAGTTGGGATAGTCGCGGTAGAAGTGGTCGAACTGCGCAGGGCGCTCGTGCATCCCCTGACGAAAATACAGCTGAGCCATCGTCAGCTGGTACTGATCCGTGAACAAGATGCCTTCCGTCAGACTGTGGGGGATCGGGCTCATGCGAGTCAATTTCCTCGTCGGGAAACAAGATCCATCGACGTACTCAGACGATCATACGGGGATCGGAGGGTGGGCGTCATACCCGTTCGCTTTGCACAGCGGATTGAGTCTGCAGATAGCGTACGAGGTCCCGGCGGCGGAGAAGACCAACGAACGTGTCCATCTGAAGGATGGGCACCTGGCGGATGTCATGTTGAGCCAGCTTCTCCAGGGCGTCGGCGGCCTCGTCGTCGGGAGCCATGACAATCAAATGCTCGCGCGGCGTCATGATCTCGCTCACCCGGGTGCGCTCCCAGTCGCCGCGAGCGACTTTGCGCACGTCCTCCAGCGTGACCAGGCCCAACAGCCGCGTGTCCTCGATCACGGGGAACGCATGCTCGTCGGTTCCCATGATGTGATCATGAACGAGACTGCTCACCGAGATGTCCTGTGCCACTGAGGGAACGTTCGTGCGCATCAGGCGCGAGACGGGCACGCCCTCCAGCAGGTCGCGGGCCACAACCTGATGGTAGCTCTGGGCCGAGGCGCTCTGAAGAAACCAGCCGATGAAGGCCAACCATAGCCCACTGATCAGGCCGGTGCCGAAGAACGGCACTTCGATTCCGAAGATCATGGCGATACCGGCGATGATCATCAGCCATGCTACGAGTTGCCCGAAGTAGGAGGCCCAGCGCGTAGCCCGCCGCAGATTCCCGGACACGCCCCACAGGATCGACCGCAGCACCCGCCCCCCATCCAAGGGGAAGCCGGGGATCAAATTGAAAATGCCCAGCAGGATGTTGATTGGACCAAGCCAGAGCAGGAGGGTGGTCAGCGGCGGAAGCGTGCGAATAGCGGCGAACGGATCTGCCACGCTCGTGGCCAACGCTCCCAGGCCGACCCCGGAAAGCGCGAAGAAGATTGCGCCGAGGACGATGCTGGTCAGCGGGCCAACGATCGTGATCAAGAACTCCTCCCACGGGGAAGATGGCTCCTTCTGGATGTTTGAGACGCCGCCGAACAGGAACAGAGTGATGCTCCGGACGGGGATCCCCTGCGACCGGGCGACGATCGAGTGCGCCAGCTCATGCGCCAGCACCGAGCCGAAGAACAGGATCGCCGCCACGAGCGCTGTCGACCATGCAAGCCTGGCTCCCCATTCAGGGTGAACCTGCGAGAAAACCGTCCCGAGGTTCCATGTGACAAGGGTGAAAATCAGGATCCAACTCCAATCGATGCGGATCGTGATTCCGAAGAGCTTGCCAACTCGAAAGCCATTCCCCACTGAAATCCTCCTATGCTATCTGCTTCGCGCCGCGCCTGATCTCGGGCAACGCGAGGAAGCCGTTGTGAAAGCCCTGCCTCATCGCCCCGCGCGTGCCGACGGCGTAGAGGGCTTCGGTGCTCGCGAAAGAAGAGTACGGCCTGGCCCCGAGTCAGCCAAACAATGATGCTCTACTCACGGCCAGCGGACATCGTCTGCAGCAGAGCCCATGGTTCAAGGGCGATAGTGAAGATGATTATAATGGCTCCGCGTTTCTTGTTCCACTTCTTGTGGATCGGCGACACGTCCGAGTGTTTCGCTAGGTTCTCCGGGAATGTGGGCTCCGACGGCTCGTCCGGCAATGCGCGCCGCCATTAGCGACATGAATTGAGGCACATGGAAGGACCGTCCTGGCGAGAGATCGAGCACACCGCGGACTGGGCGCTGGAGGTCTGGGGGAGCAGTCGGGCTGCTCTCTTCCGTAATGCCGCGCTGGGTATGGCCGGTCTCCTGCGGGGGCGTCCTTCGGGGGCGCGCAAGCACAAGCGCTTTCGCTTGGAAGCACCCGACGCTGAAACGCTACTTGTCGACTGGTTGACCGAACTCCTGTTCTGGCTCGAAGAGGGGGAGCTGGTCCTGGAGGACGTGACGATCCAGTCGATAAAAGAGACCAGCCTCATCGGACAGGCTACGGGGGTGAAGGGCACCGACCTCGTCAGACACATCAAGGCCGTCACCTACAACGAGTTAGCCATCCGATCTACCCAGCAGGGCCTCAAGACCACGATCGTCTTCGACGTTTGAGCCGTTCTCCCCGCCTAGCCTCAGTCGACCTCGGTCGAGTCGACATGCCACCGGACAAGCGGGCTAGTCGGTCCCCAACTCCTCCCCATGTATACTGGCGATGCTGTGCGGCGGCCTGATTTCCCCTACGGGGCAGTCAGGTGTCAGACTGAGATCAGGTTCGCCGGACGGGAGGGTGGTTGAATACCCTTTGGAAGACCCTTGCCGAGGGGCCCGAGGGGCTGGACTCTCCGGCGGCTCTGCCTTCAGATCGCTGGTATCCACCTCAAGATTGCGTTTCGACGATACTCCCGCCCTGGCCAGAACATGGGGTGGGCGGCTGGAAGACGGGAATGGTCTGGAAGAACTTGCTTCGAAGGAAAGCCCGGACTCTCCTGACCGTGCTGGGGATCAGCATTGGGGTCGCCGCCATCATCGGTCTTGGAGCCCTGGCCGACGGGTTCCAGAAGGGGTATCAGTCTCTTCTCACGGGGAGCAAGGCCGATCTCATCCTGAGCCAGCCTGACGCTTTCGACATTACTTACAGTTCGGTAGGCGAAGAGCTGGGGAGCGAACTGTTGGCTATGCCCGAAGTGAGCGACGTGAGCGGCATGCTGGAGGGGTTCGTCCAGGCAGAGGACATCCCGCTCTTCTTCGTTTTCGGCTACCCCGAGGATAGCTTTGTCCTGGACCGATTCCAGGTCATTGAGGGAGACGGGCTGGACTCAGCCGCCGCCCACAGCTCCCGGGGAACGCCCATGTTGTTGGGTTCAGGCGCGGCCGAAGCCCTGGATAGACAGGTCGGCGACTCAGTCCGCCTGACGGACACAGTCTACCGCGTCGTCGGCATTTATCAGACCGGCGATGGGCTCGAAGACAGCGGCTGTGTGCTTCGCCTGTCCGACGCGCAGGAGTTGCTGGGAAAGCCACGGCAGGTCAGCCTTTACTACATCCAGCTCGGCGAGAGAGCCTCGGCCGAGCACCTCATCACCCGAGTTGAGCGCTTGTGGCCAGATCTTTCGATAAGCAGCTCGGCAGACTTCGCCGACAGGCAGCTCATGGTCGACTTTCTGCAAGGCTACGTCTGGGCGATCGCCGGTCTGGCTATCATCATTGGGGGCGTGGGAATGTTGAACGCCCAATTGATGTCGGTGTACGAACGCACGCGCGAAATCGGAGTGCTTCGCGCGGTGGGCTGGAGCAGCAAGCAAGTCTTGTGGATGATTCTGCGCGAGTCGATGCTGGTCAGTTTCGCCGGCGGGGTGGTCGGGCTTGGGTTGGGATGGCTGGCAGTCTCTGCACTAGGGAACACTGGGATGACTTTCGGTGGATCGGTGTCTAACATCCGTGCCGCGATCATCGGGCAGGCGCTCCTCGTCGTCGTCATTCTTGGGTTGACGGGCGGCGTGTACCCGGCCTGGCGGGCCTCTCGACTCCAGCCGGCCGAGGCCTTGCGCTATGAAGGCGGCGGTGGCGCTGGATCGGCGCGACGCCTGCCGATCGGGGGCATGGCCGTACAGGGTCTCTGGCAAAGGGCGATTCGCTCATCGCTCACGTTGGCTGCCATCGGGATCACGGTCGGATCGATTATGGCGATGGAAGGGATCATCCGAGGCGCGTCGGAGGACATCACCAACATCGCCCTCGGAGGGGGAGCCGAGATCATGATCCGGCAGGCGGAGATCGCCGACACGAGCTTGAGCGCTCTTGACGCGCGCGTCGGAGCGAAAATCGCTGCTTTCCCTCAGGTGCAAAGTGTGAGCGGCGTCATTATGTCGGCCGTCGTCTTGCCGGAGTCGAACGGATTTGCCATTGTCTGGGGCTATGCCCCCAACGAGCAGGCGATACAACGCTTCAATCTTGTTGAGGGGGAGACCATTCAGAGCAACCACCAGTTCATCATCGGAAGAGTCCTGGCGGAAGCCCTCAACAAGAAGGTAGGTGACACCATCGAGTTGGGTGGCAGCCGGTACAGGATAAAAGGAATCTACGAGAGCACGATCGGTTGGGAGGAATTGGGTGGAGTGATGACGCTGCGGGACGCCCAGGTCCTCGCCGGCAGACCGAGGAAAGTCACCATGTACGCAGTCAAGGTGAGAGATCCATCCGAGGCCCGGGTCGTCGTACATGAGATCAACTCCACGATCCCCGAGGCGCATGCAGCTCTCTCGGGCGAGTTTGCCGATCAGATGCCGGACATGGAGAACGCCGACGCCTTCCTCAACGGGATTTCCAGCCTGGCGATCATCGTCGGCGGGGTAGGAGTTCTGAATACAATGCTGATGTCGGTCTTCGAGCGCACTCGCGAGATCGGCGTCCTGCGAGCCCTCGGGTGGAAGCGAGCGTCGATCCTCGGACTCATCTTGCGCGAGTCGGCGCTTCTCGGCATTATCGGTGGCACGATCGGGGTAGTCGTTGCCTATCTCCTGATCTGGGCGATCAATCTGATCCCACTGCTCACCGGAGCGCTCACGACCGTGTTCTCGTGGGATGTGTTCGCCCGGGCGTTCCTCGTGGCGCTCTTCCTGGGCGTTGTCGGAGGGCTCTATCCGGCGTACCGCGCCACGAGGCTACAGCCCGTGGAAGCGCTACGTTACGAATGACACTTGGCGAGGCGTGCGATCTGCATGAAGATTCGCCGGAGCCAGGTGAGGACCTAGAAAAGGAAGACTGAAGACTGGTACGACGACCTCGTCTTCGTCGTGCCGCTTCTCTGGAGGGTAGCAATGACTTCATCGAGATTTCACGGCTTGAGACTCATCGGGCTTGTCATCATGGCCAGCCTGATCCTGACCGGCTGCGGAGGGGCTTCACTCGCTGCGACCCCGACGCCGTCGGCAACTGGGGAATCGGACTTTGTCCCAGTGGTCAGCGCCACCGGCAAGGTGGTTCCGGCGACCTGGGCCAACCTGAGCTTTCCCACGGCGGGGGTGGTCGAACAGATCCTGGTGGCCGAGGGCGATGAAGTCGACGCCGGGCAAGCGCTCATTCGGTTGCGAGGCAGCGAGGCCTTGCAGGCTGCTTTGGCGGCGGCTGAGCTCGAGGAAATGACGGCCCGCCAGGCGCTGGATACGCTTCTCGAGAACGCCGACGTCGCCCGGGCTGAGGCGCAACTTGCTGTGGCGCAAGCGCGCGACGTCTTCGACAATGCGGAGAAACGATACCAGTATCAACAAAAGGGTTCCCGGGCCACTTCCGCGACCATTGAAGGGGTCGAAGCCCAGCTGGTCCTGGCTGAGGAGACAGTGAGCGAGGCCGAGGACGCCGTGAACCATCTGAGCTACCTTGGTTCCGATGATCCGAAGCGGGCCGCGGCGGAAAGTGCGCTCTACAACGCCCGCCACGCCCGCGATGTGATCAAGGCCACGCTGAACTGGTACACCGGTGAGCCGACCGACATTGATCAGGCGCTGCTCATCGGCGAACGGGATCAAGCCGAGGCCGCTCTGGCAGAGGCTCAGCGGGAATTCGAAAAGGTCAAGGATGGGCCCGATCCAGACGCCCTGGGGTTGGCACAGGCCAGGCTGAAGAACGCCGAAGCCAAGGTCGAAGGAGCCAAGGCCGCTCTTGAGGATCTGAGCCTGGTCGCGCCGTTCGCTGGCACGGTGAGCAGCGTCGACGTGCGACCGAACGAATGGGTCACTCCGGGAGCCCCGGTTGTCGTCCTCGGCGATCTCGCTGGGTTGCGCGTCGAGACCACCGATCTGAACGAGATCGACGTTGCGAGCGTTGAGGTTGGCGCACCCGTGTCAGTCACGTTCGACGCGCTGGCCGACATTGTGGTCGACGGACACGTGCTCAGCATTTCGCCTAAGTCGGGCGAAGGATCCGGAGTCAACTACACGGTCATCATCGCGTTGAATGAGATCCCGGCCAAGCTGCGCTGGGGGATGACGGCGTTTGCCGATATCGAGGTGGGTGGCTAGCCCGGGGCAACGGCGTATGCTATCGGGAGTGATCGAAGGAGGTGCGAGCTGTGGCTGAAACGACGTCCTGGCTCATTGAAACACGAGACCTCACGCGGGTATACGGGGATGGTGAGCAGATCCGTGCCCTGGACGGGGTGAACTTGCAGATCGGCAAAGGTGAGCTCGTCGCCGTCATGGGACCGAGTGGAAGCGGCAAGAGCACCCTGTTGAACATCTTGGGTGCACTCGATCGGCCCACTCAGGGAAGTGTCCTGATCAATGGTCAAGATATGTCGACGCTTCGTAATCTTGACCGGTTCCGATCCGAGACTGTTGGGTTTGTCTTTCAGCTTCACAATCTACTGCCGACGCTGACTGCCCGTGAAAACGTAGAGGTGCCCATGAACAGCCGCCTCGGCCGCGGGCAGCGCAGGCGACGTGCTGAGGAATTGCTCGGCATGGTAGGGCTGGGCGACAGGATGAACCATCTTCCCAACCAGCTGTCTGGCGGCCAGCGTCAGCGGGTGGCGGTGGCGCGCGCTCTGGCCAACAACCCCGCCCTGATCCTGGCCGATGAGCCGACAGGTAACCTTGACACCGCCGCCGGCCAGGAACTCATGGTGCTCATCCGGAATCTGCACGAGAGTCACGAGACAACATTCGTCATCGTCACGCATGATCATGCTGTGGCAAGGCAAACGGACCGCGTCCTGGTGATGCAAGACGGGAAGATCGTCCGCGAAGACATTATCGGTTCTCCGCTTGAAGAGGATCTGAAACTGTGGCGGCACACCGGTCTGGGGAGACGCCTGGTCAAGAACGAAGATCTCAAAGCCCAGCTCGAATTGTCGCGGGCCGAGCTCGATACACTGCGGCGTGTACTGGCTCGCGCCGACGTTGCCGGGGACTAGCCGGGCAGGCGCCCCGCGGCGGCGCAGACATCCTTGCGATTTGTCCCATCACCCAATCGAGATGATGCGGGCGGGAGCCGATCGGCTCCCGCTTCGATTCCGACCGATTCCTATTGTCAGAGCGTTGGCCGATGCCCTGCTCTGGCTTAACACCCCGAAGGTGTGGCCGCCAATGACTCCTATCGCGAGCGAACTAAGATCCTCCTCAGGTGCCGAGACGAACCTGGACAGTCCTGCTTCCCCTTGGAACATCTCCCGTGCCGCTCCGAGAGTTGGCCCCTAAGGATCAGCCAGAGCAAGGTGTCGACTCAGCTATGCTGAGTCGACACCTTGCTCTGGCTCTTCCTCCCCCTCCCCCGAAGGAGCGTGTGAATGAATTGCCGGACCCTCCTCAAGATGAAGCTTGTATGGTAGTCT
>CAZGRL010000055.1:0-24327 GCA_964528155.1 uncultured Anaerolineaceae bacterium
CTGACGCGTGAACTCCCTCCAGACATCGCTGCCCGAGAATACGCGCGCGTTGTACCAGAGACCGGGAGCCTGTACAAGGACAAACGCCGACGGGGGGAGCAGGTCGGCCGCGCGAATGCCGCGGCGTGCTCGCCAGGCACCGACGAGGAGGCCGCCGACGGCAAGGTCCGCCAAGGCAACGGCGAATGGCTGGAGGGGGATGATCGCGGCGGCGGCCACTGTGGCCAGGAGCCACACGCTGATCCGCCGCGACGCCATGTAGCTGTGATACGTCACGATTGTGACAAGCATGAGCGCCGCCACGACGGCGAAGTGGGGAAACGTGGCCAGGCTGAAGAAGACGTAAAGGTCGATGAGCCAGAAGTCGATCGGCGAGATGGATCGATCCGGCAGCCACCCCAGGATGAGCAGCAACCAGCCTATCCCTGAGGCTGTCGCGGCCAGGGCAAAGCCCGTTCGTCTGAGGGAGACAGCGGGAAAGGCCCGGGCCATGAGCCAGTAGATGGCAAGCAGGGCCGCCATCCCCGCCAGAACCCGGCTGACCTGGTAGCCCAGGGGCATGCTCCAGCGAAAGAAGGCCGCCATGTGGCCGAGCAGGACGTACGCCAGCTTGACATAAGCCGGACTTGTCGGCTCAGATGTGAACAGCAGACGATAGCCCCACTCCCCATGGGCTCCGAGCTGCATGGCCCCGAGGTGGACGGCGAAGTCCGGACGGTCGAAGACGGTTCCAGCAAACACCCGACCCGGGGTATTCACCAAGTAGCCCGCCAGGACCGGCAAGGAGCCTATCAGCAGGATTATGACCGATGCCGCGCCGGCCCAGAGCCATTCTGAGCGGCGGATGACGGTCGGGCTCATGGGGTCGTCAGAGCCAGGGCATGGGCGCGATCCACCTCGCCTCCCGGCGAACGGTCCGCCTTGTGGGGGCGGACGTAATGGTAGACGGAAAGCTCCCCAAATTCCCGCACATCCTCAAGCCAGAAATGAGCCCCGAGCCAGTCGAGAGCCGGATGGCTCAGGACACCCTGGGCACGATAGTCTTCGACCTCGCGGGGGAAGATGACAAACCATACCCCATCGGCGTCACCGACTGCCTGGGCGATGCTGTCCTGTGCGATCAGCCCAAGCACCTCTTGGGTTGGCAGCGCCAGGGTATCCGAACCGGTCCCTGGCGGATCCGCCAGGTATTCCTGGCCGAGACCTGGGGCATAGTAGATGGCCGGCAAGGCTGTGATCTTGTTGCTGTGAACGATGATCTCCCCTGGCTGGCTGTTGGCGGCAAGGTAGATGTCCAGTTCCCTGAAGGGCGCGTAAGGGAATCCCTGGTAGGTGATCCAACCGAAGAGCCCCAGCCCAAAGGCCACCACCATGGCGCCTCGCCCGAGAAACATCATGCCCTTGCCGAGATCCGGGCGAGCGACTGACCAGCCGATCCAGATCAGAAAGGCCGCTCCAGCGGGCAACATCGCACGATCGAGATACACCGGTTGGATCAGCGAGGCAAGCAGCATGAACAGGACCGGTGCGCTGGCGAGAAAGGAGAACCAGAGTGCCCGACGCGCTGCAGCTTCGTGGCGCAGCCACGCACGACGAATCGCAAGAAGTCCAAGGGCAACAAGCAGCAGACCACAGAACAGGCTCACCGGCAGCGCCCAGGGGGGTACGGGCAGGCCGCTAACGTATACGAGCAGCGTGGTGACCAGATCGGCCGGACCAGGGCGCCCGATCCAATACGCCTGTCGAATCCGCGCCAGCTGGCTTGGAAGACGGAGCAGCCAGGGCAGATACAAGACCAGCGCGCCCGCTCCGGCGAGCACCATCGATCGGATGATGGACCAACTCCGGAATGCCAACGAACTCAGCGCCAGAGCCGCCAGGTAGGCGGCGGCCAGGTTGTGGGTGTACTGCGCCGCAGCGGCCAGGCCGGCGAAAGCAATCCAATGCCCTGCGCTGCCGCCGTGAGTCCCTTTCCAGAAAGCGATCGTCGCTCCCAGGAGCAAGAGCGCCAGGAGCCCATACATCCGTACCTCCTGCGCGTAGTGAACTTGGAAAGGGGAGAGGGCGATCGCCCAGCCGGCCACCGCGCCCACCCGTTCGTCGAAGACCATCCGGGCCAAGATGTACCCAACGGCGACAACACCCAGGCCGATGATGAGGGACAGGGCGCGCACCGAAAGCGGGGACGTCCCGAAAATCCGACCCCACCCCCAAAGCAGGGAGTAGTAGAGCAGCGGATGAACATCGGCGGCCACGCCGGACTCAACCGTGAGCGTGCCTCGAACCATCGCCGGGATGCCCTTTGCAGAGAAGAGCACGGCGAAGGCTTCGTCGTACCACATCGGTCGGGCAACCAGATTCGGCAGCCGCAGAATCAGGCTGACCGCCATGATTGATAGCAAGGGCCGCCCGGCCAACCTCCTGAGGTTGTCTCTTAGCATACCCTGCCCAAGCCTCACTTCCAGCGGCCCACGCCACTCCGTCCTCGCCCTATCTGTGCCTGCGGCAGCGACGGAAGCCATGAGTGCCATCGCGCTCTATGCGCGCCATCTCGCACGCTGGTTGCGCCATGGCCGAGGGGACTCGACCGCCGTTCTCGAAGCCGTGAACAGGAGGGACCGCAGGTTGACGAGTCTCCTGCCAGCCCTCGATGGCGCTCCGGGGAAAACCCGCATCGGATCGCAGGGGACAAAGTGCTAGGGCAGCTTGTACAGAACATACACGCCATCCCAATCCTTGATTTCGGTGAGTTCATGCTCGGTGAGGCGATCGAGTTCTTGCCAGTCCTGCTCTGACAAGGGGTCGAAGCGCGCACGTTTGATCTCTTGCGCGCCCTGATTGAAAAGGAGCACGTGGGTGATGCCCTCGTGTTTCCAATGCTGGGCTGCCGACTGGGCGTCAAAGCCGAGCCGTCTCAAGTGCCACCACCGATCGAGCAGCGCGTCGGGCTCGCATTGGGCGGCGCCTGAGCACCAGTAGGCGCGGGGCTCCCAGAGGAACACGATCCGGGACCCTTCTGGGAGCTGGCTCACTTCATCCATGGCCAACGAGTAGACCCCCAACTGTGAGACCAGATAGTCCTGCGTGCTCTCGCTCCCCGTCAGAACCCGTAGCGGTGAGGACCGGATGAAGCTCAGGGACGATGAAAGCAGCGTCAGCGCGAGGACAAATCCCACGAGACCACCGGCCACGAACTGCACTGAGAATCCCTTCTGGCTCACGGATCTGAGTGAGTCGAACCCGAGGCCAGCCAGGGCGGCCAGCATCGGGAAGATCGGGAATAGCAACCGGGTCTGAACAAGGAGATTGGAATATGCCAATTCAGCCAGCCAGGCGCCATACGTCACGAAGGAAACGATCAGCAATCCCTTGGCCCAACGCCGCGTTTCAGGCGAGCGGTGCCGCCACTCGAGGAAAACAAAGGGGAGAAGGGCCAGGAGCAACGGTCCGGTCGTAGCGCTATAGGGTGGATGGCCTTCGACGATACCGCCTTCGACGCCAAACAAGGTCGCCTCGATGGGCGCGACGAGCACGCGGGCCAAGCCCAGGCCTGTCCCAGGCCGGCTGTACCAATACCCGCGCAGTGCATCCCAAAACGCGCCCGGAAGGAAGAAGGGATAGACCGGATTGCCCGTCAGGATCAGGTTTCTAGCCAGGAAAGGGGCCACAAAGACGCCGAAGAAGAAACCGAAGCCTGCAACCCTCCGCAGCGAGCGGCTCCGCACGGCGAGGAAGATCGCCAGGCCCAGCACGATTCCGACCGCGGTGTACTTCGAAGCGAAAGCCTGCGCGGCGAAGAACGCGGCCAGGACCCAAGGCGAGTGAAATACCCCCGATAGGCTGCCAAGCCACGATCGAACTGCGGCGGTTCTCGACGCAGGGTTGTTGGACATTGCTGCCGACCCTGGGTCCACACGGCGACCCTCATCCAGCGGTTGCCGCTCCATGGATTCTGTATGTGTCCCCGAATTCCGACCCGCCTGGGCGGCCAAGGCGAGATGTCCGGCGGAGTCGTTGTCTGCAGCCGACATCTCCCTATGTCCCTGGGCGTCGAAGCGACTCCCACCTGCATCCTCCGATGTCGCCTCGCCGAGAACCACAAATGCTGCCAGCGCCGCGAACATGGGAATCCAATCGACATAAGCCCACCCTGCCAACAGCGCAGCCGAAGGGACGCCCAGCAACAGCGCAGACGCCAGCCAGCCGCGCCCTGGGGCCAGCCGTCGGGCAACGCCTGCAAGCAAGGCGATGGTCAAGAGGGCGAAGGTGAAATGAAAGAGCTGAGCCAGTTCCGGGCCCGTCAGGAGCATGGCCCAGGTGAAGAGCATCGATCCACCCTGGGGAAACCCCAGGTAGGCCAGATCGAGGTTGTGCACCAGGCCGTGGGCCTGGATATCCAGCTTCGGACCCATGAGATGGTACACAAGTGCGTCCCAGGCGGTCGGAGGGGACAGGGCGCGCAGGAAGGCAAATCCCAGGGTGGCCAGGACGAAGAGGCTGAGAAGGCGGTCGGACCAGTCGGATGGCATTGCTGGGCGGGCGCGCCATCCCTCGCGCAGGAATTGGCGAATGGTGGGTGGCAGAGCCAGGAGAAGGAAGGCCCAGGCCAACATGGGCCAGTAACCCCGTACGGCGCCAAGGCCGAGCATCAACAGACTGAGGACGCCGAGGCCAAAGCCCAGCCGCAGGACGAACTGCTCGCGAAGGATGAAGCGTCGCAGGCCTGGGACCGCCAGCCGCCCAAGCCAATAGCACAGGCTCAGGCTGCCCACCCACGTCCCGAGCGTCAGCATGAGGCGACCGATTGCAGCCGCCTGCTGTGAAGTGAGCGGCTTATGGACCACGTAGTACGCCAGGACGATGGCGACGATCCAGCAGATCGTGACCGCAGGTAAAAGGAACTGCCGTGCTGTTCGCGCGGCAGGTCCGGGGGGGTCTCCCTCGGTCATCCCACTCGGGCCTTCATCCTGGCGCAAGCCACACCTTCACACTCCCAGCTCCCAGGAAATGCCTTCCGCGCCCGACCTCGCGCTCACGCCCCATGCCAGGTTTCCCTCAAGCAGCAGTCTCCGGGGCTTCACGCGGTACCCGCGTCGCGCGCCGCGGTACTACGAGCCATAAGAATCCAAGCGTCCACGGCAGGATGGGGGACATGACTTGGTGTTCGACCGGGTACCTCAGGCTGGCGGTCGAGATAGGCGGGAGCCACGAGAGCACCCACAGGCCAGCGCCGAACAAAGCAAGCAGTCCACAGCCAATCCATGCCCCATTGCGGCCTCGGACCCACACCGCTTTCAAGATACCGAAGAGAGGGATCAGCAGGACCACCTGGTTGACAATGGCGATCTGCGGGGAGATCAACATTGAGATGATCAAGGTCGCCCCGAAAGCCCATAACAAGTGTTCAGCCCCCGCGTTCCTTGCCGCTCCCCACCAATAGACGCCGGCCAGGACGACCAGAGCCGCGACGGCGAGCGGGTAGAGCCAGGAAGCAGCGCCGAGGCAACACCGGTCCACCGCAAGCGCCACTGGGGGCAGGAACGGGCTGTAGTTGGCGTATTCTCCCAGCCTTTGACCAAACTCCGTCAACCAGGTTGGCAAGATCAGGAACGGAACGATCAGCAGCACACCAACCGTCGAGGCCAGGCCCAGCGCCAGCTTTCCGCGTCGCCTCGCCAGGGACCAAAGGAAGATAGAAGGAACCAACAGAAATGAAATCTGGGGTTTGATGAGCGAGAGGCCGAGTGTCACGCCCGCCAGCCAGTCACGATGCTTGATGATAGCCCAGGCGGCCAGGGCAAGCAGGGCGAAGGCGGGGATTGCAAGCTGGCCCAGGAGGAAGCTCCAGACAATCGGGTAGAAGGTGAGGCTCCAAGCCGCCATGCCGAGGCGACCGTTTCCTGCTTTCGGCCATGCCCAGATAGAGGTTGTCAACGCGATCCCCAGGATCACCAAGGCTTGCAAGACCGCCAGCCAGGTAGCCTGTGCCCATGACAAGGGCAGGAGTCCGAAGGGGATTGCCAGGAGCGCCACATAGAGTGGATAGGCGAACGCGTGAACGTCCTCCCCGGGCAGCGGGTAACGTCCGTAGGCCTGTAACTGAATCTGTTGGGTGACCTGCGCCGAGTATGGATCCTGCCCGCGGAGCACCGCCTGGGCAGCGGCATGGATCGGCTGGAAATCCCAGATAACAAAGGCACCCTGTTGGGAAAACAGCGCATGGATTGCAGCTGAGTCTGCAGTCAGAAGCACGACAACTGCGAGGACGACCGCCAGGGTCTTCTTCCATCCGGCCGTCACGCGGGTCCCTTGCCATTCCGATTGCTGATGCGCCAGCTATCCATTCCCATGATCTGCCCGGGATGTTCCGCCGCTCTCTGTGCGGTGCGTCAAGCCGGGTATTCTAGGTCCATTCCGGAAGGGAGACAAACCGAGAGGCTGCAGGCGTGCATCCCGCGTGGTGTGGCCTCGCCGTCTTTGCCTTGACCGGGCGGTGCCTCAAGAGGCCTATCGAAGAGAGGAAGATGGCCACGTCCGGATCTTTTGCTTCGCCAGAATCCCTGATATAGCCTTTTCTTCCTTCAGCTCGCGGCATGTGGGGCTGCTCCCCGTATTCCCCCCCGACTGGCCGCTGTTATATCGATAGGGACACACCCGGATAAGGGCGGCGCATCCTGGTCGAGAACGCGTCCGTGCGCAATCGGCTCCGGGAGGATAGGAGGTGTCCCAAGGGGACCTTTTCGGAGCAGGGAAAGCGCCGCATCTGCGCGTCTCCTTCATCCGAGACATTGATCTTGAGACAGCCCCGAGCTAAACGCTGTTCTCCCTGGGAGGCGCTATCCCCGTGTGGGCGCGCAGCCGAGGTCAGCTAGCGTTCCGCTGCAAAGTGGAAAACCGTCACACCTTTGAAATCCCTCCTCTCCAACAAAGGCGGGCCCTGCCCCGAGATCCACTTCGAGATCGTGGGGTCCGCCTCACCAGTCGGATCAAAGGGTGGATTCCCGGCCACGAGGTGAGCATCTGTGCTGGCGTTCCAGAACACCAGCCAGGTTCCGCTGTGCCCACTTGCCAGTTGATCCAACGGCGTGATAACCCGGTTGACCTCGAACACCACGGGCGTGACCGGCCCCGGATCATAGTAGGTCAACGGCACAGCGATCTGCAGATAGCGCAGGATGATGGTCTCGTCGGGGCGCGCCCGGGAGAGGTAGGCCGCGACGGAGCGCCAGTCCTCCTTGGCCTGCCCAGGGGCACTGAGCATCTCGAAAGATCCATACAGCAACGCCCCAAGGACGCATGCCACCACAGGGAGTTCCCATCGACCCGGAATAGAACTGATGCCCTGCGCGATCATCAAAGAGAACGCGGGCAACGAAAGAATCAGGAAGCGATCGACGTACACCGGCCGTTTGAGAGAGATGAGGAAGGTAGTCGTCACCGGCAGGAACGCCCACAACACGATCAGGGTCCAGACCTCTTTCCTGCGCCTCATGGCCCAGACTCCTGCGGCGATCAGTCCGAGGCCCAGAGCGAGAGCAATCCAGTGGAAGCGAGCATCCTGCTGTGTGTATCCGACGGTCAGGTTGATCAGCGTGTACGGAAGGTCCATCAGCGTTGGCGCGGGGATCCATCCGATACCGAAATACCGCTCGGGGTTATGAGCGTACATGGCCACGAGCCATCCAAGAAAGGGGAGACCTGCCAGGAGTTGCAGCACAACCCAGATCCTGAACTGCCTGGCGTACGCCTTGAGGTTGAGCGCAAGATGCGCCAGCTGCACCAGAGGCAGGAAGAGTGCGAAATAGTGGGTCAGATAGGCAACGGCGCTGGCCAACACGAAGAGGGTGCTGCGCCGCAGGTTCGGACGCTCAAGGTACCGGTCGTACAAGAGCATGACCGCCGCGGCCATGAACGCCAGGAGCGCGTACATCCGGGCGTCACGCGCATACCAGAGGTGAAACGGTGAGACCGCGAACAAGAGACCCGCAAGAGCTCCGACCTTCTCCCCACCGAGGCGCTTCGCCAGAGCGTAGACCAGGGGGATGCTAAGAACGCCAAGAAGGGCTGACGGGAGCCGCACGACCCACTCGCTGTGGCCCAGTAGGAGCACCAATCTCTCGATGAAGTAGAAGAGCGGCGGATGGACGCCGTCCGCGGCGAGAACCTCCCAGGCCCTCGGCCATGGCAGGCGTGCGACGAGGACGCTGAAGGTCTCATCGTATGACAGACTCTGGCCGCCCAGGTTGTACATCGGCAGGATCAGGCCAAGACCTATAGCGAGCCACAGAAGGCGACGCCCAGCGAAGATGGTAGGTTTCACGACCTCCTGGCGACCCCCGATATTGGATTGACTGTCAGCAGCGAATCCGACCTTCACAGTGTCGAACCTCGCATCCTTAGCTCCACGCCCCACTCACCACAAATTGGCGGCTGGCTTCGTCTCGCCCGCACGGGCTGCACAGCGAGCACCCTCTAGACTCTTCGCACTCGCACAGTCGCAGTTTGATCACGTAGCCGCTGTCGGTCAGGTCGAACCTGGCAGAGCGGGAAGCGAGCCTTCGCCCGGCCGGACAAAATGGTAGACCTGCATCTCTCCGAACGACTCTACCCTATCGATCGAGTATCGGGCACCCAGCCAGGCCAAGGTCGGATGTTGGGCCGCTCCGCCGGAGATGTAATCCTGGACCTCGCCAGGGAAGATGATGAACCACACACCCTGGGCATCCCCGACGGCACTTTGCACATCTTCGGCAACCTGGATCCCGAGCATCTCCTGTGTCGCCGGAGCCAGAGTGCTCGGCCCGCTCTGAGGTGGGTCGGCCAAGAACGACTGAGCCAGCGTTTGATCGTAGTACGTCGCCGGTATTGCAGAGATCTTGTTGCTGTGCAGGATCACTTCTCCGGGACGGACATGGGCAGCCAGGTATCCGTCGAGCTCCTGATATGGCGCGTATGGAAATCCCCGGTAGGAAAAGAAACCATAAAGACCAATGATGAACGACACGCTCAGGGCTGCGTATCCGAGGTAGACCAGCCCCGGTACGAGTGCTTTGCGATCCAAGGCCCAGACGATCCAGGTCAAGAAGGCCGCGCCCGCCGCCAGCATCGCCCGGTCGAGGTAAGCCGGCTGGGCCAATGAGACCAAGAACATCAGGCCGACCGGTGCCGCGCTGAGATAGACAATCCATACCGCCCGTCTGGTGAGAACCGGATTCGTTGCCCACGTGCGAACGGTTGTGACGATCGCCAAGACCATGAGGAATACCGCGGATAATACGGCCACCGAAAGCGCCCATGGCGGGATTGGGAATCCAACGAGGAAAACCAACAAAGTCCGAACGAGATCGGCAATTTCAGGCCGGGGGATCCCGTAGCCTTGCTGGACACTCGCCAGCCGAGAAGGCAGGTGCAGCAACCAGGGGACGTACAGGACGAGAGCAAGCACCCCGGCCTCAATCGTATGCAGCACCTGCTTCCACCGCCTCAGGATCACAGCCGTCGCGCCCAGCGGAATCAAATAGACCGCTGCCAGGTTGTGCGTGTACTCTGCGGCTGCAGCGAGAATGGCGAACATCAGCCAGTGGACCCACCGGCCGCGATGGACGGCGTGCCAGTAGACAAGCGTCGCACTCAAAAGCAATAATGCCAGAAGGGCATACATGCGCGCTTCCTGGGAGTAGTGAACCTGGAATGGCGAGAGGGTCAGCGCCCAACCCGTCAACGTGGCGACGCGATCGGCGAAGAGCTGCTGGGCGAGGAGGTAGCCCACCACGACCACCCCCAGCCCAACCAGCACCGAGAATAGTCTTACCGAAGCCGGTTCGGTCCCGACAACCTGTTCCCAGATCCATAGGAGCGTACGGTAGAGGATCGGGTGCACGTCAGTAGCGACACCGTTCTCCGCCGTCAGCGTCCCATAAAGCATGGATGCCAGCCCTTTTTCCGACTGCATCACGGTCAATGCCTCGTCGTACCACATCGGTCGGCCACCGAGATCAAGGAGCCTGACCAGGGAGGCGACGCCAAGGATGGGCAGGATGGACGGGACTGATCGACCATGACTTCGAGCATTCATGGGGACATTCACCTTGCCGATCCGGGGTCTCGAGAGACGCAGAGCCGCCCGACTGCCATTCGCTTGGGGCCGACATCGCTCAGCTCAGCGCAACCAGTACGGCACATATGTATCTCCCCAGTCTTCTACCTGTTCGAGATTCTGTTCGACAATTCTGTCGAGTTCGCTCCAGTTGTCGGCGCGATCGGGGCCAACTCTTGCATCACGGATGACTTGGACCCCGTCCTCGCAGTAGAGAACATGCGCGCCCCCGGCGAGCAGCACGCGGCCGCGATCTCGGACGCGTTCAAGCCCGATCGGCCCAAGCACCACCAATGATCGGTGATGACGTCTGGCTCGCACACGATCTTACTCAAGCATGCCTGGCTTCGCGGCTCCCACAAGAAAGCCGTCGGGCAGAAGATTGATCCTGTCCAAGGCCCTGTCTGTACGCCCGGGCTTTGTAGCGCACAGCAGGGGGCTCAAAGAGGCCAATGGGTCGATCGGCTCGCCCACCACCGGATCCACCACAGCTCAATCAGGATCAAAGCGGGAGCAGGAAGAAACAGGAGCAGGCTCTCCTGGTTCCCGACGGTCGTCCGGAAGAACAGCCACCACAGGCCGCCAGCAAGTACGAAAAGGTGGAGGCCGACCCACCACCCGGCTCGCCGTCCCCAGCGTTCCAACCATACGGTGAGGGGCAGGATGAGTGCCGGCAGGAGGATCACGAAGACCGCGGTCGTTGTCTTGTAGGTCAGGAGAGTTGTGGAAGCCAGAGTGAGAGCTGACGTCCACAAGAACCAACGATCTTCTTCTTTCATCACGGCTGACCATTCCCACCCGATGTAGATCAAACAGAGGATGACCAACCCCGCTATCGCCCATTGGGGAATACCGGGGATGAGATCGAAGAACGTCAACAAGATAGGCCTCGCGTCTGTGGTTCGTAACACTCCCAATAGCTGGCCGATCCATTCCAGAGGCCAGATCGGCATCACCACGAGCGACAGGCCGTAGAGAACCACAACCGAACCACAAGTCCATAGGACGAGTGCCCATCGTCGACCGGATAAACCCCATGCGAACGCGAACATAATGAAGAGAAAGGAGAGTTGTGGCATGACGCTCGACAGACCCAGGAGCACTCCGGCTACGGCATCGAGCTTCCGGTGGATGGCCAGCAGGGCTCCTGTCAGAAGGAAGACCTCCACCCCGGCGAAGTTGCCTGAGATCACTACTTGCGCGCCGTGATACCACATCACCGAGAAGACCAGGAACATTCCGGTGAGCCATGGGCTACCACGCCAGTGGACAAGCCGGAGGCCGAGTACAGCGCTCCCCAACAAGCAAACCTCAACGAGTGTCATCCATGCCGTTCGCGCCAACGGAAACGGGATGGCGGCAAAGGGCGCGTAGAACATCATCGCCGGCAAAGGCAGGAGGAACAAGGCCGGTCTGCGGAGCACGTCGGCCGGGGAAGCGCGGCCGAAGATCAATTGTTGCGAAGCCTCGGCTACTCGAGGATCGTAGGGGCTGGTACGTTGGTGGAGCCAAAGGTCGCCGGCTGTCCACCCGATGGCGAAGTCATCACCAGCCTCCAGTTCGGAAGTGATGAGGCGATTCACGTACCCAAGGGCGATGATCAACACCACCAAGAGCGCCGATTGGAGTGCAGTCAAGCCCCTGTGCGATCGCCGCAACGCTCAACCTCCTCGATTCTTCGCACTCTCATGCATGAGCGCGGCATCGAACTCCCGGACTGGTGCGGAGCAAGGACGACCTCGGCTTCTCCCTCTACTCTTCTCAGTGAGGGCGATTGTCCCTGCCATCCGCCGAGTCAATCGGAGAGATTCTCGTGCGCTTTGGACTCCCCCAGCGACAGTGCGAGGAGCCAAGTCTCGACTCCGTCCTGAATCGCCCTGACGTCGAGCATATACACCGCCGCCAAATTGTCCCAGACAGAATCGACTGCGACGTCGTCGCCTGCAGACATATGTCGTAGGCGAATCTGCCGGCTGGAATATCACCTCGAAAGTCGGCCGTTTGGCCTCCGCCGGCCGCGACCATTTGCACGAGCTTGGCAACATTCGCAGTCACAAGCCAGCCAAGAGCGGGCGAAGCAACGGCGAGTTCGCCGGGATGCATACTCTGGCGGACGAACGCGGCGCACCCAACAAACGGGTACCTGGTGGAGGCTGAGGCCTCGGAATCTTCGGTCACGCCCGTCTCTGGCGCGGCAGGTTCATTTTGCTCCCTCACGGGCGAAGATGACGGCCTGGTCGTCCTGATACAGCCTGGACCAGCCGGCATCCTCTAGCATGTGTGATAGCGGCGCGGAAGGTGCGAGGAGCGCCAGGCGGATGCCCCACTTCGAGAGCACTGTTTCCCAACCGGGATCCGCCCGCCAAGCCTTGACATACTCTTCGAGTACCTGATCATCGAACAAGTCCGTGCGGCCGTCGACGAAAGTCGGGTACTCGGGATACAGACTCCACAGGATGTACCCGCCCCAGTTGTACTCGTTGAACAAGGGCCCGGCGGGCATGTTCTCCCGGATGTATGCCACGGCATTGATCGGCTCTTGCCTCTCCACTGCAGCCTGGATTTGGGCTGAGGAAAGCGGAGCATAGATCTTGATCGCCGCGCCCAGGATCACGAGCAAGACAAGAGTCAGATTGATCCATCGCGTGTATCGCTCAGGCAACTCGCTCCTGGGGTTCGATCCCTCAGTCAGCGCATCGATAGCTGAATCAGCGTGGCGAGAGAGAACCGGCGCCAGCGCGAGACCGAACAGGGCGATATTCCTACCGGCGACAAATCCCATGTACGCCAGTACGGCGAACAAGAGAAACTCCGTCGGATGCACCCTTCTCCTCGAAGCGATGAATGACAGCACGCACAGACCCAGCATCCACAGGAAGGGCTGCACTTGAAGTTGGTGGAAATCAGGGGACTGCCATTCCTGAATGTAGTTCTGTAGGGCCTGTATTGAGGTTGTTTTGAGCGGGTAGGTCAGGAGTGAAGGGCCGTAAGGGTTCAGAGAAACCGCCGCACAACACACGATGATCACCAGCAGCCACCTTAGCCAGGATTGTCGATGGTTGCTCCAAATCTCCCAAATGGTCTGGCGACGGAATGCCAGCGGCAGGATCCCGTCGATCACCTCCCCCGCAGCGTAGAGGCCCACGAGGATCAACCCGATGGCAAACCCACCATGGACATTGGCCCACAGGGCCATGACCGGAGCTAGAAGCCAGAGGAGTCTGGCTTTTCCGGAACGAGCGCGTTCGAGGATGAGCAAGCACAGCCCGGACAGGGCAAACGAGACGATCTGTGGCCGCGCCGACCAGTACACGCCGGTGACGGATGCTGCCAGGAGAAGCACGAAGGCGCGAAGCAGCAGGCGCCCCTTCATCACTTGCCAGACAAGAGCGAAACCGAGCACCACCATCGCCGCGGTGAACACATTGAGCCCGGCCAATCCGAAACTGCGGTACGTCCCATACAGGGCGATTTGGGAGAGCCATCCCGGATCGGTCCAGGGCTGGCCCGCGCGCGTTAGAGAGAACGGATCGCGGACGAGATTCGAGTGGTTCTGGATCATCCACTCGCCTGCGCGCAGGTGCCACCATGTGTCCGGGTCGATTGATACGCGGACCGCCATTGCGAACAATGCAACGAAGGTGATGATCGGGACAGCCCTGCGAAAGCTCACGCCTATTCCTCCACGACGTCTGTGAAATCCGGAGGCGGCACACGTTTCGACAAGTCGTAATACACGTGATAGTCGCCGATCTCTGCCTCCGCGTATTCGACGCGCATACGAGAGAAATAGGCCTCGAGTGCAGCGTCCAGCGCGATCGGCCCGGTCGTGATGTAGGCTACCTCATCGGCCGCGGCGACCTGGCTGTCGTACGGCGCGTAGCGATCGTCGCGTGGCGTGTAGCGCAAATCGGGATGATATGGAAGTCGGGGTACGAAAATCTGAGCCTCGGAAGATAGAAACGCCAGCGGATAGGCCACCCAGTAATTCGTGTAGCCGCGCACCTCCCCCTGACGAGATAGGAAGTCGATGAGGGCCTGATCATAGGAATGATCAACGATCGTATTGGGATTGAACTGGGTTGTCAAACCCGGAGGGTTCCGGCGGGCCGAATCGATCGTTCCCCACAGATTGAAAGCCAACACCACGGCGAGCAGTGCCCAGGCCGGCACGGCGCCGAGCCGTTGCCTCAGACCGTCGAGCATGCCAGCCCCAAAGATGGCCAGCGGCACCGCCAGCGGGGTGAAGTAGCGCCCAGAAGGATCGGCGCCGAAGGGTGTCAGAATGAACCCCGCGAGAAGGCTCACGCATACACCCACAAGCAGGACCATCCCGGGCCGGCCCATGCCCTCGCTGCGCCATCCCCGCAACACGAAGTAGATGGCCGCAAGCCAGAAGGCGACAACGATGGGGATCAACACAGGGGCAAGCCAGCGCACCTCCCAGGGAGGGCGCAGCCCGAAAATGACCGTCGTGCCGAACAAGGCCAAGTTGAATGTGTGACTTCCAATCGAAGCGAGGAAGCCGACAGGAGAAGCTCCGGCGATCGCCGACCCGCCCAACTCGGAAAGCAACGGTCCGATGCCGCGACGGATGGCATAAGCGATCCAGGGCGAGGCGCCGAGGACGGCCCCCGCTCCCATCAGGGCGATCTTCGTCCCAAGATCCTCCCTGCCCCGATCCTCTCTACGCCGGAGTGAGTGCAACCCAATCACAAGCCCGCTGGGCAGTACGTAGATGAGTGTCAGGCCGAAAGCCCACAGACCGAGGCCTGAGAGGAATCCCCACGCCAGGTACATCGGCCTATGATCGGGTCGGTCGACAATTGCCAGGGCGACCAGCAACAACAGGTTCCCGATGAGGAAAGCCTCCCCGTATCCTCCAAGTGAGATTGTGCTGTACAGGGTCACATTCACAGTGGGGATCGCCATCAGCAGCCCGGCGATGATTGCTGGCCTCGGCCCGAGAATCCGCATGCACAGGCCGACGGTGGTGAGCACGGTCCCGGTGTAGAGGACGAGCTGGACCAGCCGGATAGCCACCACCCGCGGACCGAGCAGGGCGAATGCGCCGGCCACGAGCGAAGCATCCAGGCTTCCCATGTATGCCTGGCCGTAGAAGAACGTCGGCCACATGCCTTGCAGGATGTGTCTGGCCATCAGGCCGACGACGGCCTCATCCGCGTTGAAAGGGAATGCGCCGGCCAGAAGCAGGCCTGCCTTCAGGCCGGCTGCAGTCATGAAGACTCCGGCCAGAGCCGGCAGGAAGAAGCGTGGCGCCGACTTTCCGTCGGCCTCCCCGCTCTGTATAATCCGCTTGTGCGCTGGCGAAGGTGGGTTCAACCCGCGTTCCTGATCTCCCTGGTGGCCATCGCGGCGCGCCTTGTCCCCGGGCCGCGAGTGATCGACGACGCCTACATCACCTTCCGCTATGCGCGCAACCTTCTCGCTGGCAACGGCCTCGTCTTCAACCCAGGCGAGGCCGTCTTCGGAACAACGACCCCCCTCTACAGTCTCCTCATGGCCGCCGTTGGCGCGTTGAGCGGTGGGCCGGGCGCTCCCTTCCCAACGATCGCGCTCTTGGGAAACGCGTTGGCTGACGGCTTGACTTGTGGGCTGCTGATCCTCATCGGCGACACCCTCGCCCATCGGCGAGCGGGGATCGCCGCCGCCCTGGTCTGGGCGATCGCGCCGATGTCTGTGACCTTTGCGATCGGAGGCATGGAGACCAGCCTCTTCATCGCCCTGGCCACCGGCACATTTTATCTGTATTTGACCGACCGGCCAGTGGCGGCGTCGCTATGCGCAGGCTTCAGCCTGATCACCAGGCCTGACGCACTACTCTTCATCCTGCCATTGGCGTTCGAGCTCCTTCGCCGACACTGGGCGGCCAAGCGCACATCGGTCGGTCGCGGTTCCATGTGGCTCAGAGAACTGGTTGCCTTCGGCCTCCCGGTCAGTGCATGGGGGACCTGCGCGACGGTCCTTTACGGAAACCCCCTCCCGCACTCGATCGCCGCTAAAGTCCAGGCCTACGAACTCCCTTCTGAAGCGGGCTTGGTTCGGCTGATGCAGCACTACGCCACCCCATTCCTGGGTCACTTGACGTTTGGCATCCCCTGGATCGGGATTGGTCTGTTCCTGTACCCGGTCCTTTTTGGCCTTGGCGCACTGATGGTCATCCGAGAAAGGCACGACGCGTGGGCGGTGATGGTCTACCCATGGATTTACTTCGCCGCGTTCGCCATCGCCAATCCGCTGATTTTTCGTTGGTACCTGGTTCCGCCGCTGCCGGTGTACTTCCTGGGAATCTTCCTAGGAGTCGATCGCCTGACGCGAGATATCAGATTGCGCTTGATGGCGCCCCTGATCATCGCCGGTGCCCTTGTACTCACGTTGCACGGCTGGGTCCTCAGACCGGACCACGGGCCATCAAGACCCGCGCCGGCCATGGCCTACATTCAACTCGAGACGCTCTACGAACAGGTCGCCCGGGAGTTGCTGCCGAGGATCGCCCCCGGCGACACGCTGGCCGCGGGCGACATCGGTGCGCTCGGCTATTACACGAACGCACGCATACTCGACACAATTGGTTTGATCTCGCCGATCTCACTCAACTATTATCCGATCCCGGAAGACGACTATGTGATCAACTACGCCATCCCGGCGCGTCTGATCGACGAACAACGACCGGAATGGCTGGTTATGCTTGAGGTATACGGACGGAATACATTGCTGAAGGATCCTCAATTCCTCGCAAGCTACCACCTCACCGACGAGATTCCAACCGACATTTATGGAAGCAAGGCGATGTTGGTCTTCCGGCGCGGCGCTCCCAATGAATAGTCTTCTGCGTCGCATCGATTGGCCCGCCGTCGGGATTATCGTTGCGATCACTGCATTTCACATTTGGGGAGTGCGGCAAGTGCCGTTTCATCCGGACGAAACCTCGCATCTGTATCAGAGCGCCGACCTCGAGGCCTGGCTGACCGATCCGCTCTCGCTCGCCTGGGACCCATCGAAAGTGGCGGAACTCGACCAGCAATACCGGACCCTCAATCCTCCTCTGCCCAAGATCGTCTTGGGAATCGGCCGCAGGCTGGCGGGGTTTGGGGCGGATGCTGTGGCCGTTGATTGGGATTGGTCGGGAGACTGGGCAGACAACGTGGCCGCAGGCGCACTTCCGCGAGATACCCTGCTGACATCGGCCAGGCTGGCAAACGTGATGCTTCTGCCGATGACCCTGATTCTCCTCTACATGGCCGGTCTCAAGATCGGAGGCCGGGCGACAGGCGTCGTCGCGGTCGTCTTGCTAGGGAGCAATTCACTTGTCCTGGTTCACGCTCGTCGGGCGATGACTGAAGCCAGCGTGCTCTTCGGGGTCAGTCTGGCGGTTTTCGGGTTCTTGCAGGCCCGGGAGAAGCCCTGGTTCGCCGGTCTGGGGGCCGCCACAGCGGCCTTGTCCAAGCTTTCGGCAGCCGCCCTTGCCCCAGTCGGCCTGGCGCTGGTCATCTGGCCCGACAGAACAGGATCAAGCAAGTTGAAGCACGCCGCGACTCGTTCGGCCACCTACCTTGGCGCGTTTATCGCCGAGGTGCTGCTCTTCGACCCTCTTCTCTGGCGTCATACTTTCCAGGCGATCGCAGCCGTCTGGCAGGCCCGTCTCCACTTCAGCATGGCCCAGATCGGTCAGATCGGAGCCGTCCTCCCGTCAATGATCCTACGGACTCCCGGAGCGCGGCTCGCCAGTCTGATTGGCAACGTTTTCGTGGTGCGGCCTCAGTTCGAGGAGGTGGGCAACTACGTGGCACAGACCCAGTCGCAAGTCAACCTTTATCTGGCGACCCCCGGCAACGTCATTCTCAGGGGAACCGTCGCAGGAGGGGCCGTTCTGTTAGTTTGCCTAGCGGGGTTGTCTCTGGCGGCGGTCCAGATCCCACATGTGACTGCGTCCTCAAGGTTCACTCTCGGCGCGCTGGCCCTCATGTCTGCCGTCCAGGCGATCGCACTTTACGCCGCGGTTCCCCTTCCTTTCCAGCGCTACTACGTCCCCCTGATCCCATTCGTGTGCCTGTGGGTGGCCTACGGTCTGACAGGCCTCGCGCAAGTGATCGGGCACGTGACAGGGGGAGTTCTCCGAGGACGCCTCGGGCGCGCTCAGTGACCTCGGCTCTTGATTCTCGTTCGTGGAGAATCGAGCGGGGGCCCGAAAGGGCCCCCGCTGTCTAATGCATCGACTGGTCGTGCCCCAGTTCACTCGCGCAGGTAGTCCACCAACCTTCTCCGATGCGTCGGGTGCCGCAGCCGGCTCAGTGCCTGGGCCTCGATCTGGCGCACCCGCTCGCGCGTGACTCCCATCTTGCGCCCGACCTCCTCCAGCGTGTAGCTCTCACCATCCAGGAGACCGTACCGCAACTGGAGAATCCGCACCTCGCGGGGAGGCAGGGTGTCCAGCACATCCTGGAGCTGTTCGCGAAGCAGATTCTGCGTGACCGTCTCGGCCGGTGCAGGTGACTCCTCGTCCTCGATGAAGTCGCCCAGCACGGAGTCCTCTTCCTCGTCCGTCGGCGTCTCCAACGAGAGCGGCCGTCGGGCCACCTGGATCATGTTCTCGACCTTCTTCGGCGTCACTTCCAGGGCATCCGCCAATTCGTCGGTCGAAGGGTCGCGACCCAGACGCTGGGTCAGTTGATGCGAAATCCTAAGCAGCTTGTTGATCTGGTCGCCCATGTGCACCGGAACGCGGATCGTTCGTCCTTGATCCGCGATCGCCCGCGTGACCGCCTGCCTGATCCACCACGTTGCATAGGTCGAAAACTTGTGACCGCGGCGATAGTCGAACTTCTTCGCCGCCCGGATCAAACCGATGTTGCCTTCCTGGATCAGGTCGAGGAAGGGGACACCGCGCCCCATGTATTTCTTTGCGACGCTGATCACAAGCCGTGAGTTGGCCGTGATGAGATGCTCCCTAGCCGCCCAGCCGTCTTCGATCAGACGCTGCAGCTCCTCCTGGCGCCTGCCCGACGTCAATCCCTTGGCGAGCTCTTCACGCGCTTTCCGGCCGCGCTCGATTCGCTTGGCGAGTGAGACTTCCTCTTCGGCCGTGAGCAGTGGAACTCGGCCTACCTCTTTGAGGTAGAGGCCGACGGTATCGTCAGCATCGACGCTCGAAAGGTAGCCCTCATCCTCCTTCGCGTCCGAGGAGTCTTCTTCTTCCGTGGCCTCGTCCTCTCGGCCATCCTCGCCTTCGGTGACATCATCCAGGTAAGGAACACCGGCCGCGAGGAGCGCCGAATAGGCCTCCTCCAGCTGATCGATATCCCGTTCCGCTTCAGGGAACGCCGTCAGGATATCGTCGACTGTGACGTAGCCGCGTTCTTTCCCCAGCTCAATGAGCCGGTCGATCACCTGCCCGTCCTCTTCAGGCTGACCTTCTTCCAGGCCGGGTTCGGTGATCTCGTAATCGTCCACTCGACGCGGCCTGCGAGCGGTCCGATTCTTGGATGTGTTCCTGTTCTTCTGTTTCATCTTCTCTCTCAGCATACCGCCGAATTGCGGGGGAAGTCAACGAAGTGATCCCGCCGCCTGATGATCGCCATCCGGACGCTTGCCGTACGGCCCCAGAGTACGCTCTTTACCTTAAGTGAGCATTAGATTGGAGCCAGTCAGGCTCATTTCTCTGCCCGGCCGGCGGACGCCCCCTGGCAGGGGTGGATGGCTATGCGCTTTCCCGGTTGGCTGTCCCGCTCAGGGCCTCGGCGTTCCTGTGCCCGAGGCCCCGCTCTGGCTTGTGGGCTCTGGCGTCGAAGTCGGCTGGACCACCGGTGGGTCTTTCAGAAGCCCGGTCACGTCGTCCAGGCCATAACCGCTAACGACCTGGATCGCGTCGCCGCCGGCGATCCGGATATACGTCGACCCGGCGATCCCCGTCGGCGCCCCGATGTCGAAAGACTGTGTGCTTCCGTCCTGCAGAAGCAGGGTCACTCGCGTGGCCCGATCAGCCAGACCAAACGGTTCCAGATTCTGCTGCCCCGTGAGCACCCGGGAAACGTTGGGGGAACGGAGCCATGTGACGGCCTGTTCGACTCTTCCGGCGTCAGCGGGTTCTTCGTCCGGCTGGATCATCCTCCAGGCCACATCCGGATCTCTGCGGACCTCGACGACCTTCCCCGCTTTGAGATCCTCGATCCGCAACCCCTGAACGTCTCCCTCGTCGTAGCTCCAAAGGGACTCGGGCGTGGGCAGCGGCTCACTGGCGTCCGTCTGAGCGCGTCTGCTCCATATCAATCCACCGGCGAGTACCCCGACGAAGATCAGGAGCATGATCCAGGTGCTTCGACGAATCATCGGAGATGCCTTATGCCCGCTGCCGGCGATTCCACCATGTGATGACGCCCAACAGCACCACACCCCCCGGCATCAGAATGATCGTCAGCAAGAAGATCAGGCTTGCCGCCTGCGACGAAGGCGGGACGACGAACCGCTGGGTCGAAGCCTTGGGCGTCAGGCTGATCAGGTTCTCCTGCCCGGCGGCCCAATCAATGCTGTTCACCACTATGTCGCCGTCGCCGATTTCGAAGAAGTATCCGTTCGCCGCAAAGTCGGAGTCGCCGAAGACGACGACGCGCGAATTGTGAGTCGAGTCGGCCGCCGTAGCAGCCAGGACGAGCGGACCCTGCTTGTCGGTCCCGGCGTCAAAGCTCACCTGGTTGCTGTCCTGAAGCGCAGCCAGGTCGGTCTCGCCCCAAGATCGATCGCCCGTCAGCACGAGAGTCGTCTGGGTGATCGCCGGGTCGTCGAGCGGAACAACCTCGATACTTCTTGACGACGGATACACAGTCCCAAGGTTGCGCATTCGCGTTGTGATCGGATGATCGCCGTACGAGGTCGAGATCCCTGCCAGAGGCACGGCTGAGGCCAGGTCGACGACCAGATCGTCTTCCAGTCGAAGGCCCCAGCGGCTATCGAGATAGCTCCGGAGGGGATCCGCCTGGGTCTGGCCGGGAGCAGGAACCGTCGGCTCATCAAGCACCACCAGCCCTCCGCCTGCATCCAGATAGTCGCTGAGGGAGGTCACCTCGGCCTTGCTTAGGGGTGCCGTCGGGTCAGCCACAACGACGGCGACGGCGTCCTCCGGGACCTTGGGATCCGTGAGCAGACTTAGCGTGGCCACCTCGTAGTTCTTTGACTCAAGGGCGCGCTTCAGATCGCTGAAACCCTGGTCGTCCGTCGCCTCGAGGTCCCGCTCGCCCTCACCCGTCAGGAAGTAGACTTTTCGCTGCTCGGGGTTGGCCAGTCGCAGGAGCGCACTCGAGATCTCTTGCTCACTCGGGAATGACACCACTTCCGAGGCGTCACCCACGACAACTGCCAGGCTGCCATCGGTCGTAATCCCGTATTGGTCTCGGGCGACCGGATTCTCGATCGGATCGATGAACTCGTACGTCAACATTCCATGACTGTGTGACTGGTAGGCATCCAGGAGCGGACGGATGTCATCCTTGCTCTGCGATCGATCGGGTGTGTAGAACCCTTTGAGCACGACCGGCTGGGTCAAGCCGTCGAGCAAGAGAACCGTCTCTGGAGTGAGCGAGTATTGCTTGTCTTCAGTCAGGTCCCATTGTGTCGGCGAAAGGTAGGCCACATAGTTGACAACAATCAGGATGCCCACAAGCGCCAGGCTGACAAGGAGGGCATTGCTCCCGTAGCGCACTTGGCGGCCAACCAGTATCCGACGCACACGCTCTGGATCGAGCAAGATGCCGGCTGCCAACCCGATCACGGCGACGACCAGGCCCAGGCGGACGTACCCGTCGAACTGGCGGGCGACGAACCACCAGCCGGCCATTCCGGCCAGCGCGATCAATCCCATCAGGTAGGCCAGGGGCGCAAACCGACGCAAGTCCTGCTTCACCGCCAGCGCCTCGATTCGACGACCTGGCTTCCGAGGACCAGCGTCAGGATCGTCAGGCTTACGAAGTAGAGTACATCTGGAGTGGTGACGATCCCGCGATAGAGATTGTTGTAGTAGTGGTCAACCAGACTCAGGTTGCTCGCCACCTGGCTCCCCACCCCCGCCCCACTCCCCAGGCTACCGACGATCCACAAGGCCAGCAACAGAGCCAGGGCGGCGAAGAACGCCGCCACCGGGTTCTTGAACAAGGCGGAGACCATGACGCCGATAGCAAGCATCGTCGCCACCAATAAGATCAGACCTAGATAGGCTGACACCAAAACACCCTGATCGATCCCCGGGCTGGTCATGCGGTTGAGGATCAGGGGGTAGATCCAGGTGAAGGCGAGCATGACACCCATGAAGAGCAACGAGCCAAGCCATTTGCCGACGACGACTTCCCAGTCCCGAACGGGGGCGGTGAGCAGGAGCTCGATCGTCCCCATGCGCTGCTCCTCGGCCAGAAGTCGCATGGTCACCGCCGGGGTAGCGAACAGAAGAATCGTCACGAGCGGACCCAGGACCAGACGACCATCCGGATCGATCTGGCTGCCGCGTATGGCGAAGTACACGTTGATGAAGAAGATGCCTCCCAGGATAAGGAAGATCAGCGTGGCGATGGCATAGGCCACAGGCGAAATGAAATACTCGCGAAACTCCTTGGAGGCGATGATCCAGACGTTGCGCATCTTCTAAGCTTCCACCTGCGGCGGAGCTTCTTCACGTGTGAGCTGCAGAAAGATGTCCTCCAGGCTGACTCCCACCGTTCGCAGTTCGAGCAAATCCAGCCCGGCCTCAATCACTTTGCGCGCGATCAAGGGACGGGCGTCGTTGCCTGGTGCGCATGACACCTGTACCTCCCCCTCCTGCGTCCCCGGGGCTACTCCTGCGACGCCGGCGACTCCACTGAGGAGTTGCACAAGTTCGGAGGTCTCCGCTGCCGCGACCACGACAAGCCGCTCCGCACCTGCCAATTGGGCCTGCAGATTTCCCGGAGAGTCTTCGACGACGATCGAACCATGATTGATGATCAGGACTCGGTCGCACACTTGCTGCGCCTCGGACAGAATATGAGTCGAGAGCAGGACTGTCCGGCTTCGACCGATCTCCTGAATAAGCTTGCGAACGTCGATGATCTGGGCCGGATCGAGGCCGATCGTCGGCTCGTCGAGGATCAGGACCTCCGGCTCGTGAAGCAGTGCCTGGGCCAGCCCGACGCGTTGCCGCAGTCCTTTGGACAGATTGCCGATGTAGCTCTCCGCCCGTTCTTCGAGATGGACCTCATCCAGCACCGCCTCAACCCGGTCGTCGAGGTCAGCCACTCTCCTCAGCGAGCCCATGAATCCGAGGTACTCCACGACCGACATCTCGGGGTACAGCGGGACAGTCTCGGGCACATAGCCGACCCTGCGCCGGACTTCGAGGGACTGCTCGACCACATCGAAACCGGCCACGGAGGCCTTCCCGGAGGTCGGGGGCATATAGCCCGTCAGGATCCGCATTGTGGTCGTCTTCCCGGCGCCGTTCGGCCCGAGGAATCCCAAGATTTCGCCCGCCTCGGCATGGAAGGTGAGATCGACGATCGCCGGATGGTCGCCGTAGTATTTGGTGAGACCCTCGACCCGGATCATGGCTACTCGACCTACAAGCGAAGAAAGAGCACAATGCGCACCCCGTCGGATGGCCTGTGCCCTAGAACGTTTCTCGTGGCGTGAACCGACTTCGGCGATCACTATACATAAAAGGGAAGACCGGAGTCAATACGTTTCGCAGGCTCTAATCGAACCTTCATCTGGAACGGAGAAGCCCGCCGGGCCGCCTCCGGACGGCGCTTTGCCATCCGATGCACGTCCTTGCGATCCGACCGTGTCAATGGCTCCGCCGGGAAGGCCCTCGGCCGTCGGCCGCTCAGGGGGAGCGGAAGGAGAGGCGATGAATCTCGGGATGCCGGGAGCGGCATCCCGCCTGAGGAGGCCAATCAGACTGAGCGTTCTGCTTGAACACGATCGACGAGGCCGCCGAGGGCTCTATTTATGGGAGTAAGGGCGGCGTTCGACGGGGATGCACGCTGGAGCGCTCAGGCGGGCCGCAGCTGTCCCAGGCTGCTCCCCAAGGTTAGTGTTGCTACACTGTAGCATCGCTGCCCAAGCCCCGAGTACGGAATTCGCCCTTCCCTGGCGCCTGTGCGCGACCAACTAAGGACCCGGCCAGGGCGCCCTTACGTTTTCGCGCCGAGCTGGCCGGGTCCGCTCCCCTGGCCTGCGGCCTGGGCAGGCAG
>CAZGRL010000056.1:0-24232 GCA_964528155.1 uncultured Anaerolineaceae bacterium
GCGCATAGCCAGATAAGCGAGTACTCTCTTAGTCCAAAGCGCAGGCCTTATGTCAACTTCTCTTGACAGACCCGCGTCGCGCATGATATTCTTCCGCGCCGTTGGCTCAGGTAGGAGGGGCCGTGGTCCGTGAACGGGTCGCCGACAACGTCTTCATTTTCACCAGCGATCTGTACGCCCAAGTAAATGCCGGCGCGGTCATCGGGCCGGGTTGGTCCGTGCTGATCGACACACTGGCCTTCCCGGAGGAAACGCGCGAGATCCGTGAGTTCGTCGAAGGCCGGCTGAAATCTCCGGTGCGCTATATCATCAATACTCATCACCACGCAGATCACACCTTGGGTACATGTTGGTTTCCCAACGCGGTTGTCATCGGCCACTACCTTTGCAGGGAGCTTCTCGACGGTCCAGGGAGGGCGGCTCTGCGAGAGGCTCGGGAGCATAATCGCGATCTGCGCGACGTTGAGGTCGTGCTCCCGGACATTGTCGCCGACGATGGCGTGGTCAGTCTCAGGGTTGGAAAGAGGACTCTGGAGTTGGTCCCCCTTCCGGGGCACAGTGATGATGGCATCGGGGTGTTGTTGGTCGAGGATCGCGTGCTGTTCTCAGGGGATGCGATGATGCCCCTGCCGTATCTCATCGATGGAGATTACGACGAGCTTGTCGCCAGCCTCAAACGTATCCCTCGCCTCAAGCTCGAGAACCTGGTGCAAGGGCACGGTGAGGTCATCCTGCGCGGAGAGATTTCGAATGCCGTCAGGGCGAACCTCAATTACCTGGCCGCCGTGCAGCGCCATGTGAGAAAAGCCTCGCGTCGGCGCGACCCGGAAGGCTATCTGGCGACGGTGAGTATCGAGGATTGTGGGAAGAAGCGCATCGATCTTGGGGGACTGGCCCCGGCGTTGCATACGCGCAATCTGATCGCCCTTTATCGCAAACAGTACACCGAAGAGGCCTGACGTGGGATCGGCGGGTGGATCGTCTGCGCGGATGACGAACTATGTTCTCGTCTTCGACGGGGGCAGTCAGGGAAATCCCGGGCCCGCATACGGATCCTATCGCTTCGGACCGAAAGGTGGACATCTCGGCAATCCGAAACGGCTTACGTTCGGGGATGGCACGAACAACGAGGCTGAATACCTGAGCTTGATTGCCGGCGTGCAAGGAGTCCTGGCGGAGCTCAGGTCTCGCAGGGTCCGTGCTTCTGCCGTCAGACTTGAAATACGCGGCGACAGTCAGCTTGTGATCCGTCAGCTCGAAGGCGCCTGGAAAGCGAAAGACGCGCGCATGCGGCAATACAGGGACGAGGCCAGATCGTTGCTCGATGCGTTCGGCGAAGTCCGATACGCGTACCAACCTCGATCGCGATCGGTCAGATTGCTCGGGCATTGACCGTCCCGGGTCCTTGTGCGATAATCACCAATTAGAAATACATCGAAACAATAGGCGTTGAAGGAGACGAGTACGCCTGAAGAGGGCTATCCAGCGAGTCTGGGAAGGTGCGAGCCAGGCGAGTCTGTCGGGCGGAAAATCCCTCCGGAGCCGCGACCTGAACGTCGGAAACGCTACAAGTAAGGGAGCCGGACTCGCCCACCGTTAGCCGGGGCGCGGGTATAAGCCGATGACACTCGGCCGTGCCCGACAAAGTGCCTGCTCAGACAGGTATCAGGGTGGTACCGCGGGAGTGACAGCGCCTCTCGTCCCTGTGTGGACGAGAGCTTTTTGTTTGTCATGAGCTGCATGAGCCAGGGGAGGACGATGTGACCGAATTGTTGTACCAGACGGACGCCTATCTCAAGGAATTCGAGGCTGAGGTCCAGGCAGTCGAAGGGCAGGAGTTCAGCCTTGATCGAACTGCCTTCTACCCCGGGGGAGGCGGCCAGCCTTCCGATCATGGAGTGCTCCAGCGTGAGGGCATCGAGTCGCAGGTCCTCGGGGTACGCAAGTCCGGCGCAGATGTGTGGCATCGCATCGATTCAGGGATCCTCAAGCCGGGAGATCGCATTCATGCATCTCTCGACTGGGATCGACGCTACAATTTGATGCGCACACACACGGCGATGCACATCCTTTGCGGTGTCGTATGGCGCGACTACGGCGCTAGCGTGACCGGTGGCAACATGGAGCCAGGTCGGGGACGCATGGATTTCGAATTCGAGCGGATGCAGAAAGAGCTGGTGGAGGAGATCGAAGCGAAGATCAATGCAGAAGTCCAGGCTGCGCGCGATCTTCGTGTCGCCATTCTCCCGAGGGACGAGGCATTCAAGATTCCGGATCTGATCCGAACGAAGATCAACCTGCTCCCGCCGGCTATCGAGCAGGTCAGGGTAGTGGAGATCGTCGGCCTCGACTTGCAGGCGGACGGCGGGACTCACGTCGCCAACACGCGTGAGGTCGGACCGCTCAAGGTCGTCGATTATAAGAGCAAAGGCGCCATCAACAAGCGACTGGTGATCGAGCTCTCTTCTTGAGGTGATACATGTTCAAACCGGTTCCCGGCCAGGTGGATTTCGTCGCCCAGGAGAAGGAAGTCCTGCGATTCTGGGAGGAGACCAGTGCCTTCGAGAACCTGCGCGAGCTGCGCAAGGGAGGACCGCGCTGGTCGTTCATTGACGGCCCGATCACGGCTAACAATCCAATGGGCGTTCATCACGGATGGGGCCGCACGTACAAAGACCTGTTTCATCGTTTCCGGGTCATGCAAGGACACGACACCCGCTTCCAGAATGGGTTTGACTGCCAGGGTCTGTGGGTCGAGGTCAACGTTGAACGCGATATGGGCTTCAGGAGCAAGCGCGACATCGAAGCCTACGGCCTGGCTGAATTCGTCGTCCTGTGCAAGCAACGTGTACTCAACTTTGCCGCTGTCCAGACCGAGCAAAGCAAGCGGCTCGGATACTGGATGGATTGGAACGACACAGACACCTTGACCTTACTCCGGGACAAGCTCGGGCGGGACCCTTCCGAAGTCATGGAACTGGAAGGGCCGCTAGGGCCCGTCGTGGGAACGGTCGAGCAATTGGTCGGTCGCCTCGGATTGCCGGAGCTTGGGGGTTCGTACTTCACATTCTCAGATGAGAACAACTACACGATTTGGGCCGCCTTGAAATCCTGTCAGGACCGGGGATGGATCTACAAGGGGCATGACGTGATGCCCTGGTGCACGCGTTGCGGCACAGGTCTCAGCCAACACGAGATCGTCACCGAAGGCTACCAGGAGCTCACCCATCCGAGCATCACCCTGCGCTTCCCGTTGCTCGAGAGAGAAAGCGAGAGCCTGCTGGTGTGGACCACGACTCCCTGGACGCTGACCAGCAACGTCGCGGTGGCCGTGGGCCCTGAGCTGACATACGCCCGCGTTCGTCAAGGCGAGGAGACATTCTACTTGAGCAAGGGCACCCTGGGGATGCTCGAGGGGCCGTACACGGTCGAGGCCGAGGTCCCCGGCCGGGACATGGACGGCTGGAGGTACGCCGGCCCCTTCGATGAATTGCCGGCCCAAATCACCAGCGGCTCACCCGAAGCGCACCGGGTGATCATGTGGGACGAAGTGGGCGAGGAAGAGGGCACGGGGATCGTGCACATCGCCCCCGGTTGTGGGGCAGAGGATTTCGGGCTTGGCAAACAGTATGGTCTGCCGGTGATCGCGCCGCTGGATGAGGCAGGCGTCTTCATCGGCGGCCTCGATTGGCTTTCGGGTCTTTCGGTGCACGAGTCGGCCGAGCCCATCTTTGCCGACCTCGGGAAGAAAGGTTTGGCCTATCGGGTCTATGACTACACCCATCGCTACCCGGTGTGCTGGCGCTGCTCCACCGAGCTCGTCTTTCGACTCGTGGACGAATGGTTCATCTCGATGGGCGAGCAGCTCGATCGACCTTACGAAGAAGTATCCCAGGAGGAGAAGGACCGCAATCTGCGCTATCAAATGATGGATGTCGTCATGCGCGAGACATCCTGGCATCCTGATTTTGGATTCGAACGCGAACTGGATTGGCTACGAAACATGCACGATTGGATGATCTCGAAGAAGCGCTACTGGGGATTGGCGCTCCCGATCTATGAGTGTCCGTCTTGCGGAAACTTCGACGTCATCGGCAGCCGGGAGGAGCTGCGTCAGCGCGCCGTTTCAGGCTGGGATGAATTCGAGGGTCACACGCCGCACCGTCCATACGTTGATGCCGTCACGATCCGCTGCAGCAAGTGTGGTGAGGAGATCAGCCGGATCCCCGATGTGGGCAATCCGTGGCTGGACGCCGGTGTCGTGGCGATGAGCACATTAAGCTATCGCCAGGACCGAGCTCACTGGGAGAAGTGGTATCCGGCCGATCTGATCAGCGAAAGCTTCCCCGGCCAGTTCAGGAATTGGTTCTACAGCCTGCTTGCCATGAGCACGATCCTCGAACGTCGGGCACCCTTCAAGCATGTGTTCAGCTACGCCACGTTGCTCGGCGAAGACGGGCATGAGATGCACAAGTCCTGGGGGAACATGATCGAGTTCAATGAAGCCGCCGATCGGATCGGCGTGGACGTCATGCGCTGGTTGTTCTGTGATCACAAGCCGGAGAAAGATCTTCGCTTCGGATACCACCGTGCGGACGAAGTGCGCCGGCAGTTCCTGCTGCCGCTGTGGAACGTATACAACTTCTTCGTGACCTATGCTCGCATTGACGGATGGGAGCCGGGCGCCGTGAAGGAGACCGCTCTTTCCGAGCTCGATCGATGGATCCTGGCGCGCCTTCAGGTCGTCATCCGTCAGGTCACGCGCTCGCTCGAGGATTTCGAGCCGGACCAGGCCACTCAGGCGGTGAACCTGTTCCTCGATCATTTGAGCAACTGGTACCTGCGGCGCAGCCGTCGCAGATTCTGGGCAAAGGCCGGCGCCAGCGCCGATACAGATGCAGACAAGCAAGCCGCCTATGCGACCCTCTATCAGGTCATGACTACGCTGACGAAACTCGTGGCGCCCTTCGTGCCCTTTGTGACGGAAACGATCTACCAGAATTTAGTCTGCGGCGTCGACCCCGAGGCCCCGGCCAGTGTTCACCACTGCGTGTGGCCAAGCGTCAACGACGGACTCCTCGATCAGCAACTCGTGCACGAGATGGATTTGGTGATGCGCCTCGTGTCGCTCGGTCACGCGGCCCGCAACGCAGCTGGCCTGAAAGTGCGCCAGCCGCTATCGGAAGCCGCCTTCGGCGTGGGTACTGCCGAAGATCGCCAGATCCTGCCGCCCTACTTTGGCTTGATCGCCGAGGAGCTTAACGTCAAGCATGTCCGCCTGCTCGACACGACCTCGGAAGTGGTCGACTATCGGCTGAACCCGCTTCCACGTCAGCTCGGCCAGAAATACGGCTCGAGATTCCCCTCCATCCGAGAGGTAATCCTCTCGCTCTCGGCCGACGAGGCGGCAGGCAGGCTACTGGGGGGCGATTCCATCGCTGTCGATCTGGATGGAGAGTACCTGGCGATCTCTCCGGATGAGGTCGAGGTCAGGATCGAGCCGCACTCTGGCCTTTCGGCCGTGGCGGATGGGGCATACCTGGCCGCCCTGACGACTGAACTGACCCCCGAGCTCGAACAGGAAGGGCTTGCGCGAGAGTTTGTCCGTCGGGTGCAGGACCTGCGAAAGCATCTCGATCTGCAGATCGATGATCGCATCGAAGTGACCTATTTGGCGACTCCGGGCTTGGGCCAGGCCGTCGAGGCCTTCGCTGACTACATCAAGGGTGAGACGCTGGCCGAGTCGCTCACAGCCGTCGATCACCTGCCGGATAAAGGCAAGTTCGAGGATGCATTCGAAGGTCAGCAAGTCGAGCTGGTGATTACGCGCGTTCAGTGACGCAGGCGCGACGCGCGCATTCGGACGCAATCCGTCAGGTTGTGAACTCGCCCGCGTGCGCGGCCCATCGGGGTTTACGGTACAATCCACCCCACGTGCGCATCCCATCTACGGACGTCGGAGGTTGGATTGTCGAGATTTCGTGACTATCTGGCGTTGATTGGTATAGCCAGCCTCGTGCTTGCACTCGACCAATTCTCGAAGTACCTGGTTCGGACTCGACTGGCATTCGGCGAAACATGGTCGCCCTTTCCCTGGCTCGCAGGCATAATCCGGGTTGTGTATTGGAATAACACCGGGGCAGCCTTCGGGCTGTTCCCCGCAGGGGGATTGCTTTTCACTTTCGTCGCCGTTATCGTGTCTTTGGCGATTCTGTATTACTACCCGCGCCTGCCACGCGGGTATTTTCCACTACGCCTTGCACTGGGCCTGCAGTTGGGCGGCGCGGTGGGCAACCTGACCGACCGGCTTCTGCACGGGACGGTAATCGATTTCATCTCGGTTGGGTCCTTTCCCGTCTTCAACCTGGCCGACAGCAGCATCTCCGTCGGGGTGGCGATCTTGATTCTTACAATGTGGATCGACGAGCGCCGGACCAAAGCTGCCCAGGCGGATGAGGCAGTTTCCCTCACTGGATCCATCCAGCACCCCAGTGCGTCCAGCACGGAGCATCCATTGGAGTGACGGCACGTCACGTTCGGTTCACGGTCGATCCTCCCGGGGGAAGGCTCGATTTGGTCCTGGTCAAGACGCTCGGAGATGTATCTCGGAGCCGCGTGCAGCAATTGATTCAGCGGGCACTGGTCACTGTAGACGGAGCTGTGCCCAAGAAGGCCGGAGTTCGCCTGGAAGGCGGGGAGCGGATTGAGGTCCACGTCCCTTCAGTCGAGCCGTCCAGTCTCGTCCCCGAGCCCATCCCACTCGACATCCTGTTCGAAAACTCAGACCTGATCGTCGTCAACAAGCCGGCAGGGATGGTCGTTCACCCCTCGCCCGGTCACAGCCAGGGGACCCTCGTCCATGCCGCTCTGGCGCACGCACCTGACATGCGCGGGATCGGCGGCGAATTGCGACCGGGTGTGGTCCATCGCCTGGACAAGAGCACCTCCGGTCTGATACTCCTTGCCAAGCATGACGGCGCACTTCGCGAGCTTCAGGCGGCCTTCAAGAAGAGAGAAGTAGACAAGCGCTACATCGCCCTCGTCGACGGTTCGCCGCCGACGCCAGAGGGAAAGGTCGAAGCCCCGATCGGGCGCGATCCTGCCCAAAGGAAACGCATGGGGATCAGACCTCCGGCACGAGGGCGCCCGGCGGAGACGACCTACACCACCCTGCGCTCATTTCCCGAACACACGCTGCTGGAGGCTCGGCCTCTGACGGGACGTACGCACCAGATCCGGATCCATCTCGCGTTTCTGGGTTGTCCTATCGTTGGCGATGTCGTCTACGGACGCAAGAGGCCGTCCATTCCGATGAAGCGCCATTTCCTGCACGCGAGTCGCCTCACGATCGTGCTCCCCGGCGAGACCGTCCCAACGACCTTTGAAGCCCCGCTTCCCGAGGAACTCGAGGACGTGTTGAACGACCTGGAGTTGCGACAGCGCTGATCAATATCCGTTTGATGCGAGGCGAATCCTATGAACTGGGTTGATCTTCGTTCGGACACTGTGACCCGGCCGACGCCTGCAATGCGACTGGCAATGGCCGAGGCCGAAGTCGGGGACGATGTCTACGGCGAGGACCCGACAGTCAATCGTTTGGAGGCCCTAGCCGCCGAACGCGTGGGAATGCAGGCGGCGATGTTCGTCCCATCAGGAACCATGGCAAACCTCGTCGCCGTTTTGACACATTGCGGGCGTGGGGATGAGATCATCGTGGGGGACCAGTCGCACACGTTCCTGAACGAGGCCGGAGGCACAGCGGCTCTCGGCGGGGTCCACCCGAGAACCATCCCGACGATGGCGGACGGAACCCTGGCGATCAGTGACATCGAGGCCGCCGTCCGGGGGGACGATGTGCACTATCCTCGAAGTCGGCTCGTGTGTCTTGAGAATACGCACAATCGCTGTGGCGGGGCAGTCCTGGGGGTCGACTACACGCGTCAGGTGGCCGAGATCGCCAGGAAGTATGGATTACGGATGCATCTCGACGGGGCGCGTCTGTTCAACGCAGCGGTCGTCCTTGGAGTTGACGCCAAGGACCTGGCTGGCCCGGCAGATTCCGTTTCCTTCTGTCTCTCCAAAGGCCTGTGCGCGCCGGTCGGTTCACTCGTCTGCGGGACGGCCGATTTCATTGCCGGCGCCCGGCGGATCCGGAAACAACTCGGCGGTGGAATGCGTCAGGCGGGAGTGATCGCTGCGGCCGGGCTGATCGCCCTCGAAAGTATGACCATTCGTCTGGCCGAGGATCACGCCCGGGCTCGCCTGCTTGCAGACGGGCTGAGAGAGTTGCCCGGGATCATGCTCGAGAAGGATCCGCCACCCTCGAACATGGTCTACTTCCGGCTATGGCCGGAGTCGGTTATGGCGGCCCGTGAGCTGGCGGCCAAACTTGAGACTCAGGGGATCCGGATCCATGTGGTGGGCCCACGGCGCATCCGTCTTGTCCTTCATCACGACATCGACGACGCCGGCCTCGAGCGAGCGCTGACCGGTTTCCGGTCGGCGCTCGAGGCAGGCTGATGCCGGTCGTTCCGCTGCTTGAATCGATTGTTGTCGTCGCTGTCTGGTCCTCATCTTTCCCTCTCGTCAAGATCAGCCTCGCCGAGCTCTCACCGTTTCAGATCGCCGGTGTGCGCTACTTCGGCGCGTTCATCGTGCTGATTCCGATCCTGCTGACCCGGTCGCGTGGAACATTGAAGCGCATGCCTCTTCGCTTGTGGGTCAGGTTGGCGGTCATGGGCGTAATCGCGTATCCGTTGGGAAACAGCATGTTGTTCTGGGGCCTGCAATCTCTGCACTCGACAACATCGGCCTTCCTATTGAATTCGAGTCCTTTGGCCACCCTCGCCCTGGGCGTCATTTGGCTGAAAGAGAAGCCCACACGGCTGCAGCTCGTCGGTCTGGTTGTCGCGCTGGGTGGGGGCTTCGTGTTCTTCGGTACGCGAATTCCCAGTGCGGAGACCGTGCCGATCGTGGTCACTTTATTGGGCGCGGTCTGCCTGGCAGTTTTTGGCGTGATGGCGCGCGAATTCGCCCGCGATGGGCTGGTCGATGGCGTCACCCTTGCTGGGATCCCGCTGCTCTTCGGGGGCGGGCTGCTGATGATCGCCGTTCCTCCGGCCCACATCCCATCACCGCGGGTTTCAGCCGTGCTGGTCTGGCTGGCCGTGGTGAACAGCGCGTTGGCATACCTGCTATGGAACCACGCCCTCAGGCGTCTTCAGGCGTTTGAGATCAGCATTGTTGCCAACCTGATGCCCATGGGGACGGGCCTTGTCGCCCCGTTGCTTATCGGGGAGACAGTGGGCCCGGCTGCGTGGGTCGGCATCGCCGTCGCCCTGGCCGGCGTCGTGCTCGTTGGCCTGGGGAGCCGCCGTCCGCTGCCAACGCCCGCCGTCGGGGGCGCATGAATACTCGTGCATGTCGGCGGCTTTTCTTGACGCCGAATCTTCGCTCGTGGTAGACTTCTCGTCGGTTCGGGGGTGTGGTGTAGCGGCCCAACACGCTGCCCTGTCAAGGCAGAGATCGCGGGTTCGAATCCCGTCATCCCCGCAGCACCGCCTGCTCAAAGGCAGGCGGTTTGCATTCTGACAGGTGCGGCGCCGCCCTGATGATATCCTGCTTCGGAATTAGATCTTGATGACGGTCGGTTTCTGTGCTACATTCAACCCAATGAGCACCCTGCGAACGCGTACCACTAATCGTGGCAACAATGGTGGAGGCCAGACCTTTGCCTGCGGGCTTACCTGACGCCCTGCGCCACGATTGACATGCGCAAGCGAGGCCCCAGCCCCAGGCTGGGGCCCTTTCGTATCTCGCACTTGCCCAACATGGAGGATCTACAATGCAGCACATGGGTCACCTCGAAGCAGCTGAACAGCCGGCGACTGTCGTCCCGCAGGATACTCTGATCCCGGTAAGCGATCACCTGGGCAGAATGATGGACATCCCGCCATCGCGCATGTTCCTCATCAAGAAGAGCCTGGCGGCCTATCGAGAGAAGAACCCGTCCGGGGAGGTATTCGACGCATCACAGGGCGACGGCGGGGCAAGCCTGCCGGGGGTTTCCCCGCAGATCCTTGAGCGTGCCCTGGCCCTGCAGCTCGAACACGGCACACAATACGACATGCCCTATGGATGCGACGAGTTCCGGAAAGTCGTCGTCGAAGACTACTGGCACTTTGATGGTGAATCCGGTCTTGGCCCGAAGAATATCGTAGCGACGGTCGGCGGGCGCGACGCGCTGCTGAAGGCCTATGGCGCCATGCTCGGCCTGGGCAAAGGGCGCGAGGGCGATTTCATCGTCGTCAGTCGTGTTCCGTGGATCTCGTACAACTGGGGGCCATACGGCATCGGCGCCAACGTCCTGCTTGCGCCGGGACAGGCGGACGACGGCTGGGCCTACACGGCTGACTCGCTGCGCGCATGCGTGGACTTCGCTGAGAGCCTCGGCAGGAAGATCGCCGGGCTGGTGATCACCTGTCCTGACAACCCGACCGGAGCGACGATGTCGGCCGAGAGGCAGGCGGAGCTGGCTGGAGTGGCGTTGGGTCTTGACATCCCATTCGTGCTCTTCGATTGGATGTACCACTTTGTGACTGACGAATCCCCGATGGATCTCAACCGCTTCATACTGAGATTTGAGACGAAGGATCGATCGCGTCTGATGTTCCTGGATGGGGTCACGAAATCGCTTGGCGGCTCGAACGTCCGCAACGCGCATCTTGTGGCTTCTGAACCGGTCGTCAAGTACATCTCAGCTCGCGCTTCGCACGGCGTGATCCCTTCCTACTACTCGATGGCAGTTGCCATGGCGGCGTATTCCATGGGTTACGAGAACGCCTCGCGAGGCATTGTCGAACCGACGAACGCCAGCCGAAAAGCCCTCAAGTCCGCGTTGGACGAGCAGGGGCTCAAGTACGTTCTTGGACAGGGGTATTACAGTTTCATCCAGGTAGGCCCGTGGCTTGAGAAAGCTGGCTGGAAGGACTCAGAGCCGCTGGGAGCGTATCTGGCGGAAGAGCACGGGCTGGCGGTTGTGCCCGGCGCATTCTTCTCCCGCTTCGGAGGCGAGTGGATCCGGTTCTCGTATGCGACTCCCGTCGAACGTACCTTGGGGGCGGCGAAGCGACTCCTGGAGGGACTGAATGCGCTCATGGCGTGACGATCCGGGGAAGTTCGCCGACAAGTACAGTCTCGCACGCGAGGCCGCGATCAAAGAACTCCCCGATCGTGGCACCTGCGGCCAGGAGCTTGAGTGGAATCTCCTCGACGCTGAAATGAGACCGCTGCAAACGGTTGGGGCCGGGCCGGCGGTTCGATCCTTCATCGACGTCTTGCGGACCGACTTCCTCCCCGAATGGTTAGCTGAACGCAACCAGCTTGAAGTCTTCCACTGGATGACGGAGTGGGCGACCAGACCGTATTACAGCCCTCAGGGTGCGGTATACGAGGCGCGCTTGCTTGAGGCCAGCCTGTTGAACGCGCTGGCCAAGGCCGGTCGGAGGTTCTCTCAGCGTCTGTACGCCATGCACGGCAACCTGCTCCATGAGGTCCACGTCGATCACAACACCATCCCGCACGGATGGAACTTGGCCAAGCGCCGTTACCTTCAGCGGTGCGTGGACCTATATGGTGGGGCGCTGGCGACTGCGGGAAATCACGCGAATCTGTCGCTGCCGGAACAACTCCTGGCCTGGGATTTTCTGCACATGCCCGCGACTGAACGGGGCGAGTCGCATCTGGACGATTACAAGAACGCGGCCTACGTATCCGGTGCCCGGGTGCTCCGGGCCTTCGCCTCATTGCTCATCGCCACCGCTGCCAACACACCGCTCCGGCCTGAACTCCGCAAAGGGAAACAAATCGTCGTGCTGACCGATGTTGACTCGCTCCGCAATCTGACGTTTCCCAACCCGGAGCGAATCGATCCGCCGGGGCTGTATCGATCCCACGCCGATTACTTGCGACTCTCCTATGAGTTGGTACGGCAGGGGATCCGGTTTGGGAACAACAACTGGACACCGACGCGCGCCCGCTCGTTTGCCGAGCCGGTCGAGCGCCTCATAGCCACTACGGGCGAGGAACTGCAAACCATCTTCCAGAACGGGCTGTACGGATCGGAAGACACGGCGGACCTCGATCGGCTGGCGCACGAGATCGAGATTCAAAATCTCCTGACGCGTATCGACATCCCCATGGCCCGGGTCGAGATCCGGACGGATGACGGCGGTGCGCCGATGGAGATCGACATCGCTAACCTGGCTTTCAAGGAGTTGCTGCTGATCGCCAGCTATGCTGATCCGGCGATGGGCGAATCCTTCACCTACGATGCCGCGGATCTGGCGAGAGCCAGGCGCAACGAGTCGGCCGCCGCGCGCCGCGGCCTCGAGGCCTCGATTGAACATCCTCTCGCCGCGGCCAGAGTACCGCTCCGCCAATTCCTGCGCCAGACCCTTGAGGATATCCGACCGTTGGCTGAAGCCCTGGGAAGGTGGTCGTTGCTCGAACCGCTGCGGGCAATGGCCGATGGCGCACCCAATCCTGCGGGAGCGCTGCGCCAGCGCCTCCGCCGTGAGATTGGGGACGACCCGATTGTCCCGGTCGAGCTCCTCCGGCAATTGGCCGAAGAACGCGAGGCTCTCGTCTCCGAAGAAGTCGGTCGCCTTGCCGCCGATCTCAAACTACTGACCGGTGACATCCCGAAGCTGCAAGGGTTGTTATGGCGCGCCAGGGATGAAGCGCGGCGAGATCCACAGGTGCCCATTCGCTTCCGCGCGTCCCTGGACGGTATCTTCAGCGTCGAACATACGGACAAGACTGCAGAGATCGTAGAGTTGGCACAGGCGCTCATTCGTATCCCGTCTGTGAGCAATGCCCCACGTCAGCGTCAGCGACTGATTGACATCCACCGAGCCGGCACATTTATCTACGACTATCTGAAGCAATCCGGACTTGAGGTCCAGATGTTTGAAGGCGAAGGGTACCCAGCCGTCCTTGCCGGGTTCCCTGGAGGGCTTGAGCGGCCCGTCATGCTCTCTGGGCACTTTGACGTCGTCGAGCCCGATCCGGATGACAGCCAGTTCGAGCCGCGATTGGAGGGAGACTATCTGTTGGGGAGAGGCGCGGCGGACATGAAAACGGTCGTAGCCACCTTCCTGGTGTGGATGAAGGACACTTGCCGCAATGGTGGCGTTTTCCCGCCGGTCAACGTCCTGCTCGTAGGGAACGAAGAGATCGGTGAGGCCGAGCCCGCCGGCACACCTTACGTGCTCGAAGCCTTGAGGGCTGCATCTGGATATGCGCCTGAGTTGCTCATCGCAGGCGAACGCACGGGGGAAGGGGGGAGCGAACTCTTCTGCGAGCTATGCGTCGAAAATCGGGGCCTTCTCCGCTTCGAGATCGTCGCGCACGGCCGGAAAGGACACACAGGCGTGCGTGGCGCGCCGGCCGAGATGAGTGCTCGCATGTTTGCCGCCAGAGAGGAACTCTCCCGCCGCCTGGGCCATATGCTGACACTCGGCGGCGGTTGGTCATCCCAGGTGCGGTTCCCCTTCGTCCAGGTTGGCGAGCCCGGCATTTACAACGTGACCGCTGACAGGGCTGTGCTCGGTCTCGAGATCCGACCGATCCCACAAGACGATGCCCAGGCGATTCTGAAGCAGGTCGAAGATTTCTGCACCGATACAGATCTGGAGGTACTCACCGTCGCGTCGGAGGGCGGGATCGTATGCGACGCCTCCAATCCGTGGTTGGTGAAATTAGTCGAGGCCATCCGACAGGCGGCGGGACAAGAGCCCGCCATCGGGAGGAAGCTTCCGGCGACAAGCGCTCGTTTCGCTCCGGCGGGCCAGGGGGTAGTCTGGGGGCAGTCCGGTATCGGGCCGCATGCGGCTGATGAGCGGCACTTCGTCCCGAGCATCATCGGATACTATAGCGCCCTCGTTCAATTCGCCCATGAGTGCGCCGGCGCGGTCGCCGATCGTGAATCGTCCGCATCACTACGGCAGCAAGACGTCCCGTCAACCGGTGAATCGAGCGTGAGTTGACCGGACATCTGTCTCCGAGTACCTCGGTATTGACAAACGCGGCATAATGGCCTATTCTGCGTCCATCATGTCCCGATCGTATGTGCCTTCCCCGCGTGCTCGTCGTCGCTGCCAGACAATGGTCTGGTTGGTGGGGTTGCCGGCGTAACCCATCGGGTGCATTCGTACTTGCCCGCCAGACCGACATGAGGTCTGGCGGTTTCTGTTTGTCGCCGGAGGTTGCATGCTCCAGGCTGGTGTTCTTGGCGCGACAGGCTACACCGGGATCGAGCTTATCGGACTGCTGAGCAGGCACCCGAGCGTGGACGTCGGCTTCGCCGCGTCGGAGAGCAATGCCGGGAGAGATCTGGCGGACGTCTACCCGGGAGCTGCACCAGCGCGGCTCATCCATCCAGATGAGGCTCCGATCGGCGATGTCGATGTGCTGTTCCTGTGTCTGCCACACACAGCCTCGGCGCCGGTGGCGCAGAATGCGCTGGAGAAACATGTGCGTGTGGTCGACCTGAGTGCCGACTTTCGCCTAAGGGATCCCAGAGTCTACGCAGATTGGTATCGAGTGAGCCATCCGTGTCCGGAATTGCTAACGCAGGCGGTCTATGGGCTGACTGAGGTCGAACGCGTCAGGCTCCCCGGGGCGAACCTGGTGGCTAATCCCGGCTGCTACCCGACGAGCGCGCTGCTCGCACTGTGGCCGCTCGCGCGCGGGAATGCGATCGTTGGCCGGGTGATCATCGACGCCAAATCGGGCGTGTCGGGGGCCGGACGTTCACCAAAGCCGGAGACGCACTTTGTCGAGGTGGCAGACAACTTGAAGCCCTACAGTATCGGACGGGCCCACCGTCACCTGCCGGAGATCGAGCAAGAGCTGCAGGCGTGGTCGGGATTGCATCAGCAGGTCATCTTCTCGCCTCACCTGCTTCCAGTCCCCCGAGGCTTGCTCTCGACGATTTACGTCACGCTTAGAGACGGCTGGGACGAGACGCGTGCACGCGAAGCCTATCTGGAGGCGTTCGCCGACGAGCCCTTCATCGAAGTGCTTCCCCAGGATCAGCCGGCCACGCTTGGACACGTAAACCACACGAACCGCTGCGCCATCGGGATGTGCCTGACCGATCGGACGCTGATCATCACCTCGGCAATCGACAACTTGCTCAAAGGCGCGTCGGGACAGGCAGTCCAAAACATGAACGTCATGTTTGGACTTGCAGAGACCGAAGGGCTCCTGTAAAGACGCACGGGAGATGCTCACGTGAGGGTTGTCAAGCTCGGAGGTAACGAACTCGATCGACCGGGGTTCTTGGCAGAACTGGCTTCGGCCCTCAAGGCGATGCCTCAGGCAGTCGTCGTGGTTCACGGCGGAGGCAAGGCGGTGGATGCCATTCAGATGCGCCTAGGGATCGAGCCGCTGAAGATCGACGGGATGAGGGTGACCGACGACGAGACGATCCAGGCAGTTGTGATGAGCCTGTGCGGCTGGATCAACAAGCGCATCGTCGCCGAGCTCGTTGGCCATGGCGTGGACGCCGCTGGGTTGTGCGGGGTCGATGGTGGGATGCTTCGAGTGCGCAAGCTCCACGGCGAGGGCGCCGATCTGGGTTGGGTGGGCCAGATTACACATGTGCGGATCGAGGTCCTCAACATCTTGCTCTCACAGGGGTTGACGCCGGTCGTGGCGCCCATCTCGATCGGGCCGGACAACAGGCTGTACAACGTCAATGCCGACCAGGCTGCGGCGGCGATCGCGTCGGCCATGCATGCTGAGGCGCTCGACTTCGTGTCGAACGTCAATGGGATCGTGGTCGACGGCCGGCTCCTTCCGAGGATCGACCAGGAACGCTCAGCTCGCCTTATCGCCGAGGGCAAGATCAACGGCGGCATGGTCCCCAAAGTGAACGCCGCCGTCGAGGCGCTCTCGGGCGGCGTGCCGGCCGTGCGCATTGTCGACCTGGCAGGCTTGCCGCAGGAGACCTTGGGGACGACGTTGTGCATGGACGCCGACGCGATCGGGCAATCTCCATCATCGGAGGCTCAGGATGGAAGCTGATCAAGTGCCGGCCGCGGCGGCGCAACTCCTTGTCCCGACCTACGCCAGGCCGGACGTCGTGTTCACTCGCGGGGTAGGGAGCAAGCTCTACGATTCGCGCGGGAAGGAGTACATCGATCTTGCGGCCGGGATCGCGGTCTCGGCGTTGGGGCACGCCGACCCGGGGTGGCAGGCGGCCCTCTCAGAACAGGCGGCGGCGCTTGACCACGTCAGCAATCTGTTCCACTCGGCTCCACAGGTCGAGTTGGCAAGAAGGCTGACGGCTGCATCGTTCGCAGACAGGGTCTTCTTCTCGAATTCGGGATCGGAGGCGAACGAGGCAGCCCTCAAGTTCTCCCGCAAGTGGGCGCGCTCAAAGCACGATCCGGACAAGACGCACGTCGTCGCATTCGAGCACAGCTTCCACGGTCGGACGATGGGCGCCCTGTCGCTGACCGAGAAAGCCCGATACCGTGATCCATTTTCGCCCCTCGTGCCGGACGTATCGTTCGTCCCACTCAACGATTTGAGGTCTCTTCGTGAGGCGGTAACCGATCGAACCTGCTCCGTTTTCGTTGAGCCGCTCCAGGGTGAGGGCGGGGTGCGCCCAGCGGACTCGTCCTTCCTGCGTGCGCTGCGCGACGTATGCGATCGGCATCAAGCGTTACTCGTGTTCGATGAAGTGCAATGCGGACTGGGCAGGACCGGCTCGCTTTGGGCACATGAGCCCTCAGGGGTCAAGCCGGACATCATGACGCTCGCCAAACCGCTGGCCGGAGGTCTGCCGATTGGCGCCACGCTTGTGACAGAGGGCGTCGCGCAGGCGATCGAGGTCGGCGACCATGGCAGCACTTTCGGCGGAGGGCCACTCGCCTGCGCTGCCGCCTGTCACGTTTTTGATCGCATTTCGGACCCGGACCTCCTGGCGCAAGTCTCTTCGAAGGGTCGCAACCTGCGCGAGCGCCTGAGGGCATTGCCGAGCGATTACATTCTGGATGTCCGTGGCGAAGGACTGCTCATCGGTGTGGAATTCAGCCGGCCGGTCAAGCCCTTGATGGCACGCGCCTTGAGCGAGGGACTCGTCGTCATCAATGCCGGAGAGAATGTGTTGCGCATATGTCCGCCGCTGACGATCCAACCAGACGAGATCGACCGCGGGATGTCGATCTTGACGGAGAGTCTGGAGTCGCTCGACGCAGTGGGTAACCCGGGATGAGACTCGTCGTCCGCGGCGCAACGGTGTCCGACGTGGAAGGCATCGTCGCCCTTCTCGGTCCGTACATCCACCGTGGTGAGCTGCTGCCGCGCGATCCGTCCGAGATATCGCTGTCGATCGATCGTTGGGTGGTCGCCGTCGAGGGCGATCAGGTCCTTGGCTGCGGGTCATTGGTCGCCTATTCGCCTGAGCTGTATGAGGTCCGTTCACTTGCTGTCGCTCCCAATAGTCGAGGCATGGGCATCGGACGGGCGCTGATGGAAAAGCTGTTTGAAGCGGCGTACGCGCTTGGCGTGCGGCGGTTATTCGCGTTGACACGCGCCGTCCCCTTCTTCATCCAATCCGGATTCATGCAGATTGACATGGTCGAGGTTCCGGAGAAAGTCTGGCGTGATTGCGCCCCATGCCCGTTGCGTGACCGGTGCGATGAACACCCGGTGATGCTGACTTTGCCCGATCAGCCTGCCGGCTGGGAGGCGCGGTCGATCGTTCGAAGAGGAGAGAGCCCCTATGCAACAACATGACGTGAAGAGGGTTGTTCTGGCGTACTCAGGCGGGCTGGATACATCGGTGATCGTGCCCTGGCTCAAGGAGAACTATGACTGCGAAGTGATCTGCTTCTGCGCCGACATCGGTCAGGGAGAAGAATTGGCCGGCCTCGAGGCAAAGGCGATCGCCAGTGGCGCCAGCAAGTGTGTCGTCAGGGACTTGCGTGACACTTTCGCGGCAGATTTCCTGTATCCCATGCTTCGGTCCGGAGCGGAGTACGAACGACGCTACCTCTTGGGGACGGCCATCGCCCGGCCATTGATCGCACGTGAACAGGTTGCCGTCGCCGAGAGCGAAGGAGCTGACGGACTGGCGCACGGATGCACCGGGAAAGGCAACGACCAGGTCCGCTTCGAGCTCACATACAAGGCACTCAATCCCACGCTGAAGGTCATCGCCCCGTGGCGGGAATGGAGCATTCGTTCGCGGCAGGACGCCTTGGCATATGCCGAGGCCCATGGAGTGCCCGTCGCCGCCACCTTGAAGTCGATTTACAGTCGCGATCGGAATCTGTGGCACCTCTCGCACGAAGGTGGGAATCTGGAGGATCCGGCCTCCGAGCCCGAGGATGACATGTATCAGTGGACCGTGTCTCCAGAAGACGCGCCGGATAAGGCGGAAGTTGTCGAGATCCAATTCGACGCCGGTGTTCCCGTTTCCGTAAACGGCGAGGCGCTTTCGCCCGCGGGAGTCATCGAGACCCTGAATGTTGTCGGGGCGCGCAACGGGGTAGGTCGCGTCGATATTGTGGAGAATAGATTAGTCGGAATGAAATCCAGAGGTGTGTACGAGACGCCCGGAGGCACGATCCTATACGCCGCCCATCGCGAGCTTGAGTCCCTCTGTCTTGATCGCGACACGGCCCACTTCAAGAACGAGCTGGCTCCGCGTTATGCCGAGCTGGTGTACTATGGGAAGTGGTTCACCAGCTTGCGCGAGGCGATCCAGGCTTTCATCGACCGAACCCAGGAGGCGGTGACCGGCTGGGTTCGACTGAAGTTGTACAAGGGCAACGTCATCGTCAGCGGAAGGTATAGCCCGCACAGCCTGTACCGCGAGGACTACGCCACCTTCGCCAAGGACGACGTCTACGATCAGAGCGACGCAGCAGGGTTCATCAATCTTTTCGGACTTCAGATGAAAGTTCTGGCCATGCTCGAACGCAGCGAAGGCGGTCTCACGAAATATGCGACTCCCGACTACTCGGTATTCAAGCGAGACTGAGGTGCGGTGAAGATCGTCGAGGGCGGTACGGTGACCTCACCGTCTGGATTCAGCGCCGCAGCCGTGAGCTGCGGCTTCAAAGAGTCCGGCGGGCCAGATCTGGCGCTGATCTACTCGCACTCCGATTGCTCGGCGGCTGGCATGTTCACGCGCAACCGCGTCGTCGGCGCGCCGGTGATCGTGGACAAGGACACGCTCGCTGGAAACTCGGACAGGCTCAGGGCAATCGTGGCGAACGCCGGAGTCGCCAACGCGTGTACCGGTCCGAAAGGCATGGCTGCGGCGAGGATCACTCAGACACTCGCCGCCAAGGCGCTAGACTGCCTCTCCGACCAGGTGTTGGTCCTATCGACGGGCGTGATCGGAGTCCCGCTGGATATCGAGAAGATGGCCGAGGGGATTCCACTGGCGGCGAATCAGCTTTCGCCGGAAGCGGGCCAGGCGGTCGCACGGGCGATCATGACCACCGATACCCGGCCCAAACATCTGGCGGTTCGCGTTCAGCTCGCCGACGGCGAGGCCACAATCGGCGGCATGGCCAAGGGCTCGGGGATGATCCATCCCGACATGGCGACCATGCTGGCCGTGCTCACGACGGATGCCGCTATCTCACCCGAATCTCTGAGAGACGTTCTGAGTCCGGCAGTAGAGCGAACGTTCAATCGTATATCTATCGACGGTGACACCAGCACAAATGACACTGTCCTCATACTGGCCAACGGGGCAAGTGGTCGTAGGCTGAGCGACTACGCCTCGTTGACGGAGTTCGCCGAGGGGGTGGAAGCCCTTTGCGGCGAGCTTTCCCGCAAGATCGTGCGCGACGGGGAAGGCGCATCAAAGTTTGTCACGATTCGTGTCACCGGGACGCACGACGAAGCTGAGGCGGTCAGAATCGGAAGGACGATCGCTACATCGCCTCTGGTCAAGACAGCCTTCGCGGGAGGCGATCCCAATTGGGGACGGATCCTGGCTGCCGCGGGGAGGGCGGGGATCGACTTCGACCCTGGGCTTGTTCGGCTCTGGATCGCGGCCGAAACCGGGATGGAGCTTGCCGTCGTGGACCAAGGCGCGCCGACGGAAGCAACCGCGGCTGAGCTGGCCGCCGTTTTCAAACTGCCCTCATTTCGCGTGCATCTCGATCTCGGGATGGGGCCAGGCGAGGCGACCGTTTGGACGTGTGACATGACGCGCGAGTACGTATCGATCAACGCCGATTATCACACATGAGCAGGCCTTGCCTGCAAGAGACGTCGAATCCCGTGGCACCCACGCGAGCGATAGAAACATGAAGCTTTGGGGTAGCCGGATGAAGGCTCCTGTCGATCGGCAATTCGAGCGGATGAATGCCAGCCTGCCGATCGACATCCGCCTCTCCGGCGAGGACATCGACGGGAGCATCGCCTGGACGCATGGCCTTGTCAGGGCGGGGGTGCTCTCAGAAGAAGATGGACGCAGGCTCGAGGAGGGCCTCGAGCGCGTGAGAAGCGAGTTCGTCCAGGGAACCTTTGAGGCATCCGCCACAGATGAAGATATCCACACCGCCGTGGAGCGTCGCCTGACAGAGCTGTGTGGGGAGGTGGGAGGGCGACTTCACACAGGTCGGAGTCGCAATGATCAGGTGGCGACGGATCTTCGTCTATGGATCATGCGCGCCTGCGACGCTTTGGATCTGAACCTGCGCGACCTGCAGAGCTCGCTTCACGCGTCTGCCGAGGCAGGGCTGGATGCCCCGATGCCCGGGTACACCCACCTGCAACGTGCCCAACCCATCACCTGGGGGCACTGGGCCCTTTCACATTTCTGGCCGTTGCAGAGAGATCGGGGCAGGCTTCGCAATGTGCGCGAGTCTGCCGGCGTGATGCCACTCGGATCCGGGGCCCTGGCCGGGGTCGCCTTCGCTGTCGATCGTCAGGCCCTGGCGGATGAGCTGGGTTTTCACAGTGTGACATCGAACAGCCTCGATGGGGTAAAGGACCGCGACTTCGCCGCGGATTTCGTGTTCGCCTGTGCTCTGATCGGCGTTCATATCAGCCAGTTAGCTGAGCAACTGATCATCTTCAGCACGGCTGAGTTTGGCTTTGTCGAGATGGATGACGCGTATGCGGCCGGGTCGAGCCTGATGCCGCAGAAGCGAAATCCGGACTCCCTCGAGCTGGCCCGCGGCAAGTCGGGGCGGTTGATCGGTGGACTGGCCGGATTGCTGGCGACACTGAAAGCGCTCCCCTCAGCCTACGACAAAGACCTGCAGGAGGATAAACAGTTCGTGTTCGAGGCGTATGACACGCTCGAGCTCATGCTTCCTGTGATGACTGGTGTGGTTTCCACGCTGAGGCTCAACCCGGATCGAATGGTCGCGGCCTTGACCCCCGAGATGTTTGCCACGGATCTGGCCGATTACCTCGTGCAGAAGGGGGTTGTTTTCCGCGCTGCCCACGACCTGGTGGGGACCGCCGTTCGACGGGCGGAAGAGCTCGGCCTCCCGCTCCAGGCGCTGAGCGGGGACGAGTTGAGGCGGATAAGCTCGGACTTCGGCGACGATGCCGGCCGGGTGTTCGAGGCGCGGAATGCCCTGGGACGACGGACTGCCGCTGGCGGGACGTCTCCGGGGGCCTTGAAGGAGCAGCTGGAACTCGCGCGGGCGCTTATCCGCTGAATCACCGGACGAACCCCAACGGCCGTAGTCGAACCATGCTCTGGCGCTCCGGCCTCGTCCCCTCTCGTTACAGGCGCGGCGGTGCCGTCGATCGTTGCCGGGGGCAGAGACGCGGATTCTCACGAACTACTCACCCGTCGGAGCCGTTCCATACATTGTCTGGTCGTGGACGCGGAAGTACAACCCCGGCCGCCATTTTGAGCATCGACCCATCTCGGTGAGGATGGGAACTCGCCGCTAAAGGAGGATGTTGTGCTCGGTACCTATTACGTTATCTTGTTGAGGATCGTCCATATCTTCTCGGGGGTGTTCTGGGCTGGGGGGACGTTCTTTCTTGTCGGCGCGATCACGCCGGCCGTCAGATTCGCCGGGCCTGACGGTGGCAAGTTCATGCAACACGTCGCGCGCCAGGGGAGAATGTAACGGGTGCAGGCCATCGCCGCCGGGTTGACCGTCTTGGCCGGTCTGCTCCTGTATTGGAGGACATCCGGCCATCTGAACGGCGCCTGGATCACAAGCGGCCCGGGGCTTGCTCTGACAATCGGTGGGGCCGCTGGGATCGTTGCCGCAGCATACGGCGGCATCGCCGTCGGCGGGACATCGGCACGAATGGGGCGAGTGGCGCAGGAGATCCACGACTCCGGCGGACCGCCCAGCCCGGAGAAGCTGGCCGAGCTACAGCAGCTTGGCGCCCGACTCGGTTCGAGTGGGATGGTGACAGCCGGTCTGTTGGTCATCGCCCTGCTTGGGATGTCGATCTCCCAGTACCTGATTGGTTTCTAGCGCAGATCCGGGATCGATCGCGGGTCCCCTGGCCCGAATAGCGGCAACGACCGTCAGCGCGCAGCAGACAGTCAGATCGTTGTCAGGCGCCTGATAGAGTTCGAGAGTGGAAGCCGGTAGACTCCTTGATGAGTGTCTCCCCGGTGCAGCAAACGAACCGGGGACACATCGATATGGAGGTCGACATGCTTCATACCACGAATAGGGTTGCCTGGTACTTCTGGCCGTTCGTCGCCTTGTGGCGGCTGCTGGCTCTGATCATCGGCTTGACGGGAAGGCTGGTCGCCGTCGTCCTGGGGATTGTCGTGATGATCCTCGGTTTGTTGGCGACGTTGACGGTCGTCGGCGCGCCCGTCGGCATCCCGCTCCTGATCTTTGGTTTTCTGCTGGTGATTCGAGGTATCTTCTAGGTCGAGCCGGTATTGTGGGCGAGACCTCGGCGGCCGGCTTGAGGATTCACTGCCGTGGCCCGGCCGAGTAGCTGCTCTAGAGACAGCATGAGGGGCCGCCCGAAGGCGGCCCCTCATGCTGTCTCTAGAGCCAACCCTGTCACTCCCAGGGATTCAGCATCGTCTGGATAAGGATGGGGTTGCCGATCTTGATGTTCGGCCGACGGGTGACGAGCCACAAGACAAGGTCGGCGATGTCTTCTGGGAAAAGGCATTTCGAGTGATCAAGGCCGATGCTGTTCTCGGTCATATCGGTCACGACCATCCCCGGGCAGATTGTGTCCACCCTTATCCCATACTCCTGGTTCTCGCGCTGAATGTACTCCCCCAGGTCGTTCAAGGCGTGCTTGCCGACTCCGTAGGCGCCGTTTCCGGCGTAGTGTTCAAGCCCGGATTCCGAGCTGATGTTGATGATGTGACCTTGCCGTCGGGCTCTCATCCCCGGGAGGACCGCTCTGGAAAGCAGGAATGGCCCTTTCAGATTGACGGCCATAATCCGGTCCCAATCTTCGATTCGATGCTCGTGAATATCGCTGCCGCCGCCGACCCCGGCGTTGTTGACCAGAATAACGATCGGCCCGAGCGCGTCTTCGGTGGCTTGGACGAGATGCTCGACCTGAGCCTCATCGGACACGTCCGCCTCGATCACGATGCACTTGCCGCCACCCGATTCGATCGCCTTCCTGGTTGAAGCGAGTGGTCCTGGACGACGCCCGCAAATGCATACCTGGGCGCCCTGGTCGGCCAATGCCAGCGCGACTGCCCGTCCGATGCCTGTGCCACCGCCGGTCACGAGCGCGACGCGCTCGGCAAGATCCGCCATCGATCCTCCTTTGCCCGGCGGCGTGATGACCCATGCTCTATGGCCAAGCTCGATCCTCGGCCCGACGATCCCGAAAGCCGGGTGCGTCGTTCAGGCCCGGCTCAATTTGTCCGCAGATTGACGTTGCCGGCGCCGGCAGTGATTTGAATGTCAATCTTGGGTCCGCTACCTTCGTGAGTGTAGCTGTCGCCTTCGGAAGTCCAACCATCGCCGGTATTGACGGAAATCAACCCGCCGCTGGTGGTGAGGCTGGCCGTTCTACCTTCCGGTACATTGATCGTGAAATTCCCTGCCGCCCCGCTGATACTGACTCCGAGATCCTGTTTGAGTTCCCCGGAAAAGTCCAGGGTCACGTCACCGCCGCCCAATGCGAAATCCATCCGCCCGGTATTGGCGTTGGCCAGCTGGCCCAAATCGAGTTGGGCCGCCCCAGCCTCGATCGCGAAGGATTCCATGCTGACGGC
>CAZGRL010000057.1:0-23984 GCA_964528155.1 uncultured Anaerolineaceae bacterium
ATTCGCATCTATGAAGACGGGTACAGCATTTTGGATGCGCGAATTCTGCTGGACGCAGAGTAGCCAGGTTGGTGCATTAGAAAGTGCTACAACAAGGGAGTGCATAACGAGAAATGTCTCTGATGTCGTCGTCGCGGAGGACGCGCAATTCGGCCTATCCGAAGTGAACTGGGGCATCCTCCCGGCCGGCAACGTGAGCCGCGCCCTGGCTGAAACGATGCGGACTCGCGATGCACTCTCTCACAACATGACCGGCGAGCAGTTCGACGGGCGCAAAGGCGCCCAGATGGAGCTGGTCAACGAAGCAGTGCCCAGAGACAAGCTGCGCGGGCGCGTTCGCCAGCTGGCGGATGTCCTGCTGGAGAAGAGCCCCGCCGTCCCGAAGGGGGCCACGGAGGCATTCAAGAGAGTGCAGCAAATCGACAGGGATCTGTCGGAGGACTACCTCATTTCCAAGCAGGAGCAACTTTGGTTCGTCGCCGGGGACGAGCGTGAAGAGGGCTTCAAGCAGTTCCTTGACGAGAAGAGCTATAAGCCTGGTTTGGGAATGTACAAGCGACCTCGCAAGGAATAGGACACTAGCACCTCATCGTGGGAACCAGGGAGACCGCACTCCCCGTATAGTCTGTGGCTGGCTCAGCCTTCGGTCGCCCCCCGTCTGTCCGCGGCCGGATCAACCAAGAATACTCTCCGGTCATCGCGAGTGCCTCGGCGATCGGCCTCCCGATCTCATCTGGAAGCGGCACCTGGCATCCTGTCACCCGGCCGACACCGGCCTCCGAGCCGGGCTTTGCGGAGGCTCGTCCTCGTGATATACATGGAAGCAAAGCCAACCGATCATCGATGAGGCTCGTGCTCTTTTGGATGGAACATGCCGAAGAAAGCCGCGACCAACCGCAAGGCCCAAGCGATCGAGACCTCAAACAGGATCTACGCGGCCGCCATCGAGCTGATGGACCGCAGGGGATTCGAACGGATCACGATTGCGGACATCAGCAAGAAGGCGGGCGTCTCCGTGGGAGCCTTCTACCACTACTTCGATTCCAAGGATGACATCCTGGCCGAGATCTTCCGGCGGGCAGACGAGTATTTCTCCACAAAGGTGGCATCCCAACTCAAGCGGAGGAGGGTACCAAACCAGATCATTGAGTACTTCGACCACTACGCCAGGTTCAATCTGGACAGCGGCGTGGACTTGACCCGCCAGCTTTTCAACCCCAAGATCAAGTTCTTCGCGCAGAAGGGCAGGCCGATGCTGGTGCTCCTGGAGGACATCATCCGCCGCGGCCAGGAGAAGGGCGAGATCCGGGCTGACCGCGATCCGCAGGAGATCGCCCGTTTCCTCTTTGTGATGGCCAGAGGCATCGTGTTCGACTGGAGCCTGCACGACGGGAAATACGATCTTTCCACGACCATGCGCGACTACATCCGGGATCTGGTTTCGACCCTGACCGTTTGAGCGCCATCCGAAGCGGTCTCCAAGGATCCCGACCCCGTACCGTCTCCGAAGAAAGGGCGCCCGGATGGGCGCCCTTTGCATGCGTGCAGGATCAGCCGACGTTGGACTCGAGGATTCCCCTCAGGGCTCTCGGCGCAACTCCTTCAACACCACGCCGGCCCTTGTTGGATCCTGTAGCCTGCATGCCCGAGATCAAGGTCCACGCAGGGATGGCCGAAGTCTGCCTCATGCCCATCGCTGCAACAACGGCCATTTGCGGAGGGGGTAGTGGGAGCTGTGGAGGGAGAAGGGGGAAAACGCACTTTCCCCCCTCCCCACCCCCCACTCTCTCCCCGCGGGTCTTTGGGGGGGGGGGGGGGGGGGGGTTGGGTGCCCTCTCCCCCCACCCCCCACACCCCCCCCCCCCCCCCCCACGAAGAGGACATGTCCCCCAAGATGGAATACGCCCCTTCATCCTCAGTTGGACGTGCCCATCCACGCAAGTGGGGAGCGCCGGCTCAATCGTCCAACGTCTCGTAGTAGGCGTCGCCGAGATCGTTGGGGTTGAATGCCTGCCTGATCTTGTGTTGGTAGCGAAAGACCGACGGCTGGGGCGCGGAGCGATGCATCTGATCGCGCGCCTCTTTTGGCGTGGCCCGGCCGTCGGGACCGCGGGCGGCGTTATTCCACTTCTCCATGCCCACACCCCAGCCGCGTGCAAGCCCGTACTCAGTGCAGGCATCGAAGAACTCCAGGGTGCCCTCGGTCGACTCGCGACTGTGCGGATCGAAGCACGTGAAGTTCTCCCACAGGCAGGTTCCGCCTCCACCTTGCCCGCCGATGGGTCCCATGGAGCAATCGCCGCCTCCGGCGACAATTGCTCCGCGCTTCTCCCACTCCTTCTTGAACTCGCCGGCCTCCTCGACGTGGGAGGTGCCATAGTCCACCGGGCCCAGAAGCCCGAAGCATCCGTCATAGGAACCACCGAAGACCAGGTTTAAATTCTTATGACCCAGCCGGATCAGGTAGAGAAGCATCCACTGGTTGATCTCCGGCGTATTCATCGCTTCGACCCTCCACCCTCCAGTGCGGGCGAGGATTTCATCGAGAGCCATGTCCTGCCACTCGAGGTCGCGCCGTGTCATGCCGGCCAGCACGATCTGGAAGTCCCGCGCCGATTCCCGGGTGACGCGCTGCACCTCGGGGTCAGCCAGGACGTGCTCCAGGTCTCCCAGAGTCTTGGTGGGATCGGTGAGGATCTTCACCATGCCGAACTTCAGGTCCCGTCCGAACATGTTGTACTGACGATGGGCCAGGTATCCGATACCGGCTTCCCAGATCAATTGCGCCGCATCTGCCCACGCTTTCCATGTCGGGAAGGCCACGGTATACGCCCTGAAGTTGTCCGGCAGCTCGACTCGATAGGCCGGCACGGTGCCCTGCACCGGGAGGCTCTGCGGTCCGGGCCAGGCGAAGAGCTTGACGGCGCACTTGGTGAATACGCCCATGGAGCCTTTGGCCCCGAGAAAGCCTCGGGCGATCCCCTTCATGCTCGGGCCGGGACCTTCGCCGCAGAACCAACCGCAGTCCGATCCCAGTGACCCTGTGTGGAAGAGATCGCCGCTGGGCATCACCCATTCCATCGCCAGCAGGTTGTCATATTGCCACCCACCGTACAGGTTGCTCGGACCGGAGCCGAAGTAGGAGGTGGCGGTGGCCAGGATGGAGCAGCTGCAGCCTGATCCGGGGATGTGGGCATTCAGCCCCACCTTCATCGCTTCGGCCTGGAGCGTGGCGCCGATCACCCCGGGCTCGATGACGGCGAACATGTTCTTCTCGTCGATCTCCAGGATGCGGTCCATCCGGCGCATGTCTAATTGCAGGGTGTCTTCGTGCGAGGGATAGCCCTGAGCCGACCAGAAAGTGCTCGAGGCTTTGAACCTAATCCGGTGGCGATTGCACAATCGAACGATCGCCTGCACTTCCTCGGTGCTGCCCGGCAGCAACACGGCCGCGCCGCGCGGGGTGAAGGTGTCATAGTAGGGACCGATGTGGATGGCGGTGTGCGCCAGTGAGTAGCGGTAAGAATCGAGCACCGCTGGATCGGCGGAGATGTTCTCCGGGCCGACGATGTCTTCAAGGGCGCCGTACACGTCATTGGAAAGCGTCATGATCGATCTCTCCTAGAGCGCCATCTGCACCAGGTCGAGGATGTCGTAGATCTTCATCGGTGCGCCCGAGGTGTCCATGGCGTCAAGGAAATTGCGCTCGCACCACGGGCAGGCGCTGACCAGCGCCTCGGCTCCGGTGGCCCTGGCCTCGGCGATGCGCTCCGCGGCGGTCCAGCGCGAGTACTCAGGATAAGCCTCGCGCACGCCGCCCCCCGCGCCACAGCACCAGCTGTACTCGCGTATTCGCTCCATCTCCACCAGCTCCACTCCGGGGATGCTCCTCAAGATCTCTCGGGGCGGATCGTAGATGCCCCACGCGCCGTTGTACCTGGGTCGGTTCGGCTCGTAGACTACGATCTGGCCGCGGATCTTCTTCTCTACACCGTCCCACGCGACATAGGGTTCACCCTGCCGGCCCAGATGGCAGGGATCGTGATAGGTCACGGTCAGGGGCACTTCTGTGCGGAAGGTGAGCTTTCCCTGGCGGATCAATCGGGCGACCAACTCGACCGTGTGCAGGACCTCCACCTGTGACCCCAACTGCGGGTACAGCCGCTTGAAGGCATGATAGCCATCGGCGCACGAGGTGACCACCGTCTTCACCCCGGCTCGAGCCCAGGCGTGCATGTTGGCCTCGGCCAGTCTCTCGAATGGCTCACGGTACCCCATCGAGTAGATCCGCCCACCGCAGCAGATTTCGTGCTCTCCCATGATGCCGACATCGACCCCGGCTCTTTGCAAGATGAGCACGCTGGCTCTGGCGGATTGCTGTAAGTCATTGTCGAAGCTGAGCTGGCAACCGGCGTGAAACAACACCTGTGCTTGATCGGCCGGCAATCGTGGAACGTCCAGACCATGCGCCCAATCTCCGCGGTGGGGGTCCGGCGGCCGCGGGGTAGCCTCTGTCACCATCCGTCGCTCGACCACTTCCCGGTGCGCATCCAATCCCTGGCCGTGCTCAACCATATGGAATTTGAGCTCACGCACCATCTCCAGAGGTTCCAGGTTGTAGCGACAGATCTTGCAGCTCACGTCACATGATCCGCACGTCAGGCAGGTGAAGACGATGCGGCGTACCTCCTCGGAGAAGCCGCTGTCTCCTTTCAACAGCGAACGCGCGACAGCGTAGCGACCGCGCGCGGAGTAGCTGTTGAAGTTGTGGAAGGCCACGCTCGGACAGTTCTTGGCGAACCTCCAGCTCTTGACCTGATCAAACGGGATCCATTTGCAGTAGGAACACTGGCTGCACCGGTCCATCTCCGCCGCGAAATCTTCCAGCGTCATGTCGACTCCTGTGCGGCACGAAGCCTAGAAGCACAGCTTCCCTGGGTTCATCACACGGTTGGGGTCAAAGATCTGCTTGACCGTTTGCGTGACCATCGTCGTTCGGGCGTCAGCGTTGAAGACCATGCTGGCCCATATGCCGTACGGCCGTGAGAAGTAGGCTTTCTGTCTGAACAGCCTGCGGCTGGCGCGACGGAACAGCTCGAGGGCCTTGTGCTTATCGTTCGAATCATGTCGGTCGAAGGGGATGACGAACTCGCAATGGCAACCGACACCCTGGTGGACCGGCTGCAGGTAGACGGCGATGTCCGCCGACTGCCGCTGCAGTTCGTTGGCCGTCATGTACATCGTGTCAACGAAACCGGGTGTCTTCCCCAAGGTCGTCAGGAAGAACAGCTCTTGCCCGCCACCTTTGTGCCGGAGCTTCCAGTAGGGTTCGGCGGATGGTTTGCTGATGACTTCCATCAGCTGCCCCGCCCGGCACACCCCGGCTTCGGAGGCCAGACGCAGCCCGAATTGCTGGGCGATGTCGCCGATGTCCTGTTCCCTGGCGCGAACCTGCTCGCGGGCCAGGATCTGCCCGCCGCTAATGCCTACAACCACACACCAGGCCGGCAGGTCCGCCCTCAGTCGGCCGAGCGCAGCGGCATCGCCGGCCAGGATAGCCGCCAGGCAGGCGGCGTTGACGATGAACAACTCATCGGCGAATCGGAAGCGCAACAAACGGTAGGCAAAGTCCAGCAGCGCTTCGAGCTTTTCCGCAGGGACTATGAACAGCCTGCGAAAGTCCGGGAGAACCTCGCACTTGACTGAGGCCCAGGTCACGATTCCCATACTGCCCTGAGCGGCGGACACCATTTTGTAGAAGTCCAATTGGCCCGGACCGGGGCCCACCAAAGGGATCTTGCCTTCCCGCCAGTCTTCCTCCGTTTCACCCCGGAACGTCCCTCCACCGCTCCAGAATTTGTCGCCGTTGCCCCACACGATCTCCAGGCTGCGCAGCGGCTCGAGCAAGTTCCACTGGTATCGCGGGGAGGTCACCGGCTCGCGCTCCAGCAGACTGGCCAGGACCGACTTGGAGGATCGGGGCATGAGGGGTGTGACCAATCGAAGGCCTTGCTTCTCGAGCTCGGGTTGAAGCTCGGCAAACGTAACGCCTGGCTCGATCAGCGCCAGCCGGTTTCTGCGATCGAGCCGGAGGATCCGCTTCATCCCGCTCAGGTCGACGATGACGGAATCGGGCTCGGAGGGGAGGGTGCCTCCGTGCAGGTGTGGCTCACCTGAGCTCATCGGCACCAGCGGCGTGTGTGTCTCATTCGCCCAGGCGACGATCTCTTGCACCTCGCCCACATCGCTCGGCCTGACTGTGCAGCGAGGTTTCAAAGCGAGAGTCAGATCGTGAGCCAGCGAGAAGGGCTCCCCCATGCCGGGATCCTGGACCACGTTCGCCTCGCCAACGATCTCGGCCAGGCTTTCGCTTGTTTCATCCATCGGGGCGCTCTCCCCCGCTTGAGCCGACAGAACGGACCATCGTGTTGCAGGGCGGGGGAGGGGGGAGGGGGCAGGGGGTGCGGGCGCATGGGAACTCTCCTGGAGAAGCCCAGGCGCGGGGGCAGCCTATTCACACCGCAGTCGCGCGGCTCTTCCACGGTGAGGACAGAGGAAGGGAGTCCTGGAATGCTATGTGAAGGCTAGAAGCAGGTCGCCCGACCTGCCATTATTATGGAAAGAGGGCGAGGTTAGCCCAGAAGCATAGCCTGGGCGAAGACGGATGAGAACCGGGGATGCCCGGCCAGTTCGAGGTAGCCAATGCGGGAGGCCAACGCCCGCGCCTCGGCCCGCCTGGCGCGTGAGATGAGCGCCTGCTTTGCGCCCATGCCAGCGGCGTTCCCCACCTGGCGGAATCGCTCAAGCGGTAGCCTGGGAAGCAGTCCGATCTCGATCGCGCTTGCGACGTCGATGTAGCTGCCGAACGCGCCAGCGATGATCACTGAATCAATATCCTCCGCCTTCCGTCCGCTCGACTCGATCAACAACTCGATGCCGGCGCGCATGGCGCCCTTGGCGAGCTGCAGTTGGCGTACGTCCCGTTGGGTGAAGGTGATGGCGCCCCGTCGCAGATCGCCGCTATCCCCGCTGTGCAGATCGGGCTCGTCGACCAGAACGAACTCGCGCACGCCGCCGACATCGCGCACCCGCGGGTGTTTGTGCATGCGCCCGTTGCGATCGAGCACTCCGGCGAGCGTGAGCTGGGCCATGGTATCGACAATGCCCGACCCGCACAATCCAACCGGAGGGCCGCCGCCGATCGTCTGATATTCCACTCGATCATCGACCAATCGCAAACGCTCGATGACGCCGCTGGCCGCTCGCATTCCGTGTTTGATGTGGGCACCCTCGAAAGCCGGGCCGGAGGCGCACGATGCACTGGTCAGAGCTCCTCCATCACATAGACACACTTCGGTGTTGGTGCCGATGTCGATTGCCAGGGCGACACCGGTGCAACGCTCGATCTCCGTTGCCAGGAGCATGGCCACGTGATCGGCGCCGACGAAGCCGGCGACGACCGCCGGAACGTGAATGTAGCATCCGGGTGAAAACTTCAGTCCCAGATCGCGCGCCCTGATGTCCAGTGGGGAGGCCACCGCGGGAACGTACGGAGCCCGAGCGAGCTGCCTCACCGGAAGTCCGAGGAAGAGGTGGTGCATCGCCGTGTTGCCCACGATGACTGCGTCGACGATGTGATCCGCCTTCGCCTCGATCTCGGCGCAGAGCTCGGAGGCGACTCGATTCAGCTCCTGGGCCACAAGCTCCCGCAGCAGCGATGCACTTCCCTCATCCTTGTCGGCCAGAGTAATACGGGCGATGACATCTTCGCCATAGGAGATCTGAGGATTCATCAAACCGCGTGTGGCCAGGGTCTTGCCCGTGGAAAGATCGACCAGATACGCCGCGATCTTGGTCGTGCCCAGGTCTACCGCAAGGCCAATCGCAGGCGCGCCGTTCGGAAGCAGGCCGACGACTTCGTTCCCACGCACAACGGCCTGACCACGCCAGCCAGCCTCTGTTGAATCGACACTGGCACGCAGGCAAGGCGAGATGAGACGCAGCACATCGATATCGACCGTCGTTACGCTCAGGTCATGCTGCTCCTGCAGCGCGTCGATGAGGCGTTCGGCGTCGGCTCGAAGGTCGCTCAAAGTAGGGGGCGTCAGGGTGACTGGATAGGCAACGGCCGCGGGGTCGGGCTTCACATCCAACTCCTCGCCTTCGACCTGCGTGCGTTGTTCGGAAATCAACGACTCGAGCGGCACCCTCACCCTGCAGTCAGAGAGCGGAGTAGCGCGGCACGCCAACCGATAACCCTGAGAGATCTGTTCCGGCCGCAGGAATTCCTCTTCTTCAGGCTGGGGCGACGACACCTCACCGTCCACAACCTGGACGATGCACGTGCCACAATCACCGGACCCGCCGCACACGTTGACCAGCCCCACTCCCAGGAATCGGGCGCATTCCAGCAACGTGCTCCCGGCGGAGCATTGCCCCCGTCTGCCCACAGGTTCGAAATCGATGAGATGATGCATCATCTACCCCGCGTGATTATAGACCCTGTGTCGGGAGGTCCTTCGGCCGTGGCCACGCGGCACGAAGGCCTGGGCCAGGCTAGCGCCTACGGACTCTGCCTCACGCGCCGGCGTGGGCCCTTTGTCGGCTTCAACGGACTGCCTCTGCGGTGTCAGGGGCGATGGAAGGAGAACCCGAGACCCATCGACGGTGTTCGAGGGCTCTTGATGATTTCTCGAGAGACTCTGACGATGTGGATCTGGCGAATTCGAGGAGTGGACGAGTCGCGCGCTATCATCTGGAGCAGCATCCGTTTGATGACCTTCTCGGCCGTACCAATCCTCAGCGGGGCCACGGCGATCTTCGCCAGGGAGGGATTGCGGCTGCTGTTCCCGCTGGTCGGCCCTGGATCCGTCGTCGAGGCTGCGCGAGCGTGAGGCCCGGACGATCCGCCAATTTCACGCTGAGAATCCCCGAGCCAGGAAAGATGAAGGTAGAGCCCATGGGCTGCCTCCCTTACTGAACACTCTGTCTCTTCCAGACCTTGGCGAAAACGGCTCCTTCCCTCTCGACCTCATATGCCAGCTTGAAGTCGTCTGTTCCCCACCCTTCGGAATCTCGATACGTGCATGTCACGACAAAATCGGCCTGGGGTATGTTGCGTCGGCCGGTCACCAGTTTCAGATCGGATCTCAAGTATGGCGGAACCTGATTGGACTGCGGGATGGCCAGGACCGTCGCATTTGCTTCGGCGATAGAGCTGACAGCTTCAACTGCTTCCCGATATGAGATGCACCAGGAATCCAACTGGTACTCGCCATCTGCCCCTGAAGTGCCCCCGGTGAAGAGATTGAAGTATGTGTACTCGTAGGGATGAAGCGTGACGATCCCGGTGATCCCCGGGAATAGGATAAGTCCAGCCAACAAGACACCTGAGAGCTTGAATCGCAGAGCGGAACCCGCAAACTCTATTCCCTTCCCGGCAAGAATGAAGAATGGAGGTAAGGCAAACAACAATTGGCGTATGTTGCCATACACACCCATCCCAAAGAACAACAGGCCGATCGGCGGGAGGGCACCCCAAAGTCCGATGATGACGTGTTCGACTTTGAGAGTCCCATGTCGAACGACGAGCCACCTCCAAATGACTGCAACGAATCCGATGATCACGAAAATGACGACCGGCTCGGTCAGTTCAAGTCCGGCGAGAGTAGGGAAATACGTCCAGGGCAGGTTAGTCGAGCTGAACACTTGCCCCTGGAACAGGACATTGTGGCTGGGGAAGTTGCCAACCTGGAGCATGCTCTCGACGAGGCGTCCGACCGGATCGGGCCAGAGATATGGCCATGTCGCCACCGTCACGCACGCCGCCACAACCCAATAGAGGATCAACGGGTACACGGCACTCACCTGACGGCGAAGCAGAAAGCCCAGACTGATCAACCCACCGGCGAAGGCCCCGATCTGTCGGACGCAGATCAGGAGTCCCAGTAAGACGCCCGCCGAGAGCATGGTCGTGCTTGAGGTCGCCTTCTTTGAGAACCCCCAGAGTTCGCCGAACGAACGCAGGCGAATGCTGCAGGCGATCAAGGCGGAGAAGATCAAGATCGGCGCAAGGATCTGCCGCAGCAAACTCATCATGCCGTCGTATTTGGCCAGGTATAAGTCCACCGGCGTCTTGGAGGCATCCGTAGCGATCCATTCGAAGATGCGCTGGATGGGTGCCGGTGCCCGGCCATTGAATGCGGCCACCACGAGTCCCCTTCCGGCGTGCTCGATCGAGCGTGCAAGCAGCAGGTCAACTGCAAGAAGGCATGCGACGATGCAGAAGGCGAGTAGAAGCCTCTTTTGTCCCACACGAAGGTCATGCCACTCCGCCTTGATCATCTCCCATCTGGTCGGAGCAACCGTCTTTCGCTGCTCACCTGGTATCTCCGTACGAGCGACATTCGCTCTTGTCGATTGGCCGAGCCACTTCAATCCAACCGCCAGGCTGGCTACGAACAAGGTCATAAAGGGGATATCCTTCTGGTTGATGAAGGCGTGACCGATCAGCAGGGGCTGTGTGGCGAAGAGGATGGTCGTTATCCAGGCATACGTCTGAGCCATGAACTTTCGACAGATAAGATAGAAGGCCAACACGCCGATAAGGAACATTGCGTAGTTCGTTAGATGTCGACCATCCGGCACACTCCAACTGGGGACAAGATTGTGGATGATCCGTGAACTCGAGACAAAAGCCATGAAGTAGACAGGCCCATGATCCGCCAGAGCCGGGAGCGAAAAGTAGTCCCCTGAGCCGCCGTATGCCAGAAGGGCTTGCTCGCCTGTTTCGGCGTTTGCCCCCTCATCGAGCGAAATCCCGTAGTCATTTCCGAGCCAGAGGCCGACGATGACTCCTATCAGAAGGAGGGAAATCACAGGCCAGTGCGCCCACCAGAAAGAACGCAAGCCTGCAGATACAGAAGATGTCTCCACAAGATGGGTCTCCGCACAGTGCCGTTCAGTGGCGAAGGGCAGGTGGAAGGCACACGCTGTCGGGGCTGCCGGGCAGCGGGCTGCTCAGCCCTGCTTTGCACTGATCTGTGCCGCGTGATCAATGACGAGATCGCTACTATTCTAAGCGCAAACCGCACGATCATTCGGTCACTTCATCATCGCCGTTCCATTCAGCATGGCCATCGGCGATCCACTACGCAACACGCGGGTGGTCTCGTTTGGGATCGCCGCCTGCCTGGCGGTGCATTCGTTGGGAGTGGTACCTGGCGCCGTCCGCGGCATCCCAACCTTCTGGCGAGGCGCTGACGCCTCTCCGGCCTGGGGGCCTGGCTGTCCTGCTCGTCCTCCGACGGCTGATCGGGTAGACCCCGCGCACAGGGCGGGCCGAGCGAGGCGGCCGGCAGCAACTCCGACTGGATCCATCCGAAGCATGCGTGCTTTAATGGAACACGTCCTGCTCGATTCCGCGAGGCCGAGCTCATGCCGCCCGACATCGTGCTCGTGGATCACGATCCCAAATGGGCCGAGATGGCCAGGGCCGAGGCTTGGCGTATCTCGCGCGCCCTGGGCCATGAGGTGGTCGCCATCCACCACATCGGCAGCACGGCCATCCCCGGGATCAAAGCCAAGCCCGTGCTTGACTTCCTGGTGTTTGTGAGGGATCTGGATTCGCTCGACGCAAGCAGCAGCGAGCTCGAAGCGATCGGATATGTCGACCGCGGTGAGTTCGGCATACCAGGCCGCAGATACTTCGTGAAAGAGATCGAAGAGATTCGATCGCACCAATTGCATTGCTTCCTGGACGGCGATCCTGAGGGTGAACGCCACATACTGTTTAGAGACTACCTGCGCGCCTATCCGGACGAGGCGGAACAATACGAGCGCCTCAAGATGGGCCTGGCAGCGCAGTTCAAGAATGACACCAATGCGTACGCCGATGCAAAGACGGAGCACGTTCGACAAGTTGAACACAAGGCGAGAGATTGGAAAGAGAAGAGAGAGGACACGTGATCCTGGGTGGACATCGAGCGGATACGAGCTCGGGCGCCCCCAATCCGGATAACGACCTCTGTTGAGTCGAACTGCTCCAATGCCCGAATCATGCGGGAAGGGATGGCCGAGGTCGTCCTCAACGGAGCGCTCCAACAACGGCCATTTGCGGAAGGGGGCCGAGGGGCGTGGGACGTTGATGGGGGAAACGCGATCTCCCCCGATCACCCCCACAAATGCAGTGTGCATCCTGTGCTTGGACTCGCCTGGCAATGATCGCCCGGCTTCATGCCAGGGCAACGGGGATGCACCCGGACCCATTTCACAAGTTGACACTTCGTGTTGCCTCGTGCGATGATAGCCATCCAGGATGCCTGTCGATGTAGTTGAGGTCAGTTTCTTGTGAAGTGGTTCACGTGGAGGACGGTATGTGGACCCGTCGATTGGTCCTTCCCCTCTTCGTAGCATCCATCGCATTTCTGGTTTCAGCGGCTTCTCCAGGAACCGCGCAAGCGAAAGGGCGATCCGCCAAGCTGATCGTTTACAGTGACGGGACGGCGGTCGAGGTAGCGACGCCTTCTCTGTCGGCATTTGACTCTTTCGCCGACTTCAGCGAATCCATCCCCCAGCCTCGGGACATTTTCGACGAAGGTTTCTGGATCATTCGCTACGGTCTCGACGAAGAGTCAGGCGAGTATCGAGCGTTCGACCGGCTTCGCCTGGTTCCGGCGGCCAACTCGTCGGGGACTAGCGTGTACTACGAGGGGCTCATGAGCGGTTGGTCCGAGTACGACGCGAAATGGTACCGGGGACAGCCCGGAGTTCTGGCCATGCTCAGGTCTAGTCTCGAGAAGGCCCGATCGCCCAACTACTCCATGCCCTCCATGTCGGATCTATCGATCGCGGGAGTCGGTGTGTTGCTGGGGGTAAGGCTTGCCCTGATCCTGAACAGCTTCTACCGCGGCCGATACGATCAGAGACGCTGACGTGCACTTCAAGAGGCACGATCGAAAAGGGATGTTGGGGAAGAGTTACTTGTGAGACAAACGCGCTATCAGGCCCTGATCGTCCGAGGCGATCATGTCCTGCTGATCAAGCACAAGGAACACGCGTCCGGCCGGGAGTACTGGTTGCTCCCTGGCGGCGGGCGCGAGCCCGGTGAGACCCCGGAAGCATGCGTGGCGCGTGAAGCGAAGGAAGAGACGCATTTGACGGTGCGCGTTGAGCGCCTGTTGTTCGACGAACCCGTGCTACCTGAGGGCGGATACCGACGCCGCAAGACATACCTATGCACACCGGTGGCGGGTGAGGCCTCGCCGGGCTACGAGCCGGAAGGTGAGGCGGCTGAGGTCTATGCAATCATCCAGGTCGGCTGGTTCGATTTACGAACGGAAGCCGGCTGGGGTTCCGACCTGATCGAGGACCCGTATACGTACCCGCAATTGCACCGGGCGCGTGAGGCGCTGGGCCATTGTGATTGATCGGCGGCGATTCGCATCCGCCATCGAGTTCGTCCGCCTCTGATAGACTTGTCCGTATCCTTCCCTTGGAAGACCGAACCGCATACGCGCTTCGAACCGCCCCTGAAGGCCGGAAAACCAACTCACGACCCCCAAGGAGCAGACAATGGCCGATCTCAAAACCAAAGCGACCAAAGTAAGCGTCAGCAAGTTCCTGCGCGCGATCTCGGACGAAGGGAAGAGAAAGGACAGCCTGGCCCTCCGGGACATGATGACAGAGGTGACCAAGGCCAAGCCTGAGATGTGGGGTCCGAGCATTGTCGGATTCGGGCGCTATCGCTACAAGTACGCCAGCGGCAGGGAAGGTGAGTGGCCGCTGGTCGGCTTCTCGCCCCGCAAGCAGAACCTGACGCTCTACATCATGTCCGGTTTCGAAGGGTACGATGAGCTGTTGGAGAAACTCGGCAAACACAAGACGGGTAAGTCTTGTCTGTATATCAAATCCCTGGATGACGTTCACGTCCCCACGCTGAAGAAGCTGATCCGTAAATCCGTCAAGCACATGCGCAAGACCAACACATGAGGTAGATCTGTGAGTTGGCGTATGCGGGGCTGTGACCCCCATGAGGCAACTACGGAGGTAGAGCATGTCGAAGGCTGCGGTGAAGGGGAAAGGAACGAAAGACAGCCCGTGGGCTCTCCTGACGCCACCGGGCAAATCCGAGTACACGGCCTACCGCGATGAAGCGGCCGAGCCGCCGGCCCTGGTGGTGATCGTGGGCAAGACCGAGCTGTGCTATCAACTGCGTTGCATCGACGACCTGCACAGCATGCTCAAGGCCAAGGGAGATTGGATGCCGCTTGGCAGCGCCGACGAGCAGAAGCCGGCCGCCGCCGGCACGGTAGAGGCCTGGGGCCGGGCCAAGAGCAACCCTGTCGGAGGATGGTACGGGTTGAAGAAGGGGCTGCGCGGTCGCTTCGCCAATTATGTCCCACCGGTCCTGGAAGCCCTTGGTCTGGCCGAAGTCGAGCACAACCCTCGCAACAATCGAATGCGGGCCTCCTAGGCCTCGGTTCAGGATCATGCCGCCTGTCTCGGCTGAGTAGATGCTCGGGAAGGCTGCCCATGGCGAACCCCGAAGGCGGCCAACGGCTCAGGCTGACCGGAACCTGCCGGCTTGCGGGCTGAATCGGAGGCCTGGGCTCTTGCGCCGGGCCTAGCGTCGGCCTCGACCCGAGGCCGATCCGGCTGACCTGCCAGGCCTGCGTCTTGCCTGTCCGTCGGGGCTGATCAAGGCGAAGTCTCCAGGATGGGCCGGATTATGTCAAGCTATGGAGTGGCCGGCAGGCTTCGAGGCGCCAGACGCCCGTGACCGGCTCCGGGCTCCCACGCGCGGGTAGTGGCAGGAGGGAGGAAGCCTGCCTTGACAGGTTATCCCACGATGGACCTGGTATTGCGCAACATTCTGCTAGGAATCTCGCTGGCGGCGCCGATCGGGCCCTCAGGGATCGCCGTAATCCAGAATGGTTTGCGGCAGGGCTTCCGACGGGCCTTCTTCACCGGCCTGGGGGTCACACTGGCCGACGCCACCTACCTGCTGATCGTCTTCTTCGGCGTGTCATCCTTGATGGCTTATCCGTCCGGCTGGGAATATGGCTCCTGGGCGCCTGCGCTCTGGGCTACCTCGGCCTGAGGAGCATCATGGAGGCGAGACGGGAGATCGGCCTCGAGGGCTCCATGCCTGTCACCGCCCTTAACCCGCTTCTTGTCGGGTACCTGGTCAATGTCTCCAATCCGATCGCCGTGGTGTGGTGGGTGGGGGTTTTCGGGTCACTGCTGGCGGAGAGCGGAGTCACCGGCGCCCGCCTGAGCGCCCTTGTCCTGAGTTCGAGCATCCTGCTGGGGATCCTTGGATGGCACTCGGCCGTCTCACTTCTGACCCACTGGGGAGGACGCTTCGTGAGTGGCCGCTCGGCCCGTCTGGTTTCCCTGGCGGCCGGTCTGGCCCTTGTGGCCTTTGCAGCCCGCTTCGCCTACGCGGCCTACCAGACACTCTCCGCGGCCTGAGCTCATCGGGGGGCGGGCCTTCTGAGTGGTTCCAAAGCCCAAGAGGCCCCGGAAGCACGCCCTGCAGTTGGCTGTAGCTCCTCAATGGGCGAGCGCGCCCCCCACTCGGAGGGCACTTTCCTCCTGGCCTGCTCCTGTACAACTGGGATTCACCCATCTGCAGGCCAAAGATCAAGATTGTGCTATAGTACTAGTACAGTAGAATAATCTGCCGACCGGGAAGCCCCCAGATGGAAGATGCATTCGAAAGCTTACGTGTCGACTCCTACGCCCGGGTCCCCATCGCTGTTCAACTGGCCGAGCAAGTTGCCTGGCTCATCGCCAGCGGGCGGGTCGCCCGTAACGACCGGCTGCCTTCAATCCGGGGGCTAGCCTCTCGGCTGGGGGTCAACCTGCACACCGTGGCGGCGGCATATCGCCAACTCGAGGGGGATGGCCTGGTCTCCACTCGGCGGGGGCGAGGGACGATCGTGCTGGGCTATGACCGATCGCGCCGTTTCTCGCATGCGCCCGACGTGCCGACTTTCACGGTTGGTGTGCTCATCCCCGAGCACTCGGTCTATGCCGACCCGATGCTCGAAGGGCTACAGGTTGCCGGGGAGGAGAGCGCCATCCTGCTCGTTATCGGGGCGACCCACGATGACCCGGACTGGGTGGAGGGCTACCTCAATCGCCTCGTAGCCAAGAGCGTCGATGGGATGATCATCGCCTCCTTGGGCAGGCCGGAGAACCCTGATCTCGCTAATGGGTTGCTCCACGCCTTCGCCATGCCGCCGATCGTGTATGTTGACCTGCCCGATGCGCCCGGTCCCAAGGTGTTGTTCGACCTCGAGACGGGCGCCACCAAGGCCGTCGGACACTTGCTGGATCACGGTCACATGCGAGTGGGCCTGGTCACGGGGCCGCCCGACTGGGCCCACGCCCCGCCAGTGGGGCAGGGGTACCTTCGGGCGCATGATGATCGCGGCGTCGCCACGGATCCGGACCTGGTTTTCGAGTGCACGGACCTGACGGTCGAATCCGGCCGGGAGGCGGCGGCCTCGCTCCTCGGCCTGCCTGTTCCTCCCCGCGCAATTCTGGCGGCCAGCTCCGGACTGGCGATCGGGGCGATGCGGGCGATCCGCGGCGCGGGCATGCGCATCCCCGAAGACGTCGCAGTCGTCAGTTGCGAAGATCCTGCGACGGCGACGCTGCTCGATCCGCCTTTGACTGCCGTACACTTGCCCGCCCGGGAGATGGGGCGACAGGCGATGGCGATGCTGGAAACCTTGATCCACGGAGGGACTGTCCGTCCGAGCATGGTCATCCTGCCGACCCAGTTGATTGTCCGCCGCTCCTGCGGTTGCGCGGGCTGAGTCCACACCCCGCTCGGAACCTGCTAGAATCGGCCCGAGGGGGGTTACTGTTTAATTCCCAGCCACGGAGAGGGGAGGCCAGCGGTGACCGAAGAGATCACCCGCACGAAAGATATCGATGAGATCTGGCACTGGTACCTGACCGGGTAGTTCCGGGAAGGGCTAAGCGCCAGATCTATGTTCGAGTTGCGGTTGGAGCATGCAGTGTATGGCGTGCTGCCCGGGTCGCCGCGCTGCATGGAATGCCACGTTCCGTTTTCGGGGTTCGGGGGCTTCATCGTCAGTTTGCTCGGGGTCGGTCCTTCGAGCCTCTCACCGCGCCTGTGCAACATGTGTGAGAACGCTGCCAAGAAGAAGGAGGGCGGCGCTGAGGTCGAGCTGTCGTTGCTGTTCGCCGATGTGCGCGGCTCGACATCGATGGCGGAATCATCGTCGACGCAGGCCTTCAAAGAACTCATCAACCGCTTCTACAAGACCGCCGCCGATGTCCTGGTGCGCCACGATGGCATGGTCGGGAGATTGATCGGGGACCAGGTCATCGGGCTGTTCGCCCCGAGATTCGCCGGGGTACACCACGCGCAGGTGGCCCTGGAGGCCGCCTCTGATTTGCTTCGGGCTACGGGTCACGAGCCGGGCTCGAAGCCGTGGATCCAGGTCGGGGTCGGCGTCCACACAGGCACGGTCTACGTCGGCGCCGTCGGATCGAAGGATGGCGTGAATGAGATCGCAGTCCTCGGGTCAGGTGCAAACCTTGCTGCCCGGCTCTCGTCGGCAGCCGCCGACGGGGAAGTGCTCCTGAGTTCCGAAACGGCGGAGGCCTCCGGGTTGCCTGAAGATGCTGGCAAGTCGCGCTCTGTGAAATTGAAAGGGATCAAGGGGCCGATCAAGGTACGGGTCTTGAGGTCGCCTCCGTCTAACGCGACCTCCCAATAGCCACACGCCGATCACCAGTCGAACTGCCTGTGTTGGGCTGCTTTCTCAGAGGGAAAAGGGTCATGTTGCAGGACAGGTTGTCTAGCGGTTAACCTGATCTCAGCGCCGCCTCCGGGGCCGCCTGTATGATTCCATCGCCAACGATCCTGGCTGTTGCGCCCGACAGACCGAGACAGGTCAGCCCAGCCAGGGAGAACCTGAATCGAAGTCTTCGCGCACTCGGGCACCCGCTGACCCTGGTCTGCGTCGCGACTCTCCTGCTCAACGACCACATTCTCAAACGGCTCTGTCCCTCGGGGTTCACCGGCAAGCTGAGCGACTTCGCTGGCCTTTTCTTTTTCCCCTACTTGTTGACCGCGCTCCTGGCCCTGATCGTAATGGCTTGCTCGCGCCTCGGCTTGACCGCGCCACGGATGAGGTCGCGCTTCAACTTCCTCCCACGCGCGGTTGTGTATTCGGCCTACTTGATGACGGGACTGCTGTTCTCGATCGCCAAGGTCAGCCCGAGTTTCAATGCCGCTCTCAACAGCTTGCTCAGCCAACTCAGCGGCCTCCCGATCCACATCGCCCTCGACGCGACTGATCTTGTCGCCCTCGTCGTCCTCGCCCCCTCTCTCGCGTTGCTCGTGAAGGTCGAGATTCACGAGAGCGCACCTCCGATCCGTCGGCCGCTGGTCGTCGTAGGGCTGGCCTCCCTCGCCGTCCTGGCGACTTCCCCGTGTCCACCTGCCCAGCCGGTCACTCACCTGGTCCCGACCGAGGCGGGAGTGTATGCGCTGGCCGTCGCCTGGGAACCGATCAGCAATGCCTTCATCAGCACAGATGGAGGACGATCATGGGACTACCGCGAAACCGATTCGCTCCCCGCTGACATGCTTGCCGCCGTCGAGCAGCCGCCTGCGCTTCCCAAGATCGTCTGCGCTCCCGGGCGGGATCAAGTTTGCTATCGGATCAATGGTGAGGAGAAGCTGGAGGTCTCGGCCGACGGCGGGCAGACCTGGGAGGTCGCCTGGTCGATGCCGTCCTCGAGGCGGGCTTATATGGCTCGCGTGGCCTCGGGTTACGGGCAGCTTCTTGCATGTGGTAAGGACCTCGATCTGCGCGCCAACGATCTCGTCGTCGTCGGGGCCGGAGTGGACCACACCGCCATCGTGGCCCTGGGAAACGAGGGTGTGCTGCGTGGCAGCTATGATTCGGCGGAATGGACCAGAGTGGGAGTGGGATGGGCGGAACCAACCCCGTCCAGCGGAGAACTCGACGACCTTTTTCCTCCGATGATCATCCAGGGTGAGACCCTTCTGGCGCTCGGCGCGGCAGTGGCCGCATTCTGCCTTCTGTCCATCGTCGCCTGGGTCAGACTCGACTCCGGTGAGGAGCCATCCACGGAGGGGCGGAAATGGCGGACGCCATGGGCGATCGGGATCGTCGTAGACCTGTGCCTGCTCGTCCTCATGGCGCTGGTCAACCTGGAGGAGCTGATCATCTGGGTCGCTCCACCGTTGTTCATTCTGACGATGATTGTCGCCTCGATGTACGCCGGTTGGTCGAAATCGCTCAAGCGTGCGCGGCGTGCCGATGAGGCCCGGCGGGCGCTCAGGGTTTCTTCGTATGCGGCGGTCTTGATCGGCGCTCTGGCCTGGATCCCCTTTGGGCTCTGGGTGCTCGGGACGATCCCCGGATACAGCGCGGCGCTGATACTCGCCATCGTGGGTGTGGTGGTCACAACTTCGTACGCGATGGGGCGGCTCACCGTCTCGAGCCGCCCCTAGACCCCGAATGGTTAGCCGCCCAGTTGGAAAGTGATACTCACCCTTGCCGTCACTGAAATCTGGCCGGGGGCAAACGTGCTGTCCGAGTCGAGAGGGACATCCTCGACGTTCACCACGACATTCTGCGTCATCGACTGGCTCCGATAGCCCCACCAACCATAGCCGTACCAGGACCACCAACCGACCTGGTTCTCGGCGATCGAACTCGCCGGCCCTACCTTCAGGTCCAGGACGCCGGCCATGTCGCGTGCCTTTTCGAGCGCGGCCTTGGTCGCCAGCGCGCGAGCCTGGTCGCGATACTTGCGCAACTGGGTGGTGCGAAATTGGACGCCGTGCACGTTGGTGACACCGGCCTCGCTTACCGCGGTGAGCAGTCCCTCGAACCTGCTGGTGTCTTTGAGTGTCAAGACGATCGATTTTCTCACCACGTACCCGCTGATGATCGGCGGGTCGGCGTAGTAGTCATCGTAGCTCGGCTCGATGCTGATGTAATCCGTCTGGATGTCCTTGGACCGGATCCCATGGGCCGTGGCGATACGGATGACCTCCGCTACACGCTGGTCGTTTCGCCGGACGGCGACGCTCAACTCCCTGTGCGATGTCTCCACGCCGAGGGTGATCAGGACCTCATCCGGCACCACGCGCACCTCGGCCTCACCTGTCACGGAGATCGAGCCAAGTGCACTTGCGGACGGTTGAGGTGCGCCCAGGTTACCCCAGAGCAAGGCGCCGGCCAGCGCGGCAGATAGGAAACCAGTGAGTTGATTCATGATGTCTCGCTCCTTTCCACGTGTTCCACTTCTTCCTACTACAGGGCCGTGGCAGGCGCGTGACAACTGCGCGTCGATATTGCGCCATTGGGATGGCGCGACTGGGCCGGGAGATTTGTGTCGATGGTTCGAATTCGATAGGGGCGATCAGAGCAGGGGCAGGGCGAAGCAGGCCTGTGTGCCGGGAAGGCCTTCGGCGTTCCAGTCCGGCGATGGACTGTCGATCCAGATCCGGCCGCCGTGCTCGTGGATGAGCGCCATGGCGATCGACAGCCCCAGTCCGCTGCCGCCCGCGTGACGGTCGCGGGCCGGATCGGCGCGGAAGAAGCGGTCGAAGACCCACTGGAGCGCCTCGGCAGAGATACCTCTCCCCCGATCGACGATTCGAACGACCGCCCACCTGCCGGAAGGCGGTTCTTTGGATGGAGTGATTGTCACATCCCTTTGGACTGCTGGCAGTGATGCGAGCGCAAACGCAGAGATCGACTCGATCTCGATTCTGATCACCTCGCCCCGCGGCGAGTTCTTGAGGGCATTGTCGACGAGGTTCAGTATGACTTGCTCGAGGCGATCCGGATCAACCCGCACGGGTAGGGCCGTTGCGGGGCGGGACATTTCGAACCGGGTGCCGTGCTTCTCCGCTTCAGGCCGCAACCGGTCGATCGTGGCCGCGACCAACTCACCCAGGTCGCGTTGCTCGACGTGCATATCGAGGGCGTGTTCGTCGGCGCGCGTCAGTGTGAGCAGGTCTTGGGTCAGGCGAATGAGGCGTTCGGTCTCGTGGCCGATCGAGGCGACAAAGCGCAGGCGTGCCTCTGGATCTTCCAGCGCGCCGTCTTGGAGCGTTTCCACCAGACTCTTGATGCCGGTCAAGGGGGTGCGCAGTTCGTGCGAGACATCGCTGATGAACTGCGTCCGATTCCGCTCGATTCGCTGGAGCCTCCGGCGCATCCTCTCAAAGGTCGAGCTCAACGTGCCGATCTCATCCCGGGTCTGGACGGACAAAGGGTATTCGTAGTCACCCTCGCCCAACCTGCTGGCGGCCTCAGTGAGCCGGGACACGGGCCCGACGAGGCGGCCGGCTAGAAACAGACCGAGCAAGGCGGAGAGCACGGCCGCCACACCGGCCGCCAGAAGCAAACGGGTGAATGTGTCATCCAGGACCGCGTTCAGATCTTGGAGCGGCTGGGCCAGGGCCAGGGCCCCGATCGTCGCCCCCTGGCGCGTCAGGGGTAGCGCGAGGACCATCCAGTCACCCGCGTCCCCTCGCAAGAGCGCCCGACCTGTCTCCCCAGCCAGGGCGGACGTCACGGCCCCGCTGCGCTGAAGTCCGGTCGGCCCGGGCGAGCCGCTCTCGAATACTGGCTGGCCGGAGTCGTCCAACACCAGCACGTGTGTGGGAAGCTGTGAGGTGAGCTGGATGGACTCCGGATTGGGAAGGGGGAAGTCGCTGACGCCGGAGCCGGGCGGTTGGTTCTGCACCTGGACGGCGAGATTAGCGATCTGCTGCTGTTGGAGGGTGTTGAACGCCGGATCGGGTGAAGCAGGCTGTACCTGCACCCCGGCGTCGGAAAGCAGACTGGAGGTGATCAGCTCCGCCTGAGACTGCAGGCTGTCCTCCAGCGCGTTGAGAAGATAGGCGCGAACCAGGGTGAGCAGCCCAAAGCCCGTTAGCGTCATGGCGACGGCGATCACCGCCAGGTGGCTCAGCACAAGCTTGGTTCGCAGGCCAACCACGTGCGTCGAGGGGGAGCGCGGCGCGTGACCCGCATCAGTCATCGCGCAACCTGTATCCAACGCCGTGCACCGTGGCCAGGAGACTCGCGGCCTCGGTTGATACTTCGCGCAACCGGGCGCGCAGTCGCCGGATGGCGGTATCCACGGCGCGAGACTCGCCATGATAGTCGTAGCCCCAAACGGAGTCTAACAGTTGATCCCGGGTGAGTACCTGGCCTGGGCGAGCGACCATGGCCTCCAGCAACTGGAACTCGAGGGGAGATAGCCGGATCTGGGTTGAGTCCCAACAGGCCTCATAGCGAGACGGATCGACACGCAGTCGACCGAGCGTCAGCACTCGAGCGGCTGGGTCCGGTGAGGTTTCCGACCGGCGCAAGACCGCCTTCAACCGGGCCATAAGCTCGCGCATGCTAAACGGCTTGACCACGTAGTCATCCGCCCCGATTTCCAGGCCGACGACGCGATCGACCTCCTCATCGCGTGCGGTGAGCATGATGATCGGGACCCGGCTCGAGGCCCGGATTCGCCGGCAGACCTCGAGCCCGTCGATGCCGGGCAGCATGATATCGAGCACGATCAGATGCGGCCCGGCTTGCATGGCCAGTTGCACTGCCCGCTCGCCGTCGCGCGCCACCAGGACCCGGTAGTGAGCTTTCTCCAGGTTATAGCGCAGCGCGTCGACAATAGCTGGCTCGTCATCGACGATAAGAATTGTGGATGGCTCGGGCATATGTCTCGCCGATCCGCTGGACTTCCCCAACTATAGCGCGGTCTTGTGACTAGAATGTGTCATTGGAAGGTGTCCAGATCGGCCGCTGGCGGCCCCGGCCGGCGGCGGGGAAGAGCAGCGCCGGCGAGCGCCCGTTCAATCGACTTGGTAGCGGAATCGTGGGACGGCGATCAAGAAGCAGACAAGCGCCAGGCCAAGGAGCACGCCAAGCGGGAGCAAGACGTCCGGCAGATGGCCGCCCTCGTACACGAGACTGGTAGCGCCGTCCATCAGCCATGCGACGGGGGAGATTCGTCCGAGGGCTTGCATGACGGGGGGTGTGATGCTGATCGGCCACCAGGCGCCCCCCAATGGCGCGAGCGTCAGGCTGAAGAGAAGAGACAAGCCGCTCGCCTGAGATGGGTTCTGGACGCGGGTGCCGACGGCGAACGACAGGGCCGTGATGGCCAGCGTGTAGGCGATGATCAGCAGGACCAACGCCAGCGGGTCGCTTCCGAAATCCATCCCCAAGGCCGCGCCGATCACGATCACGACCAGAAACTGGATCAGGCCGAGCGCAAAGCGCGCCAGGATCTTCCCGGCAAGCAGACTGGCGCGCGAGAGCGGCATCTGCGCCAGCCGTTGGAGAGTCCCCTGCTGGCGCTCCACGCACAAGGCGGCCATCCCGCCGAACACGGTCAGCAAGACGAACATCGCTCCCATACCGGGCACAGACTGACCCAGTCCGTTCTGCAGACTGTTGGAGAAGTTGCGCTGGACCGGCGCACCTGAGAGAGTCATGATGACATCGACCGGCGGGTTCTTCCACAACTCGACCGCCCGTTGATAGATCGCCTGCTCGATCCCGCTTTCTGCCGCATCTAGAGCGGTCAATCCCAGGTCTGACACCACTTTCATCCCAACAGCAGAGGCCGAGGCCGCGCCGTTGATTCGACGCAAAGCCGCCTCGAGCGCCTGCTGGGCAGCTTGCGAGGATCCAAACACATCAGCGGTGCGGAAATAGATCGTGGTGGGTTGTCGCTGACTCAGGTTGAGTCCGAGCCCGCGGGGGATTTCGATCAATGCCACTGCAGTCGACGCGGCGACTCGATCCAGGGAGGCGTCAAGCGTAAGGTCGCTTGATCCAACCAGTTGACAGGCGTCGTCGCTGGTGTTGTCCATCGGGCAGAGCAGCAGCGAGGAGTCCGCGTCGCGGATGGCTGCCAACAGATTGGCC
>CAZGRL010000058.1:0-2831 GCA_964528155.1 uncultured Anaerolineaceae bacterium
CTCCCAGGTGTTATTGGGACATGTGCGGGGAGGAAGAGGCCAAGTTGAATGCAAGGGGCAGCTACGCTGCCCCTTGCATTCAACTTGGCCCTACATACAAAGTGGGGAGCGAGTCCAATCGGCGCGCACGAGCTGCCCTACCTGGCGCGAGGGCAGGAGGGTGTGCTAGTCTGAGCGGCCTTCGCATGGGGATCTTGAGGACGACGTGGCGGCACAAGAAAGCGAGTCTCAAGGAAGCCTGCAGCCGGCTCCGCCCATGACTCAGCGGGTGCTATCCATCGTGCACAACCCGCGCATGCCGCGTCGAGCACAGAAGCTGAACAAGGCGATGGGTTGGAACGACCCAGACGATCTCGCCGCTCGTTTCATCGAAGATGTGCGCGACTGCAGCCACGGTCGGGCTGTATATCAGATCACAGAGACCATCGAGGTCGACGGCTTTCCGCTCAAGGCGGACGGGTTCTCCTACACGCCCGAGAGCTACATGGCGGGCATACGGGGAAAGGGATTCCACCGGCCGGATGCGGTCGACTACCGTGTGCTTGTTAGAGAGTTCGAGATCCTGAGAAGAGTACGGGAGGGTGAAATCGACGAGGTGTGGCTCTTCGGCTTCCCCTACGCCGGCTACTACGAATCGATCATGGGCGGACCGGGTGCCTTCTGGTGCAACGCGCCGCCCCTTGAAGGGACACACGCGGCCGAGCGGCATTTTGTGATTATGGGGTTCAACTACGAGCGCGGCGTCGGAGAGATGCTGGAGGATCTCGGTCATCGGGCCGAATCGATCCTGACGCACGTATTCCGCGGTGCGGGGGAAGGCGATCTATTCGAGCGCTTCACCCGCTATGACGCGAAGAACCCAGGACGCGCCGAGGTCGGGACGATTCACTTCGCCCCCAACAGCCAGCGGGACTACGACTGGGGGAACCCGCGCAAGGTGCTCAGCCGCTGCGATACCTGGTACAACTTCCCCCATCTGACGGGGGAGCCGCGCCTCGTCGAGTGCAGCGAGTGGGGAAGCGGTGACATTCGCCTGCACCACTTGTGGTGGTTCCACCACTTCCCGCACTACGTCGGAGCCTCGGGCGGGTTTCTGAACAACTGGTGGAACTACGTGATCGATCCGAATCTTGTGGAATGATCCACGATCCGCGAAAACCCGGTGCGCGTCGACGGCGATCGTGGGATTGAGGAGGGGTGCATGCAGGTGAAGGCCGGCGGGCTCGGTGCGGCGATTTCGGCAGCGCTGGTCGCGACTCTGGCCTGTGCGGGCCAGCCGATCGACGAGACCGCGCAGGTCCAACCGACGCTAGCCGAAACGAAAACGTTCAGCGACGATGCCTTCCAAATCGAGCTGCCGGATTGGACGCCGGTGCAGTCTCCGGATGAGACCACCCTCACCGCGTTGGCCAACGCTTCCGGATGGGGGATCTCGGTCGGCCGGCAGCCCCTCGTGCCGCGGCCGTTCGGTTGGTACCTCTCCGAGGTTCTTCCGGACCACGGCGATTTTCACGACATCCGCGTCGACGACAGCGATATCGGGAACGTCGTCGTCGACGCCCGCGCCGGCGACTCGCCCGAGCTCGAAGTTCGATTCGTCCTGACCTACTGTGGCGGTGTGACGTATCAAATCGCCGGCAGTGCGCCGGTGGATGATTTCGCCAACTTCGCGCCTGCGTTCCAGACATTCCTCGACAGTGCGGTCTGTTCGCATGCGCCGGGCAAAGTCGAGCCCGGGGATGGACTGGTCGGGCTGATCCTGACGCCGGCGAACAACGACTTCAGTTTCGACAATCTTCGCAAGACGATCGTCGAGGCACACGATGCCGGCGTTCAGGCGACGCATACCTACATGACCTGGGCGAATGTGGAGACGCAGCCGGGTGTCTATGATTGCACATTTCCCGACGTCCTCATCGACACTATCTCGCTGGAAGGGCTACGTCAGTCCCTGGTCATCGACTACATCCACACCAGTGTCCCCGGTGATACCCCCGAGGATGTTACTGATCTGAGTTTCTCCGATCCGGAGTACCGGCAGCGGGCGACGGCGTTCGCGGTCGCCGTCGCCGAACGCTACGGCGATCAACTCGATTTCCTCGAGTTGGGCAACGAGGTGAACATCTACTTCAACGATCACCCGGAGGACGTTCAGCCCTTCCTTGAATTCCTGCGAGAGGCGCGAGACACGATCCACGCCGCTCGACCGGATCTGCCGGTCGGCACCGTGCTGGCGTTCCACGAGCTGATCAACAACGGGCAGCTGGAGATGATCGACACCTTCAAGTTCGGCGATTTTCTGGCGTATACCTACTACCCTCACGCGGCGGGATTCCGCTACGACGGTGACCCAGAGATCTTCGCCGGGGTGCTCGATCAGATGATCGAGCGCTCCGGGGACATGCCCTTCATCGTCGTCGAGAACGGATGGGCGACGGCCGAATCGCTTGGGGGAAGCGAAGATCGCCAGGCCGAATACATCCGGGCCACGTTCGCCGCCCTGGCGGAGCGGCGCGGCTCGTTCGGCTGGCACCTGTGGTTCGGCTTTCACGACGGAGAGCAGTCGATCTGTGAGGAAGGCGGGTTGAGTTTTCTACCGCCCGGGACCGATCCGGACTCGCTTGGTGACGCCTGGGGCGCCTTCGTGGATTACCTGTGCACGCTGGGTCTCAAGCATTACGACGGAACGCCGAAGCTCGGATGGGAGGTCTTCAAGGAGGAGTTGGCGAAGTACGAGGCGGGTTCGTAGCTCTTACACCACTTCACAACAGGACATGATGCCAAAGTAGGGCGTCGGGTGAGAGAGGCTGAAAACCACCCCCAAAGTGGGA
>CAZGRL010000058.1:2841-22886 GCA_964528155.1 uncultured Anaerolineaceae bacterium
TCTCCACTTACCTACCCCACAACCACCTCTTTCCTGCGCACTCGGGCGGCGTGGGTGTCCGCCCCCGCCCCCCCCCCGCCCTACTTTGGCATGGCTCCCCCATGGCCGGAGTGGAGCGTCACATAGTGAGCGCTTCCGAGGCGGGGACGCCGGCCATCATCAGGCCAAGTTGCTCGACAGTAGCGCCGTCTCGATCGACGATCCCCATGATCTTCCCCTCATACATCACAGCGATTCGATCCGAGAGGTTACGAATCTCGTCCAGATCCTCCGAGATGAGCAACGTTGCCGTCCCCTTGGAGCGCTGAGCCACTAGGCGCTGGTGGATGTACTCGGTGCTGCCGATGTCGACGCCACGCGTTGGCTGGGCGGCGATAAGGACCTTCGGGTCGCGGGAAAGCTCTCGGGCGAGGATCAGTTTCTGGATGTTGCCGCCGGAGAGGTTGCGCAGCGGCGTGCGCCGGGAGGGCGTCTTGATTTCGAAATCGCGGATGAGATCGTCGCAGTGGTCCGCAATGCGCCGGAAGTCCATGAAGATCCCGCGTGAGAAAGGTGCTCGCCCGTGGTCTTCAACCATCAAGTTCTCTTCGACCGACAGTTCCCGGATCACGCCGTCGCGCATGCGTTCTTCCGGGATGTAGGCCAGGCCCTGGCGGATCAGCGGCTCAGGTTGCCAGCCGGTGACGTCGGCGTCGTCGAGCTTGATCTGGCCCTGGGTCGGACGGCGCAGCCCGGCGATCACCTCGGCCAGCTCACGCTGGCCGTTGCCCGATACACCCGCCAACCCCAGGATCTCCCCGGCGCGCACCTCCAGGTTGACCCCCTTCAGCACCCTCAGGCCTCGATCGCCACTCGCCCAAACATCCCGCAGCGACAAACGCACCGGTCCTTGCTCGACGGCGGTTTTCTCAACTCGAAGTAGGACCTCCCGACCGACCATGAGGTGGGCGAGCTCCCGGCGATCGGTGTCGGCCGTGTTCAGAGTCCGCACCACCCGGCCGTCTCGCAGGACCGTGATGCGATCGCTGATCGAAAGCACCTCGTGCAGCTTGTGGCTAATAAAGATCAGGGCATGGCCTTCATCGGCCATTCTGCGGAGTGTCACGAACAGATCGTCCACTTCCTGCGGCGTGAGCACTGCTGTCGGCTCATCCAGGATCAAGAGCGCCGCGCCACGATACAATGCCTTGAGGATTTCGACGCGCTGCTGTTCTCCAACGGCCAATTGCCATACGACAGCATCGGGGTCGACAATCAGCCCGTACGTCTGCGACAGCTCACGGATGCGCGCGGCGACTGAGTCCAGGTCGAGCAGCATGCCCCGCCGGGACTTCAGTCCAAGCGAAACGTTGGCCGCCACCGAGAGTGTCGGGACAAGCATGAAGTGTTGATGGATCATGCCGATCCCCAATCGGATCGAATCCGTCGGTGAGTTGATGGTCACCGGACGATCGTCGATGAGGATCCGGCCTTCGTCCGGCTGATACATCCCGTACAGGATGCGCATCAACGTCGTCTTGCCCGCGCCGTTCTCACCCAGAAGGGCATGGATCTCACCGGCCCGGACGTCGAAGTCCACGCCTTTGTTGGCGACGACCCCTGGGAAGCGTTTGACGATGCCCTTCAGTTCAACCCGGCTTAGTGGTCGCGGTGCGGGTAAGGTCAAGATGGGCTCCGAAAGGAGGAGAAGGGAGGAGAGCCATGGCTCTCCTCCCTTGCTTTCAAAACGTTTACTCTGCCGGCAGGGGGACGGTGATCGAACCGTCGGAGATCCCCTGGACGGTCTGGGCGGCCAGGTCGAGCACGTCCTGGGGAACCGCGTAGTCGGGGTTGAACTCAACCACCTCTCCGCCGTTCGACAGGTTGATGGCGTACGCCGTGCCACCCAGCGTGCCGTTGTGGATGCTGTCGATGATCTGGTGCAGGACGACCTCCCAGTGGTACACCTGGCTGGCGACGACGATATCCGGCGCCAGTGAGGTCTGATTGGCCTGCGTCCCGAACCACAGAACGCCGTTGTCCTTGGCGATCCCGATGGCGCCGGTCACCATTTGGGCCGTGCCGGTCAGGATATCGGCGCCGGCGTCGATGTGGGTCTGGGCCGCCTGAGCGGCCAACGCCGTGTCACTGAACGAACCTGTCCAGATTGCGGGGACCTTAGCGTCGGGGTTGGTCGCCTGCGCACCGGCGGTGAACCCGTCGACGTACAGCTTGGCATCACCGGTCTCGATGGGCCCGACCACGCCGATCACGCCGCTCGACGAGAGCTTGGCGGCGACAACGCCTTCCACGTACCCGCCTTCTTCAGATCGGGCTTCATAGGCGAAGACGTTCGTGATCCCCTTGTCGGTCATCGTATCGACGGTCGTCCCATGGGCGAAGCTCGTGTCCGGGAAGTCCGGGGCGATCTCCGCCAGGGAGCTGCCGTACTGCGAACCGTGGGCGATGACTAGGTCATAGCCCTGGGAAGCGTAGTCGCGGATCGCCGCGGCCGCGTCGTCGATGACGAACATATTCTCCGAGTAAGCGATCTCGAAGTTGTCGGCGCCCATCTCGGACTGGATGAGCAGGAGTGCATCGTACATGCTCTGGCTGAAGGCTGCGTCATTGATGGCGCTGGGCAGGATGACGGCCACGCGGAACGGTGCCATGGCCTCAGTCGGCGCTGGGGCTTCTGTCGCCGGAGCCGCCGTTGGTGCGGCCGGCGCGGCGGGTGCCTCGGTCGGCGGCGCGGGCGTCGCTGCCGGGGCACATGCGGCCAGAGTCAGGGCGGAAAGAACCACGATCGCCAGGATGGCGTAGAGCTTTCTCATTCTTATTCCCTCCAGGAATTGGGTCATGCGTAACAACGACGTACACACACGATCGGATTTACGGCTCGATCACCTCCTCCCACCTATTCGACCACGCGGATGTCGTTGATCGAGTACGACGATAACATCATTGACCGAGTCCGGCCAGCCGGCAGAATCGCAGACCGGCGGCCGAGGTGATCGCCATTCGCCATGGCCGGGCTTATGCCTCGCCCCGGTCGAACGGCTTGGTCAGGGCCGCCGGCTGGCGAACCTTCCGCAGGGCGATAATCAGGATCAGGATGGTCAGGACATACGGCATCATCACCGCAAAGTCGGGCGGCACGGGGAGACCGAGGACCTGGACCCAGTTCTGCAAGGCGTTGACGCTGCTGAACAGCAGCGATCCAGCCAACGCGCCGAGAGGGTTCCAACCTCCAAAGTAGACAAGGGCGACGGCGATGAAACCCATGCCGGATGTCAGATTCTGTTGGAAGACATTGAGCAAGGCGATCGACAGCGATGCCCCGGCGACACTGGACATCACGCCCCCGAACGTCACCGTCAGATACCGGACCCGCGCCACGCTCACCCCGAGCGAATCGGCCGCGGCAGGGTTCTGTCCGACGGCTTTGATCTGCAACCCCCACGTCGTGCGATGCAAGATGAACCACGACAGCGGGACGAGCAGGTAGGCGCCGTACACAAGCACGTTGTTGTTGAAGAATATTCCCCCTACGAGCGGCAGCTCGGCCAAGATCGGTATGCGCACAGCCGAGAAACCGCTCACCGTCTCGACCGTGCCCAGCGTCTTCTGAAAGAGGAGCTCGCTCATCCCCAGTCCGAACAGGTAGACCCCGATCCCGCTGATCCCTTGCTCGGCCTGCAAGGTGACGCTGATGAAGGCCATGGCCATACCCATCAACGCTCCGACGAAGATCGCCGTGAGCAGGCCAAGCCAAGGATCCCCCGTCTTGAACGTGACGTAGAAGCCGGCGTAGGCCCCCATGAGCATCATGCCTTCGACCCCCAGATTGAGCACGCCGCTCAACTGGCCGAAGGTCTCGCCGACCGTGGCGTACAGATACGGCGTCGCCAACCGGATTCCGGAGCTCACGATCCCCATCAGCACGGCAGGCGTGAACAGATCGCTGATCAAGTCACACCCGCTTCCCTGGCCGGTTGGGCTGCGGCCGCTGGCTCGATCATCTCTTGCTGGCGGGCCAGGCGCTTACGCCAGATCTCGCTCCCGACGACGAACACCACAACCATTCCGTTCAGGGCGGTGATCAACGCCGACGGGACCTGGACCGCACGCTGCATCTTATTGGCGCCGACGAGCATCGCCCCAAAGAGGATCGAGGCCGGGATCGTTCCGAGTGGGTGGAGCTGCCCGAAGAGGGCCGCGACGATCCCGTTGAATCCGGCGGAGCCGGTGAAGCCTGCGGCCGATCCATCGGTGAACATGCGGTGGTTGACACCCAGCACCTGTGTGGCCCCGCCCATGCCCGCCAATGCCCCACTCAAAACCATCGCCAGCACGGCGTAGCGACCGACGTTGATTCCGGCGCGGCGCGAGGCGTTGGGGTTCATCCCCACGGCGCGAATCCTGAATCCGATCGTCGTCCTCCACAGCAGGGCCCAGACCAGGACGGCCACGACCACAGCCAGAATCACGCCGGCGTTCAATCGGGTGGGAGAGAGCCGGGGGAGATCGGCCGCGAGCGGGAAGCGCGCGGTTTGAGGGATGAAAGATCCTTGTTGGATCTGAACCGGATCCATGATCGGACCCCGCAGCAAGAAGTTCATCCCCTGAACAGCGATCTGGTTCATCATGATCGTGGTCAGAATCTCGTTGACGTTGAGAGAAGCCTTCAGCACCCCGGGGATAGCGCCCCATATGGCGCCGCCGAGGAACCCCAGGCTGAGGCAAACCGGGATGAGCGCCCAACCGGGCCAGTCTCTCAAACCGAGAGCGGCCAATGTGGCCGCCAGGGCGCCGACGATCAATTGACCCTCACCGCCGATGTTGAGCACGCCGCCGCGGAAGGAGATGCAGATGCCGGCGCCGACGAACAACAGGGGCGTCGCCTTGACGATCGTGTCGGCGAACGCGTTCACGCTGCCGAACGAGCCGGAGGCCATGGCGGAGTACGCTTCCACGGGGTTGGCGCCAAGTGCGAGGAGCATCAAAGCTCCGATGAGAAGGGCTGCCAACGCGGCAAGAACCGGCGTCAGCGGACCGAGCCAGCGGCGATAGGACGGCGTACCTCTCGGTTTGACTTGCTTGCTGGGTGACTGGGTCATCTGGCGGTCATGGGGGGATCGGAGGCCTCGACGGATACGTCGGCCTCATCACGAGTGCCTCGCCGCCGGGTTGGGAGTCGAGGAAGTATACCCCAGGTCACCATGTGGATCGGATGTGTCTATAAGCGTCAAGTGAGCTCCAGAGGCGCGCAGCGCATGCCTCACGCCTCCGCAGCGTCCTTCGACTGCGCCTCGCTCCGCTCCCTGGCCTGTCGGGCTATGCACGAGAGCCCTTCGGCATCACTCCCTGGCCTGCATCCAGGGCAGGCAGGGTGAACTCCGCGAAGCGAAGTCGAAGGACGCTGTGGGAGGACCCCGTCTCATGATCCTTCGACTATGGCCTCGCGCTCTTGATGGATGCGACGCCCGGCGGTCTACTCGTCCGTGAACCGCAGCTCGCGCTCGACTTTGAAGCCGCGCAGGGCGGCCTGACGTACAAACTCGGTTCCACTCATGGCGCGCTCGACCGGGATCACACCAGGCTCGACCTCGCCCCGGGCGATGGCCTCGGTCATGATGGCCGCGTGCCAGCCTGTCCCTTGTTCCATGGCGGTAAAACCTGTGTCGGGGTCGGCGTGATGGACCAGATCGATCTGGGCTTCAGCCGGGCGACCATCCATGATCCCGCGCGCCAGGACGCGGATCAAGATGAAGTCGATGGTCTCTTCATCGGCCCTGATCTGGGGGTCCCACAGCGCGTGCAACAGATGACGCGGGACGACCGGTTGCCCGTCGACTTCGACCGGTGTCAGGCCGAATAATCCCAACTGGCGCATCACGCTGAGATGCGCGTGGTTCCCCGGATAGCGTAAGGTCTTGTTCTGCAGTGTCCGCAACTTCCCGGCGAAGGTCCGGGCCGCCGACGTCAGACCTCCCGCCGTCGTGAATGCCTCGAGCTTCCCAATCGGCTCGGGGAACTCGACCTCCTCGAGCTCTTCCAGCGTCGGCACGCGCACAAGCCGCCCCTCGCGAATGTACATGCAATCACCGGTGTACTCATTGGTCAGCCCTTCGATGTTGAATGTGAGCCGGTAGTTCCATGGGGGTTCGGGGCGACGCGGCAGGCCGCAGTCCCACATGAACACGTCGGTCGGCTCGTCGAGCTGTTCCATCGCGTACAGGACGAGCGAAGTGCCCATCCCGGGAACCTGTCCACAATCGGGGACGATTGAAATCCCGGCCTCGGCTGCCTGTTGTGTGTGATCCAGTTGCTGGAAGACGATATCGCTGTTGCCACCCAGATCCGTCATCCCCGAACGGGCCTTGATGGCGGCCTCCGTCAGACCCAGGTTCATGAAGTATGGGACGGAAGACAGAAATGCGTTGACACTGTCGCCGCGCAAGAACTCTCCGACGCGGGTCATGTCGGTTGCGTCAAGTTCAACGGGCTGTGCAACGTCCTGCCCCGCCAGCTTATTGACTCGTTCGGCGGCGGCCTTCGCCTGGGCGGGATCGACATCGGTCATGAAGATGATTCCCGCGTCTCCAAATCGATGGAAATCGTAGGCGGCCGCAGTTCCCTGGCGGCCTGAGCCGAGGACGGCATAGCGATAGGTCATCCCTAGTCCTCCTGGTGTGGGGATTGCGCCGCGAGCTCGAGCGTTTCATGGTGGGGCCGGTGCGTCAGGCGCGCATCGCCACGGTATGACAGACGTGCCTGGCGAATGAGCGCCGCACTCGAGCAGGTTGGCAAGCTTTTGTGTGAACCAAGCTGAGAGGATCCCGGTGATTATAGATGGGAGTTCGAGCGCGGGGAAGGTAGAGCAGACGGCCAATCCGAGCGCCCCGCGCAGCTAGCCGGTCATGAGGCGGGCGGGGAAGGGGATTTCAGTTGCGACCGGCCGGCTCAGAGGCCTGAGCCTCTGCCCGGACGACCGCTTTGGTCATCGGCAACCCCACGGTCCGAGCCGCCGATCGCTCCGTACCAATCTGGACCTGACCTCCATCGTCTTCCAGAACACCCGGGCGCACGCTCGCCAGCGCGATCCAACCCAGGGAAGGCGATTGGGCAACGCTCGTGAGCGAGCCCACCTCCCGGCTATCCTGGTAGACGATGTCACCGGGCCGCCCATTGTCTGAGAGCCGGACGCCGACGAGCGTTCGCGCCTGCCGGCCCCTGCTGTCCATTCGAGCGATGATCTCCTGGCCGATGTAGCAGCCCTTCGTGAAGCTGATCGCATCTCGAAGTCCCACCTCAAGCGGTATGGATTCGTCCCGGATCTCGTGGATCGGCTCGGGAATACCGGCCTCGATACGCAGGATCTGGTACGCGGCGGAATCAACCGCCTCACCGCCCCGGCCGCGCCAGATTTCAGGGGCGTTCTGCGTCGGCTCAGGTGCGAGAAGAAGGTGAAAGCCGCCTCCAGCCGGTCTGTCTGTATGCCATACGAAGCCACCCTCCATTCGGGCAAGGGCCTCGCCCGCCGGGAAGGTCAAGTCAGGGAACACTGAAAGGACCTCTTCCCTCGACCTCGGTCCGTAAATCCCCCACTCGCTCCACGATCCGGTGGCGATGCTGAGTTGCACATCGTCCTGGAAGAAGATGTAGCCCTGGAGCCACTTGTGGACGATCTCTGCTCGGCCCGGGCTTGTCAGGAGCATGGCTTCGTCTTCAAGCGACAGGATTCGAACGACGTCGACGATACGCCCGATCGGATTGGTCAAGACAGATTGGCGGATGGAACCCGCCGGCAACCCGGCGACATCGTTGGTCGACATCCGGTGCAACAGATCGAGGCGGTCCCTGCCTTTGACGACGACCACGCCAGGGTCCGGATGGCGTGCGACAAGAGCAGCCTCGGTAGCCGATGAATAGGCAGCCTCTACCGACCTCTCAGCCATCGGTTGATCGTCTCTCCTGGAGAATCATGAAGGGAACGGCGTCCTTACTGGCAAATTGGTCAATCAGACAAATTATATCGTGAAGGGAGGCGAAGACGAACGGTCGCTCGAGGCTGATGCCATCCTGGCCAAGCGGAGAGGTCTGCGCGTGCGCTGTGGGCCCGGCGTCGCCGGTGATGATATAGCAAGACACCGAGCATGCGCCAAGAAAACGCGATCCATGTATAATCCCGGCGAAAACGCGGTGGCGCGCGGGTTCCATCGCGCATTGTCAGACAGACCGGTGGTGTCATGGCAAAGGATCGTAGGCCAGCTGAAGAACTTACTGTAGAGGAGCTTGAGGCCATCCTGGCCCGCAAGAAACTCGAGGCAAGACAGGCGCGCATCCAGCGCTTTCGCCAGAGTGGCCGCGCGCTCCCGCTGCAGCCGGATCCGGTCGCGATCACATACGTAGATGTTCCCAACGATGTGACTGAGGACAGCGAGGGGAATCAAAACCTCGACTCACCGGCGCGCAAACGTAGACTCCCGGCCGCATTCGATGGTGTACTCCTTTTTCTGGAAGTGGGCGCCGTCCTGGGACTGGCCCTGGTGCTGCTCAGCGGCTTCAAAGCGCTGCGGCAGCTCAATCAGGAAGCTGCCGCAGCAATGGAAGAGCCGACGGCGGCCGCCACTCCTCTCATCACGGCGGTCGTGCTGCCCTCGGGCCACACTCCCCCCGGCTCACCCGGAGGGGCTCAGCCGAATGACGCCGAGATACCCTCCAACCTCAGACCACTGGTCCAGTCTCTCCCGCCTGTCGCCATCCCAACTTCGGGCCCGGAACAAGCCAACAGCATCTTCATCCCGGCGATATGGAACGCACCTGCCCCGGTCGTTCAGGGAGATGGGTGGGAGCAACTCAGGAAAGGTGTCGGACAGCACGTCGGGACGGCCAATCCCGGCGAAGTGGGAAACCTCGTTCTCTCGGCTCACAACGACATCTTCGGGGAGTTGTTCAGGGATCTGGACGAGCTCAAACCCGGTGACGAGATCCGCGTGTCCACGGCCACCCGCGAGTACATCTACCGGGTGACCAAGACCCAAATCGTCCAGCCGACGGAGGTCTCGGTGATGGAAGCCACGCCTCGACCGACGATCACACTCGTCTCGTGCTATCCTTACCTGGTTGACAACCAGAGGATCGTCGTTCAGGGCGAGTTGGTGGAGGGGTGATCGCCTGGACCGGGCTGACCGAGAAGGTTTCGTCTCGACCCGGGGCGTGTTCCAACCGGGGGTCGGCCGGATAACGCGAGTCTGATAGATGGAGGTTCGATCGTGAGCAAACGCAAGAGAAAGGCGGCCAGGCGCCAACTCCCTCCGAGGCCGGTCGCACGACCGGAGCATGCCGAGCCGACAGGTCCTGCTGCGACAGCCCCGAGCTCCGGCCAGCGCGGCTTCAACCCGGACTATAGTTACATTGTCAAGGACCTAAGACGTATTGGTATCCTCGCAGCAGGCTTTATCACGATTTTGGTCATCCTCTCATTTTTCCTGGGATGACCTTTGGGCTCTACCGGAAACGGGTTGAGCATTGGGTGCATCCAAGCTGAACGACCGGCCGAGGGTACACTTCAGCCTGCGCTGGAAGATCGTCATCCCGTTCATGTTTTTGGCCCTGGCGATCGGACTGGCTGCGACCTTCTTTGTCAATCGCCTCCTCAACGAAACGGTTGAAATTCGATTCTTGCGCCAACTGGCGACGAGCGGCCAGCAGGCGACGGACGCCGTCGTTCGGTCGGAGAGCGGGCTGCTCGAGGTCGAGCGCCTGATCGCCAACACCGAAGGCCTCCCCCAGGCGCTCGATGCTTCGGACTCAGAGGAACTTCGGGCACTGGCCCTCCCTGTTGTGGTGAACGCCGGTGTTGATGTGGTGGCCATTGTCGACACCAGAGGTGTCAGCCTTCTGGCGGCTCGTCGACGACCGCAGGCACCGCCCGGTGAGTACGAAACTCTACGCGACGAGACCTACTACGCCGACTGGGACTTTGTGCAGGTAGCCCTTAGCGGCGAATCCGACCCTGAGATCGGTGACAAACAGGCCGGGCTGGAGAGCGTCCGGCTGGATGAGGAGAATGTCCCCACTTTCTTTGTGGCTGCGCCCGTGGTCGACACGGCCGGCCATTTGTATGGCGCCGTGCTCGTCGGTTCATATCTGGACACCATGGTCGACGAGATGCGCCAGCAAGCCGGGGCAAGCATCTCGGTGTACGACTCGAATGATGGTCTCCTGCTCGGGAGCACCCTTGAGCCCGAGGCTGCTGAAAGCCTGACGATCCCGCCGGAGCTCGTCCTGGCGACTTTTGATCCCGCCCAGACCGCAAGCCCGGTTCGCACGATCCAGGTCGCCGGCTCGACCTATCGCGAAGTCCTCACCCCGCTTGTCGCTCGATCTGAGACCGAGACACTCGGGATCCTCGGCGTCTCTCTCCTGGAGATCCCACTCCAGACATCGATCACCTCCAATGGCCTCCTGGTTGTCGGATTGGGTGTCGTTGCGATGTTCCTGATCGTGATCACCGGCGTCATCGTATCCGATTCGATCACTCGACCCCTTGTGACCATGGCCGATGCCTCGGCCCAGGTCGCCGTCGGGAATCTCAACACCTATGTGCCAGAAACAGGCGAGGACGAATTGGGCCTGCTGGCCAAAACCTTCAACCGGATGGTCGACGGCTTGCGGGAGGGTTCGATCTACCATGAACTCTTGGACCGAACCGTGACACCCGAGGTTCGGGATGAGCTCAGGCGGACCCTGACCGACAGTGGTGTGATGATGAGAGGCCGATCGGCCAAAGCCGCCATCCTGAGCGGCACATTCCATGGTTTCTCGGAACTCACCGAGCATTTCTCGCCGGCAGACGTCATGGTCACCTTGAACGAGTACTTCTCGGGATTATCGCCGATCGTCACGCGCTACGGGGGGGTGATGGACAAGTTCGACGGTGAGGAGCTCATGGCCTTCTTCGGCATCCTGCCTCAGCCGCTTCCGCCTCAGGTGAGTGCTTTCAAGGCGACCCATGCCGGCGTCGAGATGCTCGAGTTCGTGCGCGACTTGAATGAGAAGCGGATCAAGCGTGGTTTGCCTGCTCTCGAAATCGGCATCGGAGTTGCCTCCGGTAGCGTCATCGCCGGGGGCCTGGGGAGCCGCCAGCGTCTGCATTACACCGTAGTCGGCGATCCGGTGACGACGGCGCAACGCATCCACGAGATCACCCACGAAATGAGCCGAGGTGGGATGGTGGTCAGTGGAGAGACATACAGCTACCTCAAGGCAGTCCTACACCACTTTGAGGTCGGCCGATACGGTCGGGCGGAGCTCCAGGGCAAGAGCCGGCCGGTGAACGTGTTCGAAATCCGAGGCCGCCGCGTCTGGCCTCTGGATGACGGAACGGAAGAGAAGGTCCCCATTCGTACCTGACGGACCTACGAATCCAGCTCCTTTCGGCCGGTCTCACCCCTGAGTGCCTATCCTCAATCACCCCTTTGCCTGCCGAGTGACTTGCACCGGCGTCGGGCGATCCGCGCCGGCGAGGACGCCGGCCGGAGGTCCGATCTCCTGGCTCGCGCATCCGTCCTCCCTGGCCTGCCTGCACCTTGCCGCAGGCACAGGTGTCCGGCCAGCCTGCCCTGGTCGCCCTTGAAGAGCGCAAGGAAAGGCAGGCCAGGGGACAGGAGGCGCCGGCGATGCCGTTGTGTCGATAGGAAGGATGTATGGTTGCCGGAGGTTTCTTGTGCCGGTAAGCTAGAGTAGCAGCCCACCTGTACGAAGGGTTGTCAGCCGGCGGGAAGATGGGGAGAATCCAGGCAGGGTCGACGGGCGGGTGGAAAGGCCGCCCTGTTGGCCTTTCTGGATCGGGGTGGAACCGATGAAACGGTTTGCTGGCCGCCGCTGGCTGATCAACGCCCTGGCGGTCCTGATCATCCTCTTGCTCCTGTGGTCGTGCGCGGCTTTCCGGCTGAGCGCGGCCTCGGCCAGCGCGCTGGCATTCCCGATTAAGCTCCGATCGCAAATCTCAGCGGACTACGGACCCGATCGACTGGGCCGGCCGATCCGTTCCCTGAGATTCTCGATCGTCGAAGACGTGATGCGCGATATCGGCTTGTCCCCGGAGGACGCCAAGCAAACTCAGGAGGCCTTCGAGCTGGCGATGACCTCCCCGGTCCCGACGGCCACTCTTGCGCCCGGCCAGCTTCCACCTGAGTCCACCCCGACCAACACTGCAGCCCCGAGCGCGACCCCGCGGCCAACCCGGCTGGCGACCCTGGCCGCCGTCGACACCGCCACAGAGACATCAACGCTCGCGCCGACCGGCACGAACACACGGACGCCGACGCCATCGAAGACGCCGAAGACGCCCTCCGACACGCCTGAGGGTCCGAGCAAGACCCCGACCAAGACGAAGACACCCACCAAGACCAAGACGCCGAGCAAGACGCCGACGGCGGGTTGCCTGGTGACACCGGTCGTCGTCTTCTGGGGGAATAATCCGGAAGAAGGTCACACCTATGAGTCCGGCGACGAGATCATCGGCGAGGCCTTCGCCTATGATCCCGATAATGTCAACCCAGGGACCTGTGAAGAGAACGGCGAGTACCCCGAGGATAATGGTGTTGGTGTCGATCACCTTGAATTCAAGATCCTGAAGGACGGAGCTACACAGGTCTACTCAATGAACCAGTCCAGTGTGAAGTACTGCGCGTTCACCGGCACGGGAACTTGCACGCCGTTCGTTGTCGGGACCCTCAACTGGCCTGGTGGAGGGTCAGCCGGGTCCGGCATGTATGTCATGAAGGTGAGAGTCTTCGATGGTGCCTTCTGGAGCAACTGGCAGGAGGTGACCTTCTACATCAGCCTGCCCGCGCCCTCGGATACCCCAACGGTGACGCCTACACCTACCACTGCACCAAGCCCAGCTCCGGTCTGCTCGCTGTCCGGTTTCACAACGAGTGGCAAGAATGTATCGTGGACGCTCACAAATGGGGAATCGACCTTGATCGAAATGACTTCGTATGACCTGTCGTGGCCCGCCGGCAATACCAAACTCAAGAAGGTCAAACTGGATGGCTCGGAGATTGACAACCCCGATGACGATTCTTCGCCAACGAGCGCCGGCGTGAACGCGACCTTCAGCGCGGGCCAGTCATCTGAATTGAGGTTTGAGTTCGAGAGTGATGTCCAGCCCGAGCCTTATATCCTGACGGTTACCTTCGACAATGGGTGTACCGCGACGGACACAGTCCCCTGATGTCTGTCACGATCCGATGCATTGAGCCGAGGGATCAGGGCCGGTGAAACATGCTATCGCAGACGCCGCGATGAGTTGGGCGAGGGAAACTGCCTCAGGCGAAGAAGCTGCCTGAGCATGTCCCTTACGCCGTCGTGAGCCCCCAGAAACTCGAGCGGGGCGGCCAACTGGCCGCCCCGCCTTTCTTTCAACTCCCGTCTTAAGCGCCTAGCTGTGGCGACGCCGGACCAGCGGCAGCGCGACCAGCCCCAAGACAACGCCGATGCCCGGGCAAGTGGGACCCACTCCGTTCGTCTCGGATGACTGTGCAGCCGCGGGCGGTCGAAGCTCGATCTCCGGCATGTTCGTCTGTGGTTCGGATGAAGACGCCGCCGGGATCTCGACGGGATCTCCCGGTTCATCCGCACCCACGATCTCGTAGGCCGTATCCCCGGCGATCACGATCACCCGAGGACCGAGCGCTAGGGCCTGTCCTACCTCAGGTAGGGAGTCGGCCAGCGCGAAATAGTCGGGCGAGAGGAATGGGACATGGACCGTTTTCATCGTCTCCGGATCATAGCGGGTGTCGGTCCACACCTCATCCACCAGACGGAATGTGTTGGGTCCGGCAAGCCGCACGACATCCGCCGAGGCGGCGGGCGGCGCAAGCGGGATGTCGGCTCCGCCCAAAGCTGATTCAGCAGCGGCGCGCTCCACGGCGGACTGGCCGCTGACCTCGGTCGGCATCGCCACGAACTGCTTGTACGCCTCTTCGGCGATATCGTTCTGGGCACCCGCGCCGAGCATCTGTGGCTCGGTCACAAGGAACGACGTGTAGGGGGTGACGATGCCGTAGCGGATGCTGAGCTTCACGATCTGGTCGACGATCTCCTGTTCCGGTCCCTCGAGGCGGATCTGATTGAGCAGGTAGCCGATCTTGCGAGTGGCCCACAGGCGCGGCAAGAAGTCCGGCCCTCCGGAACTGCGAAGGCGCTGGTCCTCATAAGTGAAGTACTTCAGCTCTCCATTTACCGACCCGGACAATTCGATGGTTTCCGCGCCGCCATTTCGGTACCGGCCGACCACGACCAGTTGCCCTCCGGCGAAGATGTCTGGGAGTGGATCGGGGAAGATGTCGAAGGCGGAGGCACCCCTGAAGTTGATGTCGATGTCCATCAGGACAGGCTGGCTGACCTTGTCGTAAAAGCCGGATACGATCTCGTCGATCGACTGGCCCGGAGTGACGTACGACGTCGTTCCATGATGATCCTGGGCGAGCGAGTCGAGCAGGTAGGTATCCACGTCATAGCCGACGCCGAAGGCAAAGAGCCGGAGATCTTTCGGAGCGGATCGTTCGATGTCTTTCAGGATGTCCTTTGAGTCCGTCACGCCCTCGGTAGGCAGGCCGTCGGTCAGGAAGATCACCATCTCCGGCCTCTCCCCGTTCATCATATCCACTGCCTCGAGCAACGCCCGATCGATGTCGGTGGCGCCGCGCGCCGACAGACCTTCGAGCCAGCGCACAGCCTCGGGTGCCTCGTCCGCCGGGCGCAAGCTGGAGGCGAAGGCGCGCGTCCCGGAGCTGAAGGCGATCACGTTGAACCGGTCGCCCGGGTTCAGGTGATCGAGGGCGTATGCCAGCGCCGTCTGCGCCTGCATGAACTTCTCGCCCTCCATGCTGCCGGACTGATCCAGTACGAAGATCACGTCCTTGGGGATCACCCGGCGCCGATCATTCTCAAGGCTCGGCGCAGCCAGCAGGAGGAAGTAGCCACTCGTATCTTCTGAATCAGGATCACGGTAGCTCAGCAGGCTGAGGCCGATGTCTTCTTGGGACACGCTGTAATAAAGCTCGAAATCTCGATCGGGAGTGACGTTTGAGTCCTCGTAGCTGGCAGAGAACCGGCGCGACCCCTGGCGATCGATGGCGATTGGGTGCGAAGGGGAGTAGATCGCGGCCACCGGCTGCTCGGAGGTGACATCGACACTCACGCTGACGTCCTCCAGGGGAGCCGACGAGAACTTCTCCGTGTTGAGGGGATAGCTGTAGCGGATCAGGCCGGCGTCGGCCTGTAGCACCTGGGTGTACTCGAGCTCAATCCGCCGCTCGGAGCCCGGAGGGACGGGAAAGATCGAGGCCTGGAAGGCGCCTCGGTCCACGTACTCGAGCAGGGCCGGGTCGCGGAGCGTGCGCACAATCTCCTCGTATTGTCGGCGGGCCTCTTCCCGCGTCAGCACTTTCCCTTGAACCGGCTCTCCGTCGATCCAAAGGGTGAAACTGCTCACGGCGGCATCGATGGGCAGCGGAAAGACATAGGTCCCTTCGACAGTCCAATCGTTGTCATTGCGGAAGACCTGATCGACGTGGGTCGTGGCGACCTGGCTATCGATCGTCACATGCACTCTGTGATAGCGGATGGCCAGTTGCTGGATCGGCGGCGGGGGTGGGCACGGCCCGTCCAGGCAGATAGGCGGGTCCGGGATGATGATCCCGTCGGCCAACGCCGGGAAGGCTGTCAAGGCGGCGGTCACAAGAGGGAGCAGGGCGATCAAGCAGGTTCTCAGGCGGCGCATAGGTCCTCCTCGGTGGCGTTGCGGCCGGGCTTATACCCATGACGTTTTCGGGCCGGCCAGGGTTCCCGGAGTGTCTCTCATGCAGCACCTGTCAATGCCCCGTGGCACCCGGCGGGCCGATCCCCTCTCAGGCGGAGGAATAGGGCCCTGTTGAAGGGTCAGGTCGGCTTTGCCGACCTGACCCTTCAACAGGGCCTCATCCCCCTCTCCGCCTTTAGGGCGGAGAGGGGGCAGGGGGCGAGGGGGAATGAATTGATTGATGAGCGAAGGGGACGGCTACGCCGTCCCCTTCGCTCATCAATCAACTTGTGCGCTCACGATGGTATAATCGTCTCAAGCCTCCCACCGACCTCGTGGGAGTTTATTGTGTGTGGTCGTGATGCAGGAAAAACTGTCTGCGGTCGAAGATCGCTTCAAGGAAATCGAGCACGATCTGGCTCACGCGGGCGCCGATCATCAGCGGGTCGCCGAACTGGCACAAGAGCGGGCGGAGCTCGAGCCGATTGTGTCTGCTTTTCGTCGATATCGGGGGCTGGGCGAGGAGCTAGACGAAGCGCGCCTGCTCCTGGATGGCGATGATCAAGACATCCGCGATCTGGCGCAGGCCGAGGTAGCGCGCATCGAGCCGGCCCTACACGAGCTGGAGGAGGAGCTCCGCTCGATGCTCCTCCCGCGCGATCCGCGCGATAGCCGTAACGTGATCGTTGAGATCCGAGCCGGAACAGGCGGCGAGGAAGCAGCCCTCTTCGCGGCTGATCTCTTCCGCATGTACGCCCGCTATGCCGAAGCGCACTCGTGGAAGGCCGAGGTGCTCTCGCAACACGAGACGGGGATCGGGGGATTCAAGGAGATCATCTTCGAAGTCAAGGGCAAAGGCGCCTACTCGAGACTCAAGTATGAATCAGGGGTGCACCGGGTCCAGCGCGTCCCGACAACGGAGTCGCAGGGGCGCATTCATACTTCGACGGCGACCGTCGCCGTGTTGGCCGAGACCGACGAAGTCGAGGTCGACATCCCTGAGAAGGAAATTCGGATGGACGTGTATCGCTCCGCCGGTGCAGGCGGCCAGAACGTCCAGAAGAATTCGACAGCCGTTCGCTTGACACATCTTCCAACGGGGATCGTGGTCCAGTGTCAGGATGAGCGCTCACAACTGCAGAATCGCCTCCGGGCGATGAGCATCCTGCGAGCGAGGCTGTACCAGATCGCAGTCGAGAAGCAACAAGCCGAGGAGGACGCTACCCGGCGTTCCCAGGTCGGCAGCGGTGAGCGGTCGGAGAAGATCAGGACGTATAACTTCCCGCAATCTCGGGTGACCGATCACCGGATCGGTATCTCGGTGCACAATCTCCCGGCCGTGCTCGACGGTGAGCTCGATCCGTTCATCGACGAACTGGCAACCCGAGAGCAGGCCGAGCGTCTGCAAGCCGCAGAAGTCTGACCGTTGTCCCCCCAACGCACGATCGGCGCCGCGCAAGCCCTGGCGCGCCGGACCCTGGCCGGAATCAGCGAAACACCCACCCTCGACACGCAGCTTGTGCTGGCGGACTTGCTCGGTCGTTCGCGCTCCTGGGTGCTGGCTCATCCGGAGTTCTGCCTGGGGCCGGGTGAAGATCGCGCTTTCGCCGACGCACTGGCCCGGCTTGCTGATGGAGAGCCCCTACCCTACGTCCTGGGGTGGTGGGAGTTCTATGGGCGGCGTTTCCTGGTGACACCTGCGGTCCTCATCCCCAGGCCGGAGACCGAACTTCTCGTTGAGCGCGCCCTGGGCGCCATTCGATCGGATCCTCGACCGGAAAAGGTGATCGAGGTAGGCACCGGCTCCGGCTGTGTCGCCGTGTCTCTGGCCGCGGAGGTCCCTGGCCTAAAGGTGATCGCTACAGACATCTCGGGCATGGCGCTCGAGGTCTGTCGAGAGAATGCGCATCGCCATGGTGTCGGCGATCAGATCGATCTGGTTCAGGCAGATCTGCTTGGACCGTTGTCCGGACCGCTCGATCTGATCCTCGCCAATCTGCCCTACATCCCTTCTCCAGATCTTGGCAGTCTTTCGGTCTCCAGACGGGAGCCGGGATTGGCTCTGGACGGAGGGGCAGATGGGCTCGACTTCCTACGGCGGATTCTCGGGCAGGTTCGGCAAGCGGCAGTCACCGGGGGCGTAGTCCTTCTTGAAATTGGCGCCGGTCAGGGTTCCACGGCGATTGCGGCGGCCAATTCCGCCTTCCCTTCTGCCGCCGCCCGGGTGATCCCGGATCTGGCGGGACGCGATCGGCTCCTGGAGATCAGGTTGGGGCGATATGGCTGAGCGCCAGACCGAACGCATCCCTATCGACGATCCTCGGGCGCTGCCTCGGGCCGTCGAGATCCTGCGGGCCGGAAAGCTGGTGGCATATCCAACGGACACGGTCTACGGCCTGGGCGCGCTCGTCCATGACGATCAGGCCATCCGCGAACTCTATCGGGTGAAGGGAAGGGGATCGGAGAAAGCCGTCCCGATCCTGTTGGGAAGCTCAGACGACCTCATCCTAGTGGCGATGGATCCTCCGCAGATGGCCCTGGTGCTGGCGAGGCGTTTCTGGCCGGGCGCACTGACGCTGATCGTCCCTCAACGACCGGGGCTCCCCGCCTCGCTCAGTCCCGACGAGACAATTGGGGTCAGGGTTCCGGACCATGACTTTGCGCTCTCATTGCTCAGGCTCGCCGGTCCGCTGGCTACAACGTCGGCCAATCCCTCCGGTGGAGAAAGTGCTTTGACCCCGGACGAGGTCATGCGGGGGATCGGCGGTCGCTTCGGTTTGCTGCTTGACGGAGGCGCCACTCCCGGGAGTCGCCCTTCGACGGTCGTCGACTGCACTGGGTCATCCCCTCGAATCCTGCGACCCGGCCCGATCAGCCTTGACGAGATTCGTCTCGCTCTCGGGCTTGCGTGACCTGGCCCTTTCTTAGCCGATGTTAAGCACGGTTTCATGGCAGCCTTATCCTGCTGTGCAGAATATAGGTTGCATTCTCCTCCTCTTCCCCGCGCGACCGAGACCTGAGCCATCCCGGCCGCGCGGTTCCGTTTTCCAGATAAGTCTGCCATTGGACATCGGGCCTGTGTTCCGAATTCGAGCTCCGGAGTGACCCTCCGGGTGAACTCGTTCTCTACCACCCCAGGTCGTACCAGCGCAGATAGGACTCCAGGTGCGCGGTCCAATACGCAGGAGTGTGTTCGCCCGGGTATGTGTGTGATTGATAGAGGATTCCCGACTCGTCCAATACGCCTCGGAGCTTGGCCAGGTCAAAGCGCAGGGTGTCATGATCGCCCATGTCAATCCAGATGCGTGGAGCCTGTGATGGTGGGATCGCCGGAGCCCAATCAGGGATGCGGAAGATGTCGGGGGCCAGCACGCCCGGACTGTGGAGGCCGATAGAGGCGAATAGATCTGGGTGCAGCAGGCCGATTCGCAGCGCCCATCCGCCGCCGCGCGATATGCCCCCGATCGCTCGGCCTGATCGGCTGGTGATGGTGCGGTAGTGCGTGTCGATATACGGAACGAGGACTTGAGGGATTGCCTGCTCCAGATCGATCCCCGTGCGTTCCCAGGGCATGACGATCAGGGCCGGAGAGATCTCCCCGGCAGCCAGCAACGTGTCCATCGTCTCATCCACTCCGAGGTCGTCCCACTGGCTATCCGTGAAGGTCAAACCGTGAAGGAGGTACAAGACCGGGAAGCGCGCAGAGGACTGGGTGTCGAAACACGCGGGGAGATAGATTCGAATGGGCAAGTTCCTCGGAAGGTGGTCGTCGGCGACCTCGGTCCTGATGATGCGGCCCGGCTGCCCTTCACATGCGAGAACGGTCCGGACGGGCCGGGGCGTGCGTGTTGGGGTTCGTGTCAGCAGGATCGTTGTCGAAGATGGAGAAGGAGCCGGCGTGCGCGATGGAGTCGAGCTTGCGGCGCTGGTGGGCGTGAGCTGGGGCGTGCACGCTGCGATCGTCATGATCGCCACGGTCACGCCCAGGATGCGCCGCGTCGTCGAAAAGGAAACCCCGTCGGCTGCGGATTGCCGCAGAACGACGGGGGCGCCTGTTGGCCTGAGTCTATGCCGTCCCGATCCGGTCGTCAAGATGAGCGCGCACCTTGTGGCGTCGGCTGGCCTTCGCTCCGTAGGTCCATTCGGCGATTATAGTGTTCCGGCTTGACTCCATCAAGCAAGCCGTGGAGTCGGGTGCATTCCATTTCGGGGGGCAAGGAACTTGCACAGGGGGATATCACACCGC
>CAZGRL010000059.1:0-14460 GCA_964528155.1 uncultured Anaerolineaceae bacterium
TTTCCCCCATGGGGCAAAAAGGCGAGCGGGACGAAGAGGGAAATGCGGCCTGGAAGTTGCTAGATCTTCATCGCGCCGATGGTATCGCGTACATGTCCGGCGGAGGTCGCCAGCGCCTGCTTCTCAGCCTCGTCGAGGTCGTACTCGATGATCTTCTCAAGCCCCTTTCTGCCCAGCTGGACGGGCACGCCGAAGAAGATCCCCTCCTGGCCATATTCGCCGTTGAGATAAGCCGAGGCCGGCACAACCAGGTGTCGGTCTCGCAAGATAGCTTCGACCATCTGCGTCAACGCCACTGCCGGCGCGTAGAACGCGCTGCCGGTCTTGAGCAGGCCGACGATCTCTCCACCACCCTTGCGGGTACGTGTGACGATGGCCTCCAGGCGATCCGCAGACAGTATCTTGACCAGCGGGACACCGGCGACATTCGAGTGTCGGGTCAGCGGGACCATGTCGTCACCGTGTCCGCCCAATACGTAGCAGTGCACATTCTGCACGCTGATGTTCAATTCCGCCGCAACGAAGCTCCGCATCCGAGCCGAGTCGAGGATCCCCGCCTGGCCGATGACGCGCTCGCGCGGCAAGCCTCCGACCTTCATCGCCAGGTAGGCCATGGCGTCCAGCGGGTTGGTCAGGATGATGAGAATCGCCTGGGGTGAAGCCTTCAGCGAGGCCTCGACGGCGTCGCGCATGATCTTTGTGTTGGCAGCCAGCAGGTCATCTCGGCTCATCCCCGGCTTTCGTGGCAGACCGGCCGTGATCACGACGATGTCCGAGCCGGACGTGTCGGCGTAGTCATTCGTGCCAACGACGGCGACGTCGGAGCCGATTACCGGCATAGCCTCCGTCAAGTCGAGCGCCTTCCCCTGCGGCATACCCTCTACGATATCGACCAGCACAAGATCGGCCAATTCCCTCTCGGCCAGCCAGTGGGCGGTCGTCGCTCCCGTCTGCCCTGCTCCGATGATTGTTACTTTGGCCATACTCTCTCTCCCTGGTGAATAGCACCGAACGACGCTGGTGGCTGGCTCAACTGTCGAAGGCGCCGCACGCCTTCGCCTCAGTCCTCGAAGGGTGTGTCGATCACCCGGATCCCTTCCCCGGTTACGACCCGCCCGATTGGCCAGACAGCGATGTCTCCCTCAGACGCCTTGCTGCGAAATTCGGCGGCAGTCGACGGCGACGCCGCCAGCAACAGACCTCCCGATGTCTGTGCGTCGAACAGGAGCAGCTGAGTCTCGTCGTCGATATTCGGATCGAAAGTGACATGCTCTTGGAAGTAGTCTCGATTGTCCACCGTCCCCCCGGCAAAACACCACAGTTCGGCGTAGCGGCGCGCGCCATGCAGGAAGGGCAGCGAGGGCAGATGGATCTCCATGCCAACGCCGGACTCGCGCGCGACCTCGTATCCGTGCCCGAGCAAGCTGAAGCCTGTGACATCCGTGGCTGCGCGTATCCCCAGATCCACCGCCAGGCGTGACGCAGCTTGGTTGAGCCGCTTCATCCACCCGACAGCTTCGGCCACGTCCTCGACCGAGGCCTGCTGTTGCTTTAAGGCGGTCGTTGTCACGCCTGTTCCGAGCGGTTTTGTCAGGAGCAAGACATCCCCGGGCCTGGCCGACGTCTTGGTCATCCATCGGTCAGTATCACATAGGCCGAGGGTGACCAGGCCGTATTTCGGCTCGTCATCGCGGATCGTGTGGCCGCCGGCGATGACCGCCCCTGCCTCTCGAACCTTCTCCGCGCCTCCCCGAATGATTTCGGCCACGATCTCCGTGGGCAACGTAGGAGGCACAGCAGCGATGTTGAGCGCCAGGATCGGCGTGGCGCCCATCGCATAAAGATCGGACAGGGCGTTGGCAGCCGCGATCGCACCATAATCGTACGGATCGTCGACAACCGGCGTGAAGAAGTCGGTCGTGACGGCCAGTGCGCGCGATTCATCGAGCCGCCATATCGCAGCGTCATCAGCCGGCCCTAGCCCGACAATCAAGTCCGGATAGTCCGCCATGGGGAAGATATCTTGTAGAGGGCGCAGAACCTGCGCCAGCGCGTCGGCGCTAAGCTTGGACGCTCAACCAGCGCACGAAGACAGACTGGTCAGACGAATCTGACGGCCTGAAGTCGCGCGCGGCTCCTCTTCTGTCGTCACCAGAGTAGCCTCCACGGACGATTGCTCCGGACGAGGATTGTAGGCGTTCGTATGGAGGGTGTCAACGCTGAGCGCATCGGCCAGCGTGTCAACCCATTCATCTGAAAGTTGCATGAGCCCAGGCAGAGGGCCTGGCGCGACGCGGGACCACCTCTCCAGGCGGTCCCGCGATGTTGCACATCGGCTTGGCGCTTGTCACCTGCCCAACGTCGAGCCTACTCAAGACTCGGGCAGCATACCATAGCCAAGCGCGAGGCCAACACCGCTACCAAAGGCGGCCATGACTGCAACCCATAGCAGGTAGTTGTCGGCCAACGCGCCCACCAAGATACCCACCACAGCCCCGACAAGGGCCATCAGAACAATGAAAGCCCCCACTGTCATGAATCCCCGAAGCATGTCATCCTCCCGGCGAACGGGCGAATTGTAGATGCAGAATCGGGCGGCGTCAACGGTAAGACACGGACGGATGTCTGCGGCGGAAGATTGCACGCCTCTCACAAGGACAGGCCGTAGTGGGTTTGTCGGGAAATGCGACGAGATTCTGGATGCACCCGCAGCAAATGCAGAGATCGCCGATGGTCGGGACCCGGGGCGTCTCCCAAAATCCGGGAAGTCTACATCAAGACTGCAGGTAGATCGCGCAATGCCTGGGCAAGATGCGTCCCATGCCAGGTGATCAGACGGCCGTCGACGAGGTGGATCCTGTCGTTGAGGACCGCCGGTGTCGAAGCGAGCCTCGATCGAATGCCATCCACATGATCTTCGCAGAATGGAAAGGGTTCGCTCGGGAGCAAGATGATCTCGGGAGCAGCCTGGACGACTTCTTGTGGGCGGACGCGCGGGTAGCGCGTATCGCGATCGTCCTCAGGCTCCTGTTCAGCCGTCCCGAGGTCGGCCGTCAGCGGATATCGCCGTCTGCGTTCGGCGAACACGCTGTCGACACCCAACCTCGCCAGCAAGTCGTGGGCATAGGTCTCCTGGTTGAATGTCATCCACCACATGCCGAGATCCTGGTCTTCTTCCTGCCAGATGGGACAGAACAGGCGCTGTCGGGGCAATTCCCTGGCTGCGCGCTCCGTCCATTGCAGAGTAGCTTCGAGGGAGCGGATGATGTCTCCCGAGCTCGGGCGACGAAAGACGTTGGTCAGCACCCACAGGATCTCGATCGCCCGGTCGACGGTTCTGGGAAATGTCACCCACACGGGAACACCTTCCGCTTCGAGGCTTTCGACCGTTTGACGCGAGTTCTCTTCTTGATTGGCCAGGACCAGATCGGGTTCCAGAGCCAGTATCTTGGAGACATCCGGAGATCTGGTCCCGCCCACCCGGATGAGGCGATCGGCTTCAGCCACAGGAGGCAGGCAATAGTCCGTGACACCGACGAGGGAGTCACCCAACTGAAGGTCAAACATGCTTCCGGTCATCGACGGGACCAGGCTGACCACCCGCTCGGGTGGCTTGGTGAAGGTCAACAGTGTCGAGCGTCCGTTCCCCTCGCTCACGCGTCGATCCAACCTCGCCCAAGCACGATCCTGGGCGGCTCACTAGACCAGACCTCGACCTGCCCCTGTGGTCCGATCGCCACGGCAGTACCCGGCTGAAGGCCCAGCGCGTAGCTGTGATCCGTATCCGACAGGTACTCTCTGACATCGGGGTGATCCGCCGGATCAGACACGCTCGGGAGGAGCACCGCCCCCGGAAGCCAGCCCGCCCCAGCGGTCCCCCGATCTCTCACTCCGTCGCGGAAGACGAGCTCTCCAAGGGCGGCCGCGGCCGCCGCACCGGCGAACACAATACTCCCGTCGTCGAGACGATCGCCTACCCATTGGCCAGCGCTGCCCGAACCAAGCATGTCCGCCCAAAGAGCGAGATCCCCACCAGTCATGAGGATCAGACCCACCTCGACGTCAGACCCCGGGATGTCATCACCAGGCCCCAGACGCTCAATCGGGGCCGAAAGCAACGGTTCCATCTCGTCAATGATTCTCTCAACCCCCGGATCGAGCCTTGCTTCAGGATCGATCCAGACGGCGGCCAGGGATGGGTCTGCCCTCTCGAGCAGTCGTCCGGAGATCTCCGACGTGTCCAGGTGAGCTTCGGGGACCTCGCCGGCCAGAACCAGCCAGCCAAGCCAGGGCCGGGCACGAGCGAAGATTTCACCATCACGTGTCATGGTACTTCGGAAGTCCGTGCAGCCGGCGGCGCGCCGCCGGCTCGGGCTACAACTCAGCGGATCTCGATGCGAGCGAAGCGCTCTACATAGCGCGGCGCGTCCGGCGGGCTCTCCGGATCAAGCATCCGCTTATGTAGCCTCTCAGCAAGAGCGTCGATGTCGTCGATCTGGCTCCGGTGCTCCATCAGAGCCCTCAGCTTCTGCTCCATGAAGGCAGAGACGTCTACCGCCGTATTCGGGTGAACCGGGCCGGCGATGTAGAGCTCGTGGACCTTATAGGGTTCGAGCCCTTCGTCCTGGTATAAGTCGGGGAAATACAAAGCGGAGCGAGCCGCCGGCCAGACTGCATCCAGAGTGACCTGACCGGCAACGCGGTGGTCGACGTGATTGACGAACTGACCGTAGACGTTCGTCGGATCGCACGTGATCACGATGTCCGGCCGCACGCTGCGGATCACTCGGACGACGGCTTTGCGCGTCCCGAGATCCGCCACGAGATTCCCATCTTCGTAGTTCAAGAAGTCGACGTTGTGTACGCCCAGAACACCGGCCGCGGCGCGTTGCTCCCGTTCGCGGGTTTCAGCCAGGGTCGCCGGATCGACTCCCGGCTCATCAGCGCCCTTGTCCCCGCGCGTGAGCAGACAATAGTGAACCTCACGTCCTTCAGAGGCCCAACGGGCGACAGTCCCCCCACAGAAGAACTCCGGATCATCGGGGTGAGCCAGAACCACGAGAACCCGGAGAGCTCGATCAGCTCGATCAGCTTGCTCGTCCATCTCACTCATGCTGAGCCTCTCGACCTCGCGCAGTCGCACCCGCCATTCTCATGCCGGTCGCAGGGCGCGACGGACTTGTCCTGTAGCGCCTTCAGCTCGTCGTACGGTTGGATTTCTTCCTTCAAGAACTCTGCCCGCTTGCCGTCCGGCAACGAAACCACAATGGCATTGCGCAACGGCAGGACATCCACAACCCTCGCCTCTCCCATCGGAGTGAGGACGCGCTTGTTGCGCTTGGGGAGGCTCTTGCGGGCTTCGACGTACATCTCGTACTCGTAGACCAGGCAACAACGCAGACGGCCGCACATTCCCGTGATCTCTTGCGGATTGAGAGAGATTCCTTGCGCCTTGGCCATCCTGATCGAGATCGGGCTGAACTCTGTGAGAAAGCGCGAACAGCAGCGCTCTTCGATGCCGCATGCCCCCATACCGCCCAGAATCTTGGCGACATCGCGCGGACCGATCTGACGCAGCTCGACCCTGGGCTTGCGACAAACCTGCTGCATCTGCTTGCGCAGATCCTTCAGGTCTGCCTTCTCATCACTTTCGCTGGTGTAGAGGAACGTCAGGCGGGAGCCGTCGAAGGAGTACTCCGCTTTGACGATCTTGATGGCCCGCAAGCCGATCTCGGAGGCTTTGGCGCGGCACTCGATCATCGCCTCGAGCTCCTTCTGCGACCAAGCGCGCCTCAGGGCCAGATCCTGCGGAGTTGCCCTGCGTTCGATCGGTTTCAGCCCACCCTCGGGCGGGGCTACCGGATCCGAGGGTAGTGAGACCACCTGCCCCATTTCGCGGCCGCGAGTCGTGGATACGACGACAAAGTCCCCGGCCTTCAGATCAGGAACGGTCGAGGCCTCGAAATGGTAGAGCTTGCCGACCTCTTGAAACCGGACTCCCACTACCGCCGGCTGGACTGATTCTGTCATATGCGCCTATGCCGAACCATCGCCCGACGCGTGCGCGACGTCGGACCCAATGGTATCGCGGCTCGCCCGCATGTGCAAAGCGTCGGCCATCCTGTCATCCGCACATGTCGGCCGGGAGAGAAGTCTGTGCCACCCTGCGCGGAACGCCGGCCATCGGGTATCCGGATACGGAGGGGGAAAATGGATGATGTCCCTCACCCGACGGGACAGGCGGCAAGAGCGTTCGCCGAAAGACGAGATCCCGTAGCACGCGCTCCGATCTCACTCGACCATTTGGATCGGGATCACGTTCGACGACTGGTACGCCTTGACACTGATCTTGGCCGCCAGATCCTCGGCCGCAGCGACCAGTGCTTTGGCGACAGGAGACTCCGGCGCCGACAGGACCACCGGCGTCCCGTTGTCGCCGGACTGGCGCACGACGGGATCCATCGGAATGCTGCCGATGAACGGCACACCAGCTTGTTCAGCGAGTTGCTTGCCTCCACCCTCGCCGAAGATATCCATCCGCGTACCGTCAGGCAGCTCGAGGTAGCTCATATTCTCGATCACACCCAGGATGGGGACATCCATTGTCCGGAACATCTCCAGACCCCGGCGGGCGTCCTCGAGTGAGACCTTCTGCGGCAGTGTGACGATGACGCCTCCTGTCAGCGGCATCGACTGTGATAGGCTGAGCTGAGCGTCACCCGTTCCGGGCGGCAGATCGACGATGAGGTAGTCGAGCTCACCCCACTCGACATCTGAGATGAATTGCCGGATGGCGGAATGCAGCATCGGTCCGCGCCAGATGAGCGGCTGACCCTGAGGAACAAGGAAACCGATCGACATCAAGCGGACCCCGTGAGCCTCGGCCGGATGCATCTTTCCTCCTACCGGGGCCGGCATATGGTCGATGCCCATCATGGTCGGCACATTCGGGCCGTAGATGTCCGCGTCGAGAAGCCCGACCCGGGCGCCTGACCGCGCCAGCGACACCGCCAGGTTGACGGCGACTGTCGACTTCCCGACGCCGCCTTTGCCCGAAGCGACGGCGACCGCATTTCGAATAGGCAGGCGGATCAGGCCTCGGTTCATCCCATCCGACGGCACGCTGGCATCCAAATGCACGATGACCTCGCTCACGCCGCCGATGGCCTCCACGGCGCTGCGCGCGTCGCTCTCGATCTTGCCGCGCAGTGGACAGGCCGGAGTAGTGAGCTGGACGGTGAATTCGACTTTGCCGTCGGCGATCGTCAAGTCTTTGACCATGTCCAGGGTCACCAGGTCCTTGTGCAGCTCCGGCTCCTGTACCTTGCTCAGAGCGGCCAGGACCCGATCACGCGTGACCGACTGTTCATCTGATGTCATCCACTGCCTCCGCTATCAACCAGACTGAGCATGTGCTCGACTCGTCTGGGCTGTTCAGCCGCCTGCAAGTACGCAAATACATCTTCCTTGGCGCCTTCGAAGAGAAGCATGAGGTCCTCGTCGGTTCCACGATAGCGCTTGATCGTCTGCATGGCGCACGTCGTGCAGCCCCGCATGGCCCGATAGGAATCGGTGTGGCACGTCAGGCAGCCATCGAGGCGCACCAACAAGAGCGTGAACGCAAGCTGGTCGAGGGACGCCTCCGGCGCGTGCCAGGCATTGTCGACCAGACTCCGCCACAGCGGGCCGCGCAAGTCGCGCAGCGATGGCGCCACCCGCATAGGGAAGAGGATTTCAGTGTCGCTCTGATACACCAGCGTCTCTCTCCGTCAACGGGGCTTCGCCCTTCCGCTCAGGACTCGTGCTTGGCCGCTTTGGCGGCTTCTTTGGCGGCGCGAGCCGCCTCTTCGCGCTCGTAGTTGGTAGGCCGAATCGAAGCGTAGTAGGAAACCGGTCTGGAGAGCTTCTCCTTGTCATAGATGTGACGAGATTGGCGATCGTAGGTCGAGAGCTCGAAGTCATGATCCATCTTGATCGCGTCGAACGGGCAGAATTCAGCGCACAGCCCGCAATTCATGCAAATGTCGATATCAATGAAGAAATCCGTCGGCGCGGGGATCGGACGGCCGGTCTCCGGGTTGTTGGAGCGAACAATCCAGATGCATTGAGGCGGGCAGACTTTGGCGCAAATCCCACAGGACGTGCACCGATCTTTTTGAGTGCCGTCCTCGGCCTCTTCATACAGCAGGAATGGGATGTAGCGGAACTCCTCGGGTGTCACGAGGCGTTCCTCCGGATACTGGACCGTGAACGCGCCCCTGGCCTTCGGCCCCTGACGAACAGCCAGCGCCTGGGGATTGTAGTAGCGTCGCCCCAACCAACGGATGTCATCGACGTAGGTCTCGATGAAGTGCTTGAGCGTTACGCCCAGGCCTCTGACGATTCCAATTCCGTACATTCGATTCGTCGCTCCTGCGCCAGGGACGATCTGGCGCTGCGATGGTTCACCTCGGGCCAAACAGCCCGGACCGGTCAGGTCTAACGATCCGTCTCCCCCAGCACGATGTCGATCGACCCGAGGATCGCCACGACATCGGCAACCTTCTGACCCCGGCACATCTGGCCCATCCCGGTGAGATTGATGAATGAGGGGGCACGGACGTGATATCGCCAGGGGTTCGGCTTGCCGTTCGAGATGACGTAGAAGCCGAGCTCGCCCTTCGGATTCTCGACCCGGCCGTACGCCTCCCCGGCCGGGACACGCACCTGATACACCGGTTTCCCCGTTTGGATCTCGCCGTCGGGCATCCCGTCGACCACTTGTTGGAGAATGCGCAGACTCTGACGGATCTCATCCAGCCGGATCAGATAACGGTCATAGACATCCCCGTTGTAGCGCACGGCGACGTCGAAATCGAGGCGATCATAAATCGAGTAGGGCTCCGCCCGACGCACGTCGTAGGCGACGCCTGAGGCGCGCAGGACCGGTCCTGCGGCCGAGTAGTCCAGCGCTTGTTGCGCCGTCAGCACGCCGACGCCGATGCTACGGGTACGAACAATCTCGTTTCCCGTCAGGTACGCGTCGAGCTCGTCCACACGCCTGGGGAGCCGGTCGTAGACCAACTCACGCACCGTCTCGAGGATTCCATCCGGCAGGTCACGCGCAATCCCTCCGAAGCGCATGTAGTTGCACATCATCCGCGAACCGGAGGTCGCCTCGAAGACATCCAGGATGAGCTCGCGCTCGTTGATGGCATAAAGCGCCGGCGTGAAGAATGCCCCGAGGTCGTTCAACAGAAAGCCTATCGCCCACAGGTGATTGACGACACGCGTCAGCTCGACCATCATCACCCGAATGTACTCGGCCCGCTCGGGAGGCGCGATGCCCATCAACTTCTCGACTGCTAGCACGTAGCCCAGGTTGTTGCTCATGGAACAGATGTAGTCAAGACGATCGGTGAAGGGGATGTTCATCAAGTATGTGTTGCGCTCGCCGATCTTCTCGTGATTGCGGTGCAGGTAGCCCATCACCGGTTTGAGCTCGACGATCGTCTCACCTTCGAGGGTTACGACGACTCGAAACACGCCATGCGTCGACGGATGCTGCGGTCCGAGATTGACGATGATTTGCTCAGTGTCGAGGCCCTTGCCGTTCCCCTCCGGTTCTACTTTCTTCATCCCGGCGTAGAGCGCGGCATCGCCCTCCGGCACCCAACCCTCCGGGGTGAAATCCGGCGGGTACTGGACGTTCTTGTGAAACGGCCGTTTGTCTTCGATCCGGTAGACCCCGCCTTCGGGCCAGCGATTCTTGAAAGGCTTTCCTTCTTCCTCGAAGTAGGCCTCATGGTAATCCTTGCGCATCGGGTGACCCTGGAATCCCTCCCACATCAGGATCCTGCGCAAGTCGGGGTGGCCGGAGAAGCTGATCCCGTACAGATCCCAGATCTCCCTCTCCTGGAAATCCGCCCCTCGATACACACCCGTCAACGTCGGGATTTCGATCGGATCCTGTCGCGCCACCTGGACTTTGTAGACCAGGGCCGGCCCACCCGTGCTGCGGTAGGCGTGGTACACCACTTCCATCCGCTCATCGGGGAGGTAGTCCACCCCGGTGACCGAAGACAGGTAATCGTAACCCATCTCGTCTCGCAGCGTTGTGGCGAATTCGACGAGCCTGCCGGCATCGACGACGTAACCCTCGTATCCATCGCGGTCGTCGTGGCGAACGGCGCCTGGGAAGCGCGCCTCGAGTTCGTCGGCGGCGATTGTCTCGTCAGGTGCGGCCGTCTCGGACGGGCCAGGTCGGTTGTCTTCCATGGGCTCAGGTTTCCGATGTCGGTTCCGCTACGGCGTCGGTCCGGGCGGCTATCCTGTCGAAGTCACGCGGGTCGATCAAGTCGGGCCCGAGGATTGGGATCGGGATCTCTTCCGACTGCTTCTGGCTGTACCAGGGTGACGTGCTGATCGATTCGTTGTCGATCTTCTTCTGGAGAGTCATCAGACCGTGGAGCAAGGCCTGCGGTGTCGGAGGGCAACCCGGAACATAGACGTCCACCGGTACAAACTTATCCACGCCCGACACGACGTTGTAGCCTTCCTTGAACGGCCCACCACCGGATGCGCAGGCCCCCATCGCCATGACATACCGGGGTTCCGGCATCTGATTGTAGAGCCGAACGATCTGCGGGATCATCTTCTTGGTCACAGTCCCCGAAACGATCATCAGGTCGGTCTGACGCGGGCTGGGGCGCATGACCTCCATCCCGAAGCGGGAGAGATCATATCGGCTGGCTGCGGTGCAGATCATTTCGATGGCGCAGCATGCCAGTCCGAACATCATTGGCCAGACCGATGAACGTCGGCCCCAGTTGTAGATCCGGTCCAGAGTCGTGATGGCGACCTGTCCCTTGAGTTCTTCCGGTACCGGGATGTCCGGATTGTTGATGTCTTCCGTCATGCCTTATGGACCTCCACAGGCGAGCGGTCGAGTGAATTGGGTGCGACAGCAGCGAGCCGAGAACAGCCTGGCGCGGTGAAGCGGTTCGGACACCAGCGGGAGTTCTAACACGTGGAAGCCGCTCCGACGGCGGCTTCCTTCATCGCTGGTGTTTGTCGAGGATCTCGGGCCCAGCCGTCATGTCCTCGGAGGCGCTGCGGGGGTTCCGGCCAGGCCCTGCGCCAAGGTGGCCTCACCGCAATGGCCTTCTCACTCGCGCCAAGGCTTTCAGGCCTGAGAGTCGGCCGGCCCCCACTGCGGGCAATTATAACGTGCAGGGGTGGTATGTCAAGGAGCGGTGAATTTACACAAGTGCGTTTGACAAATTCCTGCCCGGATCATAGAATGAGCTGCATCAGGAGGCGACTGCGTGGCCGAGTCCCGCCAGCGGATCATCGTGCAACTCAAGAAATCGGGTGAGGCCTCCGTCTCAGACCTTAGTCGGGCGCTTGGGCTGACGTCGGTCACAGTCAGGCACCACCTGCAGGAGCTTCGCCGGGACGGGGTTGTAGATGAACCCAGGCCTCGACGACGCAGGGGGCCGGGGCGCCCGGAAATGACCTACCGTCTCACCCAAGAAGCCCGGGTTGACCTGCCGCGCAACTACGAAGAGTTGTGCGTTTGCCTGGTCGATCAACTCTCGGGCGAGACGTCGACAATAGCTCTGGAGGACGTGCTGGTCCGCGCCGCGCAGAACTTGAGCCGCACCTCAGTCGCGTGGCGGGCCTCGGGGAGAAGTCGGGCGGAGTGGACCCAGGCGTTCCTCGAAGAGCGGGGGTATTTCCCCAGATTGCGCCAGGTGGGCGACGAATTGAAGCTGCACCTGGCGAACTGCCCCTACCACGAGATCGCCCGTCACGTCCCGGAGATGTGCTGTTTCGACACGGCGCTGGTGGCGGGCTTGATGGGGACGAACGTGAGAATGGAGGCCAGCATCGCCGGGGGAGCGGCGGCTTGCAGCTTCCTGCTGGCAGGTGAGCCGTCCGTTTGACAGCCTGCCGGATGCTTGATAAACTTGGTGAACGTGGTTCAGTTTGGTTGAGCAGGGAAAAAACCCACGGTGACAGGCGAGGTTGATCCATGGAAACGATGACTGAGACCGAGATCATCGGGACAGCCGGCCAGAGCGTGACCCTAACGCCGACGGCAGCCGAACGCGTCCAACGGCTCATGGAAGAGCGCAGCGTTGTCGGACACGCACTGCGCGTATTCGTCTCAGGCGGAGGCTGCTCGGGGCTGCAGTATGGCATGGCACTTGAAAGCCAGCCACGAGAAACCGATCTTCGCTTCTCCCTACACGGCGTCGATATCGTCGTCGATCCGGTATCGATCGACTACCTCAACGGCGCAACCATCGACTACGTCGACGACCTTATGGGGGGCGGTTTCCGGATTGACAATCCGAACGCGGTCGCATCATGCGGTTGTGGGCACTCCTTCAGGACGAAGGACCACGCAGGCAGTGAGGCAGAGGCGGGTGGCTGCAATTGCCACTAGGCCGAACGTAAAAGGCTAATGAACTCGGCGCAGGTCGCATCGCGACCTGCGTCTCTTTTTCACGATGGAACAATACCCCCACCTTTTCACACCGGAAGAAGCCAACGCCTTGCTCGAGGAGATTCGGCCGATCGTCGGAGAGATGCTGTCGGCCCGGAAGGAAGTCCTCTCCCTGCGGCCGTCTCTCGAAGGAATGTTGGAGAAGATGATCGGCAACGGCGGCAGCCGCCAGGCCGGTGAGTTGCTCGAAGCATTTGAACGACTGCGCAATGCCGTCCTGCGGATTCAGTCGAAGGGCGTGCTGGTCAAAGATATCCAATCCGGTCTGCTGGATTTCCCCTCCCTGCGCGAAGGCAGGACTGTGTTTCTGTGTTGGCAGTACGATGAGCCAGGCGTGGCCTTCTGGCACGAGCTTGACACAGGGTTCGCCGGTCGCAAGCCCATATAGGCGCGCTCCCCCTCTCGTTCCCCTACATCCGCAACTCTCGAAAGAGGTTGTTGCCGTCTTCGGCGCCCGATAGGGCAATGCCAACGGCCTGTATCGTGGACACAGGCCGTTGGCATGCCCTGAGATCAATAGGAGACTACAACTCAGCCAGCGGAGTGAATCAGCCTCCGCGGAGGAAACTGATCACCGTGCCGAACAGGCCGACGACCAGGAACCCGAGGATGGCGAAGATCGGAGGGAATCCCGTCCCCGTCACAGGTTCATTCGGGATGGGGGTCGGTTGGACAAAGGGCTCTACGGGGGTGAATGTAGGCAGCCGTGTGGGGGGCGGTTCACCCAGGTTGAACTGAGCCGCAAAAGTGGGATCCACCGTGGCGGTCACGCGCGGCGTCGGCGTCGGTGGCGGCTCGATGATCGGCAGGGTTGCCCCTGGCGGCTCCAGCACCACGAAGGGCGCGTATACCCAGGCGATGTTGCCCGGCACACCTGGATAGGAAATCTCGATCCACTTTCCGCCCTCGGAGCGGCCCAGCGCCAGCGCGCGTTGACCGGCGATCAACACGCCGACCTTATCGTATTCGACGGCCGGCCCGAGCCGGACATTGACCAATTCAGGAACGAGGATCGTGGGGCCTTCGAACGTCGCCGTCGGCACAGCCTGGAGCATGGGAGATTGTGGGCCGAAGCTGGCGGCCTGGATCGCCAGCGCCGAAATAGCCAGCAACAGAAACAGGCTGAGCAAACCGATCTGTCGCTTCAAGGTTCGTCTCCAGAAGAAACCACCGCGCCGGCCGCCCTCTTCGTTGATATTGCCCCTCGGGCGGGCTCAGATTATACTACGCGGACACCTCCCGTCGTTCTCTTGAGCACACACGGAGATCAGGTCCCCGATGGAGATCCGAACTTTTCACGGCTCGATCGCTCCTGCAGATCTGGCCTATCCTCTCGTTTCAGAATTCGATCAAGGCAACCTGCAGACTCAGGTTCTCGGCGATGACAAGAAGATGGTCGTGCAAATCGCAACGCCAGGGATGCCCGCATCCGGCGGACACACGGCCATTTCGGTCGAGCTCACTCAGGTTGAAGACGGCGTGCTCGTTCGGCTCGGCCAGCAGGAATGGCTCGGCGTGGCGGCCAGCATAGGGAAGACGGCCTTGATGGCCCTGCGAAATCCGCTGAGCCTGATCGGCCGGTTGGACGACCTGGCACAGGACGTCGTCTCGATCCAGCTGGTCGATCGCATCTGGGACACGATCGAACGGGCGGCCCAAAGCCACGGCGCCAGCCACGAGATCTCCGAAAGGTTGCGGCGAGTTGTGTGCCCGTACTGCATGACGGCCAATCACGTCGGAGCGCCGAGTTGCATCGCCTGCGGCGCCCCGATGGGACCATCTCAACCGGTCGCCTGCGGCCGCTGCGGATACGTGGCCTCGGCGGACACCCGCGTTTGCCCCTCTTGCGGCTTCACGCTGATCGATTGAGGGTCAGCGGAAAGCAACAAGCAATAGCGAGAGATGTCGAAACGAGGGGCCGGTTCGGCGAAGCCGAACCCGCCCCACGGTTCGACAAAAAACCACAG
>CAZGRL010000059.1:14470-22065 GCA_964528155.1 uncultured Anaerolineaceae bacterium
TTGCCCCTCGGGGGGCTCCCGGGTTTTCGTTTGGGGGCCCGGGAAACCAAACATCAAATCGCGCCTGTTGTCCACCCGGGGGGCGGGCGGGGCTTCGCCGAACCGGCCCCTCGTTTCGACATCATCCAACTGGACCCAGGCTTGCCTAGGGCACCGGACTCGCCTGCGGGACTTCGGCTTGTGCCGCCAGCTCGGCTCCGCGAGCCAGCGCCTTGAGGTTCGCCTGAAGCAGATCCCGGTGACGCTCAGGGATGTGACGCCCGAGCGACTGGCCGACCGTCTCGATCGACAGGACCGGCTGGAGTTGGAGCAGACCGCCAAGCAAGACCAGGTTGGCCATGCGTCTGTCGCCAAGCGCCTCTGCTTCCTCTGTGGCATGGATCATCACTGACGTGATATCGGTGCGTGTAGGTTCGCGATCGACAAGCGAGGCGTTGACGACGAGCACTCCCCCTGGCCGTACCAGCGGCTCATAGCGGTCGAGCGAGGGCAGATTCATGACGATCGCCGCCTGAGGATCGCGCACCAGTGGTGATCCGATCTCATCGTCGCTGATGATAACCGTGCAGTGAGCCGTTCCGCCCCGCATCTCGGGTCCGTACGACGGGATCCAGGTCACATGCATGTTGGCGTCGAGTGCGGTGTAAGCCATGAGCTGTCCGGCGAACAACACGCCCTGACCTCCGAAGCCGGAGATGATGATCTCGGTCTGCATCTCAGGCCTCCGCTCCACTCTTCGATCCCACACCCGGACTCACCTTGTAGTCCCCCAGTGGAAACATCGGAATCATGTGGTCCTCGATCCACTGCAGCGCCTTCACCGGCTCGATCCCCCAGTTGGTCGGACAGCTCGAAAGCAGCTCGACCATGGAGAAGCCCTGACCGCTGAGCTGGACTTCGAACGCCTGCCGCAGCGCCTTCTTGGCCTTGCGAATATTGGCGACATCATGCAAGCTGCGACGAACGATGTAGGCCGCGCCGTCGAGTTGGGAAAGTACTTCGCACATTTTCAGAGGGAACCCGTGCAGTTCGACATCCCGGCCGAGGGGAGTCGACGTCGTCTTCTGCCCAGGGAGAGTCGTCGGTGCCATCTGTCCCCCCGTCATCCCATAGATGGCGTTGTTGATGAACACGACGGTGATGTTCTCACCTCGCCCGGCGGCGTGAAGGATCTCGGCCGCTCCGATCGAAGCCAGATCGCCGTCGCCCTGGTAGGTGAAGACCAGCTTGTCGGGACTGACTCGTTTGAGCCCTGTCGCCATCGCCGGCGCTCGACCGTGCGCCGCCTCTGCGAAGTCCATATTGAAGTAGTTGTAGGCGAAAACGGCGCATCCTACCGGCGCTACCCCGATTGCTTGCTCCCGCATCCCGAGCTCGTCAAGGACTTCTGCTACCAACCGGTGAGCGACCCCGTGGGTGCAGCCGGGGCAGTAGTGTGTCCCAACGCTGGTGAGCGAGTCGGGCTTGCCGTAAACCAGGCTTTCTACCATCTCACCGAGTTCCATCCCATCACTCCTTCGACGTCGGTGGCATCAGTTTCCAGATCGACCGGACAGCTTGCGGATTTCGTCGAGGACTTCATCGGGGAAGGGCACGACCCCTCCCATCCTGCCGAAGAAACCGACCGGGACCCGACCTTCAACCGCCAGCCGGACGTCGTCGAGCATCTGACCTCCATTCATCTCAACGACCAGCAGACCGCGCACCCGATCGGCAAGGGCTTGTAGAGCATCGTAGGGGTATGGATTGAGGCTGATCGGACGGAAGAGACCCACCTTGATTCCCTCCTGGCGGGCCGCCTTCACGGCCGATTGAGCCACACGTCCGGCTGTCCCGAATCCCACGACCGCGTACTCGGCGTCATCCAGCAGAAGTTCGCGAAATCGAACTTCATTCGCCTCAATCTCACGTTGTTTTTCCATCAGACGGAGATTGAACTCTTCCTCTCGGTCCGGCTCGATGTAGATCGAGGAGATCACCCTCGGCTCGCGGCCATCCGCACCCGTAAGCGCCCAATCCGGGCGCTTCTCTCGAGGTCGGACTTGCTTCATCGGCGGGAGCTCCGCCGGCTCCATCATTTGACCCATACTGCCGTCCGCAAGAACGACAACGATACATCGATAGCGTTCGGCCAGGTCGAATGCCTCGACCGTCAGGTCGATCAGTTCCTGAACGCTCGCCGGGGCGAGCACGATCGGGCGGTAGTCACCGTGGCCGCCGCCCTTGACGATCTGGTTGTAGTCCCCTTGCGACGGAGCGATATTGCCCAACCCCGGACCGCCGCGCATAATGTCCACTAATACGACCGGGACCTCGGAGCCTGCGATGTACGACAAACCTTCCATCATCAGACTGACGCCCGGACTGGAGGAAGAGCTCATCACGCGAGCCCCGGCGCAGGCGGCACCGTAAACCATGTTGACCGCGGCGACCTCGCTCTCGGCCTGCAGGAACGCTCGACCGAGCTCGGGCATGCGCCTGGCCATGTGCTCAAGGGCTTCAGTCTGTGGAGTAATCGGATAACCGAAGTATGCCTCGCAGCCGGCCCGAATGGCCGCCTCTGCGAAGGCGACGTTGCCTTCCAAGAGCTCCTTCGCCATCTAGGACGACCTCCTGCTGTGGCGCCCTGTCCGGAGGGGATCCGAAGGGGAGATCAAGCGACAGGCGAACTTGCCCTGGCCGCCGGGATCCAGCGGTACACCGTGATCGCGACATCAGGGCAGATGACGGCGCAAATTGCACACCCCGTGCACGATTCCTCGGGGTCGCGCAACTCCGCGGGGTGGTAGCCCCGCGGTGTCAGCCTATCCATCGCCATGTAGATGAGGTCCTTTGGGCACACCGTAGTACACAACGTGCAACCCTTACAGAGGCCCTCGTCGACCTCGATCCGCCCTTTCGCCACAGGCGCCCTCCTCTACCGCGATTTTCAGCATATCCCCCGCGAGTTGACCGCTCCAGTGAAGACCGTCACACGGGCCACATACGAACATCCTGTATCGGAAATGTCCCATCTAGGACGATCCAGGCCTGCGGGAGAACCTGCGCAATGGCCGCGAACTGGAGTCTGGTGTGGCTATGCGAATAAGCGAGGTTTCGAACGGGGAATAAGGCCGCCAACTATCCCTGCCGGATCGGATCCGAGGCCCGGCACCCGCCCCCAGGCCTGCGACCCACCCTATCCCGGGTTGTTTGGCGGGTTGAAGTAGTTGTAGACAGCCCTGGAAAGCTCCGCAACGAGCTCGGATGTTGGCTCCCAGATCATCTCGTTTTCGCTCCACAGATAGACCGAAAGCACGTAGTCTCCACCGGGAGTGTAGACGACGCCGACGTCGCTCAACCATCGAAGGGGCGATTCGGTCCAGCCGTGCTTGTGGGCGACCCGCGTGACCTCTGGGACGCCGGCTTCGATCAGCACCCCGATATGGTTGTCGGCCAGCAAGTCCAGCATGTGGCGACACTCGCTCGGTTTGATCTGGCCGGGGAACACTGCCAGAAGTGTCCCTCCGCCGTTGGCGCACTGGTAGATATCAGCCATCAACATCCCAGTCTCGGAAGCGGTCGTCTGATTGTAGACGTCTGGACGGGTGTTCACATCGGTCCGCTGATTTCCTGGCGTTCGATACACCCTCAGGAGCTCGGAGCCGAGCTTGAAGTAGCCGGCAATGAACGTGCTTTCCAGGCCAAGCTTCTCCATCGTGTCTGTCACCATAAGGGGTCCGTCGAACGTGCCGATCCTCTGCATCAGCCAGTCGGCCGGATCGTTGCCCGAGAGCGTGATCATCTGGCGCATCAATCGATCTGCTTCGGGATCGAGCGGCTCGTCAAAGTAGCGGTAGTATGCCACCATGATGCCGATCTTGATCGTCGAGGCAGCCGTGAATGCAACCCCTGGATCTGCAGGGATGTCCTGATTATTCAAGTAGGCGAGCAGCAACTCCTCGCCTGTCCGCATGTCCATGATGTACAGGTCCACCAGCCCGTCGAATCCGGCGACGTCGATATTCTGTCGGAGGAGTTGTCCCAACGTTGATAATGTCGGGCGTTCGGGGGTCGCTTCGACGACAGGCAGGCTGATGCGGCGATCGGTCGACGTGTTCAAGGCCCGACCGACGAGCTCCGTGGCCCGGGCGATGTCCAAGACGGTTCCATTGCTGCCGGGCTCGAAGTTGGGGCTCCCCGGGATAGGTTTGACCGGCTCACCCGGTTGGTCATAGCGCGCCGCGATATCTCGCAGCGCAGCTTCGAGTTGCGCCTGCGAGTATTCCGACCGCAGCGGGATGCTCGTCGGCTCGCCCGGTCGATTCCATAGGAAATCCCAGAAACCTGTCCAGAAGTTGTCGCTTGTGCGATCGAGCTCGGCTGCCGCAAGCATGGTCTCCGTGTCAAGGCGGAAGCCCACTCCGGCGGGCATCAGGTGGATGATCTGGTCGCCATACTGAAGCTCGACCGGCGTGCTGTATTCCTGAAGGAGTCGCTCGACCGCCGTCGATCGGTCCAGGCCCCCCACCGGGACCCCGGCGATGGTCATTCCGTAGGGCAGTCGCGCACGCTGGCGGCTGTACACGACCAATTCGTAGAAGGTGAGCGCGACCGCCGCCAGTAGCAGCGTGATGGAAACCCAACGAAGTAGATTAGGTCCGCCTCTTTGCACCTGGCCTCCGAGGCGCCGAGTATATCACGCTGAAGCGGGAAGCCCTCCCAGATTGGGGCTAACGCTGTCAGAGTGCGTTCAGCTGGGCCGTGAGTTTGTCCTTTGATGTCCGCAGATCGTCGAGGCGGGATCGTTCCTTCCCCACCACGTCTGCCGGCGCTCGCTGGGAAAAGGGTCCGTCTAGCAACGCTACAAGACGGGCGATCTGCACTTCCGTGTCCTCGAGTTCTTTTCTGAGACGCGCCCGCTCGGCGTCGACGTCGAACATCTCGGCCAGTGGAAGATAGATTTCTACGCTGCCGATGACCAGCGGCACGGCGTCATTCGGCGGTGAATCCAGGGACTCGGTGAGTATCATTTTGGCCCGGTCCAATCGCGCCAGCGAGGCGATCCAGGTCGACTCCGCCTCGAGCTGACCGAGCATGCCTCCGGCGGCGAACGTAGCGGCGATCCGGCGGGACGGCTCGACCCCGCGTTCTGACCGGATATTACGCACCGCTCGAACGATATCCATCACCAGGCCGAACTCCCGCTCAGCGGAAGCGTCTTCGGCTTCGGCCGGCCTCGGTTCGGGCCATAGAGCGACGATCAGTGCAGCCTCCCATCCGTCAGTCGGCGTATAAACGCCCGGCTTCGCCTGGCAGTCCGCTTTGAGATGGCCCCAAAGCTCTTCGGTCACGAAGGGCGTGTACGGATGGAGCAAGCGTAACGACTCGTCGAGGACCTCGGCCATGATCCGGGCGGTCGCCCGAGGCCTGCCGCCACCTTCTTGCATCTGCAGCTTGGCGATCTCGAGATACCAGTCCGCGAACTCACCCCAGAAAAAGTCGTAAACCAGACGGCCGGCTTCCCCGTACTGATAGCTGCCGAAGAGACGATCGACGTCACGCCGGATATCTCCCAGACGAGCCAGGATCCAGCGGTCGGCCAGCGTGGGCGTCGGATCGGCCCCGCTGTCTGTTGAGACGCGTTCGATGGCACTCAAGACTAGCCTGCCGGCATTCCACAGCTTATTGGCGAAGTTGCGGTTGGCTTCCACGCGCTGCAGACTGACGTTGAGATCGTTGCCGGGGGTCGACCCGGTCAGAAGGCTGAAACGCAGGGCATCCGTTCCGAAATCCTTGAGGACTTCCAGGGGGTCTATGAAGTTGCCCAACGTCTTGCTCATTTTCCGGCCAAACTCGTCTCGTATCAGCCCGTGAAGGTAGACTGTGCGGAACGGAGCCTCGCCGGTGAATTCCAGCCCCATCATGATCATTCGAGCGACCCAGAAGAACAGAATGTCGTAGCCCGTTTCCATCATCGTCGTCGGATAGAACCGCTTGAGGTCCGGTGTCTCATCCGGCCAACCGAGGGTCGAGAAGGGCCACAAGCCAGAAGAGAACCACGTATCCAGCACATCCGGGTCTTGCTCGATCTCAGTCGATCCGCAGTGGGCACAGCGATCGGGATCCTGACGGGTGACCGTGATCTCTTCGCAGGCCCTGCAGTGCCAGGCTGGAATTCGATGACCCCACCACAGTTGCCGCGAGATGCACCAATCACGGATATTCTCCAGCCAGTTGAAATAGACCTTGGTGAAGCGCTCGGGGATGATCTGGATGTCCCCGCGCCGGACGGCCTCCATCGCCGGATCGGCCAATGGTTGCATGCGCACGAACCATTGAGTCGAGATCATCGGCTCGACGATTTCCCCACCGCGTTGGCTTCGGGGGACCTGCATGGTATACGGTTCAACCTTGATCGTCAGACCAGCGGCCTGCATGTCGGACCACAGCCGCTCGCGACACTCGAAGCGATCGAGCCCGGCATAGGGCCCAGCGTTCTCATTCATCGTGGCATCGGTGTTGAGCACATTGATGATTTCCAGTCCATGCCGCTTGCCGATTTCATAGTCGGCCGGATCGTGACCCGGGGTGATCTTGAGAGCACCGGTGCCGAATTCCAGATCGACGTAGCTGTCCTCGATGACTGGGATCCGCCTGTTCAGTATGGGAACCAGGCATGATCGGCCTAGCAGACGCTTGTAGCGGGTGTCATCGGGATGAACCGCCACGGCAGTGTCGCCCAGGATCGTTTCCGGTCGGGTCGTCGCCACGGGTATGCTCTCATCCGAGCCTTCGACCGGGTAATTGAAGTAGTACAGGTTGCCTTGCTCCTCGCTGTATTCGACCTCCAGATCGCTTACGGCCGTCCGCAATCCCGGCGACCAGTTGATCAGATAGGTCCCGCGGTAGATCAGCCCCTTCTCGTACAACCGGACAAACGCCTCACGGACGGCTTTGGAAAGGCCTTCGTCCAGTGTGAAGCGTTCTCGCTCCCAGTCGCACGAGGCACCCAAACGCCGCAATTGCTGGGTGATGATTCCGCCGAATCTGCGCTTCCACTCCCACGTGCGTTCGATAAACGCCTCGCGCCCGAGCTCCTCCCGCGTGATCTCTTCCGTCCGAAGCAAATCGCGCTCGACTTGAAGCTGGGTGGCGATCCCAGCGTGGTCCGATCCCGGAACCCAGAGTGCCGGGAAGCCTCGCATCCGATGGTAGCGGACCATCAAGTCTTCCATGGCAACGAACATAGCATGTCCCAGGTGAAGTTCTCCCGTCACGTTGGGCGGTGGCATTGAGATCACAAAGGGCGCCCGTGAAGCGTCATCACTCGGGCGAAAATAGCCGGCCTGTTCCCAAGCGCGGTAGATACGTTCCTCCACGTCGTTGAAGGAATACGCCTTCGGCAAACTGAATTCGGGCATGGTTTCTCCTCTGGGTCGGCATGGCGATCTGGGCGCGACTGCCGTCCGACATCTGCCCCCTTTCCCGGGGCAGTCATCTTGCGACACAAAAACCCCTTCGTCCTCGAGGACGAAGGGGTCAGCCTCCGCGGTACCACCTCGGTTCACCGGTCACGCTTTGCCGGTGCACTCACCGTCCCCGCCATCACGGGG
>CAZGRL010000060.1:0-21824 GCA_964528155.1 uncultured Anaerolineaceae bacterium
TTGACATGCAGAACCATTGAATGCTATATTGCCAATCAGGACACACAGAATTATGGGTTCGGATGGGACCATCGCCTTGGTGATGAACGAGGACCTCGTCCGCCTTGACCTGAAGGCAAGAGACGGGGTGTCCGCCGTCGAAGAGCTGGCGGATCTGCTTGAGAAAGCAGGAAAGATCCGCTCGAAGGTCGAATTCATCCGAGATGTGGCCGCACGCGAGCAACTGACCTCCACCAGTATGGGCTTCGGGATCGCTATTCCACACGCCCGGTCCAGCGCCGTGCTCGAGACAGCGCTTGCCTTCGGCAGGAGCGAGGGCTTTCGCTGGAGCGAAAGCGACGAAGATCTGGTGAATCTGGTCTTCCTCCTGGCAGTCCCTGATTCAAACGCCAAGGTGCAGCACCTGCAAATCCTTGCCTCTCTGGCGCGGATGCTGCTCGACGAATCATTCCGGGAGAGTCTGCGGGGAGCTCAATCGCCCCGGGACGTGCTCACTGCGATTGAGGAGGTGATGCAGCGACGAAACAACTGAACCGCGTTTCCAGAAGTCGGGATATCCCGTTCTTCCTCGGGACTCATCCATAGAAGATGAGGAGAAGGAACCATGCAAGAGTACATCGATCTACTGAAGAAGACGCGCGAGCACCTGATGACCGGCGTGTCATACATGGTGCCGGTGATCATGGCCGGAGCCGTCCCCATCGCGCTCGCCCTCATCATTGGCGGCCAGAACGTTGAGGGGCCGCTGGCCGGGTTTTTCATGAAGGTCGGCCAGGTCGGCATGGGTCTGTTCGTCGCCGTGATGGCTGCCTATTCGCCTATGCCGTCGGCGGACGGGCAGCGATCGCCCCCGGACTGATCTGTGGCATGCTGGCCCAGTCTGAGGGTACCGGGTTCCTTGGCGGCATCGTGATCGGCCTGATTGTCGGCTATGTGACCTATGCCATCCGCAAGGTTCAGCTGCGGCGCACGCTTCAACCGATCATGAACCTGGTTGTCTACCCTCTGGTTTCCACGCTGATCGGCGCCGTTATCCTGATCTACGTGATCGCCACCCCGGTGTCGTCCGCCATGGGCGGGCTGACGAACTGGCTCAGCGGGCTGAGCACAGCGAACGCCATCGTGCTTGGCCTGGTCCTGGGGGCGATGATCGGGTTCGACTTCGGCGGACCGGTCAACAAGGTGGCTTACACCTTTTCCGTGGGACTGATGGGATCCGGCCTATATGGCCCGATGGGAATGTGCGGCCCGGCGATCAGCACCGCCCCCATCGGCATGGCCATCGCCAGTTTCATCTCGGGCAGGCTGTATAGCGAGGAGGAGAAAGAAGCGGGCAAAGCGGCTCTCGTGCTCGGCCTGGTCACCATTTCCGAAGGCGCAATCCCCTTCGCCGTGGTTGACCCGATCCGCGTGATCGTTTCCTCCGTCGTCGGCTCAGCAGTCGCCGGCGGGATCGCCAGCGCCCTGGGCGTGATGAACCACGCGCCAATGGGTGGCGTGCTGATCCTCCCCGTGGTGGAGAACATCCCTGGCTACCTGATCGCCCTGGCTGCTGGTTCGCTCGTGACCGCGTTCCTGGTCAACTTCCTCAAGCGTCTGGCGCGGTCAGAGGTGGTGGAGGTCGCGGGCGCAGAGGCTGCCGTTTCCTAGCCGCGAGCGCTCAACGGGAGAGCAGGCACAGGAGAACAGCCCCCCGGCTCGGATTACATCCTGTCAGGCCGGGGGGTTTCTCTCACAACTTTCTGGGCGCTATCCGTTCACGGAGGTCGGGAGATGAAGATTGTCGTTGTTACGGGCTGTGCCGTCGGTATCGCCCACACCTACATGGCGGCCGACGCAATGGAGAAGACGGCCAAGAAGCGAGGCTACGAGGTCCATATCGAGACTCAAGGGAGTGTGGGTATCGAGAACGAGGCTCCCGCCCGCGACATCCAGGAGGCGGATCTGATCATCGTCGCATCCGATGTGGGGATCGAGAAACCCGAGCGCTTCGAAGAGAAGATCGTCTACTACGGGATCCCGGCAGATGCGATCAAAGCGCCGGACAAGTTGTACGACCAGGCGCTGGCGTTCTTTGAGGAGCAGAAAAAGTCGGAAGGTTGAACGATTGCGTTCGACCCGACGGGCAAGAGGCTGGACCTGGTTCACACTCGCTGACCGTTTATCATCGCCGAATGGGGCGCCGGACGGCGGAGGGATCGCTTCAACGATAGATCGGCGCCGATCCTGTCCGTCTCCTGAGGCTGCCTCGAAAGGCTCTCGTAGGACCGCGCTCCTCGCCTGGCATGACGTCCGTCTTCAGGCTGGGAGGATCGCCGCGGTCTCGCGGCCCTCTCCTCCCTGATCTGCGCTGGGCAACTGAGAAAGGCTGTCTCCGGTGAAGATCCACCTTGTCACCCACACTCACTGGGACCGCGAGTGGTACCGTACCTATCAGGAGTTCCGGATCTTTCTGGTTCGCCTGATGGATGAGTTTCTGGATTACATCGAGCGGGAGCCGTCCTATTCCAGCTTCATGTTGGACGGTCAGACCGTGCAGTTGGAGGACTACCTCGAGGTCAGGCCGGACCAGCGCGAGCGGCTGCAGAAGGCAATTCGCGACGGCAAACTGATCGTCGGGCCGATGTACATCCAACCGGACGAATACCTGCCGAGCGGCGAGTCGCTTATTCGAAACTTCCTGATCGGAATGCAAATCGCCGGGCAATTCGGGCGGCCGATGTCCGTGGGCTACCTGCCGGACTCGTTCGGACACTGCTCGCAGATGCCCCAACTGCTGCGCGGCCTGGGCATGCAAGCCGTGGTGCTGTGGCGCGGTCTGTGCGACGAAGATTCCCGGAAGACCGAGATGCTCTGGGAGTCCAGAGACGGCAGCCAGGTGTTGCTCATCTGGATGCCCTATAGCTACGGAAACGCGCATCTGATGGGATTGGCGCCGGAAGGCATCCGGGAAACGCTGGAGTCGGCGATCGAAACCATGGGTCCGATGGCGACCACCGATAACATCCTGCTCATGAAGGGTTGGGACCATTCGGGGTTCTCGCCCGACGTGCCGGAGATCGTGCGCCAAGCCAGACGGCAGATGGGCGCGACGGTCGATCTGGTGCATGGGAACCTGGAAGACCTGGTGGAGGCGGTCCGCGGTGAGGCACCGGACCTGGAGGTGATACGTGGCGAGCTGCGCAAGCCGAAGATGATGCGCATCCACGCCGGGATAAGCTCGACGCGAATGGATATCAAGCAGGCGATGGTCCGTGCCCAGACGCAACTCGAGCGCTTCACCGAACCGCTGAGCGCTTTCTCCTGGATCGCAGGACGACCATACCCGACGGACCTGATCAACCGGGCATGGAAATACGTCCTGCAAAGCCAGGCCCACGACAGCATCTGCTGCTGTTGCACCGATGAAGCCCTGCGGGCGGTGAAAGGGCGTTTCCGCGACGCGGATGAGGTTTCGCAGGCGATCGAGCGCCAGGAGAGCATGGCTTTCGCCGCGGCTGTCCAGACGGATGACCGGCCGGGTCATCCGATCATCCTGGTGAATCTGATATCCGACGATCGGAACGAAGTGGTGGAAACGCAGGTTCTGGCACCCTGGGAGTATGTCGCCCTTGAGCGGAGCGACGGAACCAGGATCCCCTGCCACATTGCCACCAAGCGAGTCGTGCACCTGGGCCTCGACCCTTCCGTCGCCCTCGTGCAACCGACCGTGGAACGAACCGAAGGCGAGATCCTCGAGGCGGTCGGTCAGCGGCCGGACGATCCGGCGATCTACTACGATCGGGCGGAATACGTCCCGCTCGCCGGGCGCGCACAGGGGATCAAAGCTTATCAGCTGACCCTCCAGTTTCCGATCCGGGCCGCGCCGGCAATGGGATACGAAACGCTGCACCTGGTCGAAGACGATGAGCCAGGCTCGCTTCAGACCGATCTGATTTGCGACGGTGAGCGGATGGAGAACGCCAACCTGGCGGTTCGCTTCCTCCCGGATGGATCCTTCGATCTGCTGGACAAACGCACCGGACGTGCGTACCCGGGACTCCATATCTTCGAGGACAGCGGAGACGCCGGTGACTCGTACAACTTCTCGCCTCCGGTTCACGACCGAACGATCACCAGCCACGATCTGAAGGCAGACATTGAGCCGATGCCGGATGGCCCGTTGTGTGTCGGCTTCCGCGTTCGCCTGGATCTACCCGTGCCCGGCGGCCTGACGGAGGACGGTCTGACGCGAAGTGAGACGACGATCCCGCTTTCGATCGTGAGCGAGGTTCGCCTCTTCTCGGGCTCAGAGCGAGTGGAGATCCGCACGCTCGTCGACAATCGAGCGGATGATCACCGTCTTCGGGTGCACTTCCCCACCGGTGTTCGATCGGAGGTCTCATTCGCCGAAGAGCAGTTCGGGGTCATTCGCAGGTTGAACAGCCTGCCTCAGCAGGCCTACTGGGCGGAGCAAGGCTGGGTGGAAGAACCGCTTCCCGTCTACCCGCAGCAACGCTTCGTCGACGTCAACGACGGTGAGCATGGCCTGGCCATCCTCAATCGCGATCTGACGGAGTATCAGGTTGTGGGTGAGGCAGAGTCGGTGATCGCGCTGACGCTTTTGAGGGGCGTGGGGGCGATGGGGCGGCCGGATCTGGTGATCCGGCCTGGTCGCGCTTCCGGCCTGGAGGTCGCCACGCCGGCGGGCCTGTGCCACGGCCAGTTCGAATTCCATTATGCGATCTTTCCCCACAGCGGCGATAGCAGTCGGGTCGCCGAGCAGGCGACGCGTTACAACGTCCCGCTGCGGGTCATTCAGGCCGGACGTCAACCCGGCACGCTTCCGCCATCTCAGAGCTTTCTTCGTGTCACACCGCCGGGTCTGGTGCAGACGTGCTTCAAGCGTGCTGAACGAGTGGATGCGCTCATTCTGCGTCTCTATAACGCGACCAACCAGACTGTCGACCACGGGACGCTTGCCTTGAGCGAGGCATTTCAGCGTGCGGTTGTCGTCGATCTGAAGGAAGACTTGAAGGCGGGGGTCGAAATCTCCCGGCAAGACGGCGTGTGGGGGCTGCCGAAGGTGAAGCCGGGCGAGATACTCACTCTGAAACTCGTCCGCTGATTGCATGAGCCGATATCGCACGGGAGGCGAAGAACGATGCCCTTGGTGAACATGATGGATGTGCTCGAGCCGGCGTATCAAGCTGGCTACGCCGTGGGCGCCTTCAATGCAGACAACCTGGAGATGGTCCAGGCGTTTGTTCAGGCGGCGGAAGAGGAGCGGTCGCCGCTGATTCTGCAGGTGAGCCAGGGAGCCATCCAATACTCGGGGCTGGAGGAGGTGGTCAACCTGACCCGCTTCGCCGCCGAGCGGGCGAAGGTGCCGGTCGTCGTCCATCTGGATCATGGCAAGGACTTCGAGCAGAACGTACAGGCGCTCCATGCCGGTGTGACCTGTCTTGGCGTCGACGCGTCGATGCTGCCGTACGAGGAGAACCTCGCGCTCAGTCGCAAGGTGGCTGAACTGGCGCATCTGGCCGGCCTGCACGCCGAAGCAGGCATCGGCTACGTGCCGGCGCACGGCGAGCAGCCGAGTGATGACGACCTCGAGCGATGGAAGACCGAGCCAGGGCAGGCGCAGGCGTTCGTCGATGAGACCGGCGCCGACCTGCTGGCTGTGGCGCTGGGATCCATGCGCAGCATGCGCCAAAGAAGTGTGCAATTGGACATCGATCGTTTGAAGGAGATCCGCAGCCGAGTCCGTGTCCCATTGGTGCTTCACGGATCGTCCGGGGTGCTTTGGGATAGCGTCAAGCAGGCGATCGCCCTGGGCGTCGCCAAGATCAATCTGGCGGCGTGCTTCGACCGGCGGCTGGTTGAAGTGATGCGGGCGCGGCTGACCGACGAGCCTGGAGAGTGGAACTTCCGCAAGATCCTGGGGCCGGCACGACAGGCGGTGAAGGATCTGGCGCGCCAGCAATACCGAATGCTCGGCTCGGATCATCGCGTTTGAAGACTGGATTGGCGAGGAGGTTGGATATGGCTGATGAGGTCACTATCAGCGTGATCAAAGCCGATGTTGGCGGCCTGGCCGGCCACACCGGGATCCATCCCGACCTGGTGGAGATCGCCCGATCGGGTCTGGCGCGGGCGGTTGACGAGGCATTGATCCTGGACGCACACGTTGCCTGGGTTGGTGATGACTTGCAGTTGATCATGACGCATCATCACGGCGTGGACAGCGAGAAAGTCCACAAGCTGGCCTGGGAGACCTTCAAGCAGGCCGCCACCCGGGCTGAAGAGCTCAAGCTGTGCGGGGTAGGGCAGGACTTCCTCAAAGATACTTTCACGGGATCGATCCGAGGCATGGGGCCGAGCCTGGCCGAGATGTCGATCAACGAGCGTAAGAACGAGCCTTTCGTGGTGTTCATGGCCGACAAGACCAGCGCCGGCGCCTGGAATTTCCCGTTGTACAAGGTCTTTGCCGATCCATTCAACACGATCGGACTGGTGATCAAGCCCAGTCTGCTGCGCGGCTTCAAGTTCGAAGTCCACGATGTGCGCAAGCGCAGGCGGATCGTGCTGGCGTGCCCGGAGGAGCTCTACCTGTTGCTGGGGTTGATCGGCGCCGCCGGTCGTTATGTGGTGAGAGCCGTCTGGACAAGAGACGACGAGATCGCCGCGGTGACTTCGACCGAGTTGCTCAACCTGGAGCGGGGTGAGCATGTCGGTAAGGAGGACCCGGTCGCCATCGTGCGCGCCCAGTCCCAATTCCCGGCGATGGGCGAGATCATGGAGCCCTTCGCCGCCCCACACCTGGTCGAGGGCTGGGAGCGAGGGGCGTATTTGGGCCGTTGATGCCGGTGCCCCAGAACCGCTCCCATCCGAGCCGAAGCGATGGACCACCGCGTGTCGTTGCACTGGGATTCCAGCTGGCGCACGGCAAGCTCATCGGACCGCGTGACATGTTCGATGATCCAAGCTACGACGAGGCGCGCAGGGAGTGCAATCAGATCGCCAACTATCTGCGACGGTTGGGGCCTTTCGAGCCGGCCAGGCTCTCCATGGATGCCATGGCCTACACCACGCTTCCAAAGATCCTGGATCCGTTGGAAGAACGGTTCGAGGACGTCGAGTAGTACATCGTGCGGCGCACGCGAGCATGATCTTCACCTTCACGGCAAACCCCTCCCTCGATCGGACCTTCGTGTTGGAGCGCGCAGAGCTGGGCCGCTACAACCGGGGTGAAGTCACCCGACTGGACTTGGGCGGGAAAGGGATCAATGTCTCGCGCAATCTGCGAGCCCTGGGGCTGAGCAGCGTGATCGTCGGTTTCTTCGGCGGCCACACAGGTGCGCACCTGGTAGAGGCCTTGCAGGGGGAGGGATACGAGGTGCGCGCGATTGAGGTCAGGGGCGAGAGCCGGAGCAACATCACCCTGGTGGAGCAGGGGGCAGGGCGCTACACAAAGTTCAACGAGTTCGGTCCGCAGATCGGGACGGACGAGGCGTCCGCCTTGCTCGCGTTTGTCGATGAACAATCCAGGGTCGACGACGTGTGGGTGCTCTCGGGAAGCCTGCCGCGCGGCCTCACGGATGATTTCTACGGCGAGATGACCCAGCGGATCAACGACCGAGGGGCGCGCGCTTTCCTGGATTCCAGCGGCGAAGCCCTGAGACAGGGATGCGCGGCGCGACCGCATCTGGTTCACATGAACCAGGCGGAGGTGGAGGGCTACATCGGCGCCGAAGTGACGAGCCTGGATGATCTGCTTTCTGCGGCCAGGCGGATCCAGGCGGACGGGGTACGCGTCGTCGTGCTCAGCCGGGGCTCGGACAGCGCCTTGCTGGGGAGGGACGGCGAATTTGTCGAGGCCGTACCTCCGAGCGTGCAGGGACAGAACCCCGTCGGCGCCGGCGATGCCATGATGGCGGCGTTGGTGCTTGGATGCCAGGAAGCCTGGGACATGGAAACGATGGCGCGCTGGAGCGTGGCGGCGGGAACGTCGAGCGCGCTGGGTGAAGGAACATCGGTCGCTCAGATGGACCAGACGCGGGCGTTTGCCGATGAGGTGACTGTGCGCCGTCTGACCTGAGAGGGCGCATCCAGCGGTGGAGCCTCGCGGTAAGACCGTACGTACGCGAGCGAATGGGTAGAAAGGGCATCCGACATTGCAGCATGACACCCTGGTGATATGCGACTTCGATGGCACGGTGGCGCTGCAAGATGCTTACTACGTGCTGCTGCAGCGACACGCGGGACCGGAATACGAACCCCTCCTCGAAGCGTTTCGACGGGGTGAGCTTGACTCGGCAGCTTTCATGGAGCGGTCGTACGCCACGTTGGACGCGCCGCTGCCGGCGATGTCTCGGGTGTTCGATGAAATCGAACTTGATCCCGCCTTCTCGGGATTCGTCGAGCATTGCGAAACTGTCGGCTGGGACGTCTGCATCGCAAGCGATGGTCTGGACTGGTGGATCAAACCGATCCTCGAGAGGTACGGGCTGGGGCACCTGTCGATCGTCTGCAATCGATTGTCCTTCACCGACGACGGGGCGGCCTTTGACTTTCCCTGGCGCGATCACTCCTGTCCAATCTGTGCCGGTGAATTCGCAATGTGCAAGCGGGCTGTTGTTCACGCAGTGCGCGACTCGCACGCCCGAGTTGTCTTCATCGGCGACGGTCGCTCCGATCGATGTGCGGTTGGGGTGGTGGATCATGTCTTTGCCAAATCCGATCTGGCGGATTACTGCCGGAGCCAGGCGATCCCTTTCTCGGCGTTCAGAGACTTCAGTGATGTGATGCGGGTTTGCCTGTCAAGGCGTTAAGATCGCGGACGGGAGGTGGAACCGGATGCGACGTCCGCCGAGTCAGGACATACAAGGAGCCACAAATGACGGACCAAGAACGACACAGCCCCCCGATGTGCTGGCTGCCTACCTGAAGGACGATTTTCGCGGCGAGGTTGACGGGCTGGCTGAGGCGCTCGGGCGGATCGATCCCGCCCATGTGTTCGTGTCGGGTACGGGATCCTCTTCTTTCGCCGCCCGGGCTGAGGTTCACGCCTTCGAACAGATCGCCGGGCTTCCGGCCACGGCCCATGTCACCTCCGAGCTGAGAGCGCATCCTCCGACTGCGCTCAAGCGAGGTGCGGCGTGGGTATTCAATTCGCACTCGGGCGGGAGCATTGGGGATCCGGAAGCAGTGGCGCTGGCGAAAGACATTGGTGTGTACACGGTGGCGGTCACGGACATCCAGGGCTCCGCGCTGGCAACAAGCGTGGATTCCGCTTTGATCGGTCCGGGAGGCCCGAAGCATGAGCTACCGGCCACGCGGACGTATGCCGCGGCGTTGTTCCGCGTGTACATGCTCACGGCGGCCCTGGCGGCGAGGCACGGAGACCGACAGAAGGCCGATCAGTACATGGCCGCTCTGGAGGGGATCCCCTCGCGCTTGCGCGAGTTGATCGATGCGGTCGAGGAGCGCGCGCCTGAAGTGGCTGAACGCCTGTCAGATGCAGGCTACTTCATTGTGATCGCCAGCGGCCCCAATCTCGCCACCGCCGAGGAGGGGGCGCTGGGGTTGAGCCAGGCCAAGAGCGTGCCAGGGCAAGGCTTCCCGGTCGAAAACTACTTGCACGGTCCGATCCAGGCCCTGACGGCTGACGGCTGGGTGCTCGCGCTCGCACCGTCGGGGCCGCAGCAGAAGCGCGTGCTGCAGGCGGCCAGGGCGGCCAAGATCATCGGGGCGAAGGTGCTGCTCCTCGCGCCTCCCGCGACGGGTGATGATGTCGGGGCCGATCTGAGGATCGATATCCGAGATGACACGCCGGAGGTGTTTACGCCGCTGCTGTACGTGGCGCCGCTCTGGCAGGTCGGCTACCGCCTGTCGCTCCTCGCAGGCCACAATCCCGATCGGCTGAGTATGGAAAGCCAACCTTTCCAGGATGCGATGGGCTATCTGATGAAAGGCGACCGCAAATTCGGTGCCTGATCGCCGGACGGATCGAGAGTTCTTGGTGGGTCTTCACCCGTTCACCGTAAACGTTGCTTCCGAGAACAACCGTGATCGTCGGATGGCTCATGCTGACGGACGTCAGTGAGGTGGGATAGTGGAGACGATGAACAGTCCAATGAGGGCGGCCTTTCTCTACGCACCAAACGATGTGCGCATCGAGCAAACCGAGATCCCTGCGATTGGCCCGGGGCAGGCCCTCGTCCGCGTAGGGGTGATCGGTATCTGCCCCAGCGATGTGCGTTGTGTGCAAAGAGAGAAGGAAGTATTCCCGTTCGGGGAGGGAAGTCGAGGGCTTTCCGGTCACGAATGGGCGGGGGAGGTCATCGATCTCGTCGGGGAGTCGCCCAACATCCGGGTCGGCGATCGGGTGGTGGCCGACGTCGTGAACGCCTGCGGTCAGTGCAAACACTGCCGCCAGGGCAGCAAGAATCTGTGCGTGCAGAAGAGCTACAACATCGGCGGATTCGCCGACTACGTGGTCGTTCCGACTACTCACCTCCTCAGAATCCCGGATAATGTTGCTTTTGAGGAAGCCTTCATGTCCGAACCGGTCTCCTGCTGCCTGAACGCAGTGGATCGATCACGGCTTGAGATGGGGCGGACGACGCTGGTGATCGGCGACGGCCCCCTGGGCCTGGTCCATGTGCAACTGGCGAGGGCCGCCGGGACCGAGGTGATCTTGAGCGGGCATCACAAGAAGCGGCTCGCCCTCGGCGAGGAGTTCGGCGCAAGCCTTGTTGTGAACTCGAGAGATCAAGATGTTCGGGTCGCTGTCAAGGAGCACACGCACGGCGAGGGAGCGGATGTGGTTATGCTGGCGGTCGGCGGAAAGGATGCGCTGGAGGAGGCGATCGAGTGCTGCGCGCCGAACGGCCTGATTAATCTCTTCGCCGGCACCTATCCACGTACAATGGTACCGATCGATCCGAATGTCCTGCACTACAAGCAGCTCACGTTTGTCGGGAGCTTCGATTCGCTGACCGACCACTACGTGCGGACGCTGATGCTGTTCTCCCTGGGTGAGGTCAGGGTGCAGCCCTTGATCTCACACCGGCTGCCGCTGGAGCGGTTGACCGAGGGCTTCCGGATCTTGCAGGCGAGGGAGGGGGTCAAGGTCTTGATCGAGATGTAGCCGGGCGGCCGGCCCCGCCCGAGATCTCAGCGTATGATCGAACCGAGTCGATTGCTCGGAAGCTGTGAAGCGCTGTGGACCTGCATGAAGAGTGGAAAGTACCGAGCTTGAGGAGGTTTGAAGGGATTCGCGCACATGGTAGAACTTGAGATGAAGGTGATCGACGAAGTCGGCCTGCATGCACGGCCGGCGACGCTGTTTGTGAAGAAGGCTTCCGAATTCCAGGCCGCCGTGCGCATCCGGAACAAGACGTCCGGTAGCGAGTGGGTCAATGCTAAGAGCATCCTCGAGGTGCTCTCTCTGGGCGTGGAGAAAGATCACCTCATCGAGCTCAGCATCGAGGGTCCAGATGAGGAACAGGCCGGCCGGGCCCTGGCCAGCCTGATCGACGGGGATTTCGTCGCGGAGGGCTGAGCGTGTCAAGGATCAGATTGCAGCGCTCGGCTGCCGACTGGCGGCTGCCCTTCGCCCGCCGTGTACCGTTCGCGCTCGGGGGAATGCTGCGGTCCATCATCTGTCAGCTCGTGGCTGTTCGTTGTTGGCTGGAATCTGACCGCCTTCTTCTTCGATCGGGTGCACCTTGGCCCTGCCAGCACTCCCAGGTTGGTCTGCCCATTGGAGGGTCCCCGAGTTCAACGAGACGGGGTTCGTGTGAGCCGAAGACGGGGCTCTTCTCACCGGAAGGCTGTCTTGCAGGGCCGGCGATCCGACAGGTTTCATTCCGGCACAATGCGGGCGTAAACTAGATGGTGCGAGGCTCGCCCGCGCGCCATCCAGGTTTCGCCGTTGTCTCAACATCGTGTCTTGTATGAATCCGCCCTGGTCATCCTCGTGCCCGAAGCCGAGGCGCTTGTCGGGCCGTTCCGCGAACGGTACGATTCCTCTGCGGCCTTCGGGATGCCGGCTCACATCACCATCAACTACCCGTTCCTGCCCGGGATGCCGGTCGACGCAAGAGCCATCGATCAGCTGGGTGCGATTCTCCCCAGGCTCCCTTCCTTTCGATTCTCACTGACGCAGGCGCGCAGATTCCCGGATGTGCTGTACCTGGCGCCTGATCCGGACGAACCCTTCAGGAATCTCATTCGGGCCGTCGGCCACGGCTTCCCTGCCTCGCCGCCCTACGCCGGTGCCTTCGCCCAGGTCGTCCCGCATCTGACGGTGGCCCAGCCCGATCTATCGGGCGAACTGGAGGGCATCGCACAGACATTCGCGGCGGCGTCCGAGGGCAAGCTCCCGATCCGCGCCCTGGCCAGGCAGGTCTGGCTGATGGACAACCAGAACGGCATGTGGGAGAAACGGCTGGCTTTTCGCCTCGGGCCGATCGCTCCCGGATGAGCGAACCGCGGCAACCGCCACGGAGTGTGCAGCAGGACGACCTTCGGCGGCCGGCTCGCCCCCGGTAGGGGGCGGATCTGCGCTGAAGCGGTGCCCATCAGTCAGAAAATCCCCCATTGTTTGCCTCTGGCATGTGATATATTCGAATGGGGGTCCACCTTGTCCACAACGAAATCCGCATCGCTCGAGAAGGGTCGGACCGCCGACACTCCGATGTGATCCGTGGGAGCGCCGCCGAGGGGTGCTCCCGACCGAACCGGGGACTACTGTAGACGAAGCATTGGGAGCTGGAGGATGAAGGCATGAGCGGGGTACGAGTGCTTGTCGGCACACACAAGGGGGCGTTCGTCCTGACGTCGGACGACAAGCGGGAGGAGTGGGACGTCAGCGGACCGCACTTTGGGGGCTGGGAGATCTACCACGTCAAGGGGTCGCCCGTCGACCCCAACCGGATTTACGCTTCACAGTCCAGTGACTGGTTCGGACAGGTGGTCCATCGGTCGGACGATGGCGGCAAGACCTGGCAGACGGTGGGCAATGAATTCAAGTACGACGGTGACCCGGGGACGCATAAGTGGTACGACGACACGCCTCACCCGTGGGAGTTCAAGCGCGTCTGGCACTTTGAACCGTCGCTGACCGACCCCGACACCGTCTACGCCGGAGTGGAGGACGCGGGACTGTTCCGCTCGACGGACGGCGGCGCGACGTGGGCTGAGATCTCCGGTCTGCGCAAGCACGCCTCAGGCCCGAACTGGCATCCCGGCGCCGGGGGTCTATGTCTGCACACGATCCTGCTGGACCCGAGCGATCCCAAGCGGATGTATATCGCCATCTCCGCCGCAGGCGCCTTCCGTACCGACGACGGCGGGGAGACCTGGAAACCGATCAATAAGGGACTGCACTCCGATTTCATGCCCGACCCGGAGGCCGAGATCGGGCACTGCGTTCACCGGATCGCCTTGCACCCGTCGCGCCCGGACGTGCTGTACATGCAGAAGCACTGGGACGTCATGCGCACGGAAAATGCCGGCGACACATGGCAGGAAGTCAGCGGGAATCTGCCGACCGACTTCGGTTTCGTAGTCGACGTCCACGCGCACGAGCCCGAGACGATCTACGTCGTCCCGATCAAGAGCGACTCCGAACATTACCCGCCCGATGGACAGTTGCGCGTGTATCGCAGCCGCTCCGGCGGAAACGAGTGGGAGGCGCTCACGAAAGGTCTGCCGCAGCAGGATTGTTACGTCAACATCTTGCGCGACGCGATGGCGGTGGACAGGCTTGATCCGTGCGGCGTGTATTTCGGCACCACCGGTGGGCAGGTGTACGCTTCATCCAACGCCGGAGACAACTGGGAGCCGATCGCCCGCGATCTCCCGGCCGTGTTCTCCGTCGAGGTTCAGACGCTGGAATGATCCGGGTCATCCTCCCGTACCATCTGCGTAACCTGGCGAGCGTCGGGAGAGAGGTCAGCCTGCAGGTCGACGGCCCGGTCACGCCGCGCGCCATACTTGACGTCCTCGAGGCCAAGTATCCGATGCTGCGTGGGACGATACGGGATCACGCCACAGGCGCGCGTCGGCCGCTGTTGCGATTCTTCGCCTTCGGCGAGGATGTCACCCACGAATCGCTCGACGTTCCGCTTCCGGACGAAGTCGCGTCCGGGAGAGAGCCCTTTCGCATCGTCGGGGCGATCGCCGGCGGCTAGCGTCTTCGGATCCGGGGGCGCGGCCGACGGACGACCGTCGGTCACATGCCGAAGCTGGCGTCTGAATGGAAACCGACGCGGGCACGAAGCGGGACGGGCCGCTGTCTTCGTGTGAACCCTGGGAGATCTCACATATGGCGAATCCATTGCCATCATCGTTGACGCGCAACCTGGATGGGGTCCAACTCGCCGAGGCGAGCTCGCTTCCGTATCCGGCAAGCTGGGTTGATGGTTTGATGTCGTTCGTTCAGCGGCTGCCGTTGCCCTACGGGATCACATACCTCATCCTATTCGTCCTTGAAGTCTTGGCGCTTCACATCCTCGGTTGGATCGATGGCACCCTGCCGCTTTTCACCTTCCATCAGCTCTACCTGCTCTTCCCGCTTTGGATCTGGGGACCGCTCGCCATCATGACCTACCTGGACGAGACCGCCCTGCATGCCCTGCGCGACTTCCAGGGCCTCCTGGGTGAGCACAAGACGGAGATCCCTCGTCTGCAGTATGAGCTGACGACACTGCCCTCTCGTTCGGTATGGTTGAGCGCGGTGTTCTGGGCGATCACATTCGTGATCGTGATGTACGCCGGCTTTCCGACCGTCATGCGCGAATACTCGTATGGCCCGATCGCCATCGCCTCCGCCTGGATCTTCGGCCTGTTCTCCTACGCTACCGGCAGCGTCGTGTACTATCACACTGTCCGTCAGTTGCGCTTGGTGAGCCGGACGCTCGCTCTGGTGGAGCGGATCAACCTGTTCCATCTTGATCCGGTCTACGCCTTTGCCGGACTGACGGCCCAGACCGGGGTGTGTTGGCTGCTGCTCGCCGGCGCGACGTTGATGATTTTCCCCTTCGAACTCCTCAACATCACGATCGTTGCCCAATATGTGAGCCAGGTGCTCCTGGCGCTGGGCGCATTCATCTTGCCACTGTGGAATGTGCATAAACGCCTTGTGGCGGAGAAACGCCGCCTTATGGCGGAGGTCGATCGTCGTGTCGAGACAGCCATCGATCGCCTGCATAAGGCGCTTGACCAGGACGATCTGGCGCGGGTGAAAGAGGTCGACACGGCGCTGGGCGGGCTCGCTTCAGAGCGAAGTCTTCTATCGGCCATCCCCACATGGCCGTGGCGAGCCGCCACTTTCTCCGGTTTCGTCTCGGCTCTGATTCTGCCGATTGTGCTGTTCTTGATCCAGCTCGCGCTCCGAAGTTGGCTGGGGGTATAGACGCACACAGTCCACACGCATGAGGCATGGTCAGGCTTCTCAGACTCCGCAGTATAGGAGACCACTGTCCTCCTGGAGAAAGCCACTGATCACGCCTGGGCTTGCGGATGGTGATCTGTGTGAATGGGCGAACCGGTTCGTCCCGCCAAGGTGCTCGCAGGGCGATGGAGTATCGATGGGCTGATGTTTCTTCGGAGCGGATCGGCACGGTCAAGCGGTCTTTTCGCGGCCACATCGACGAGGTCTTCAGCTGGGAGATGCTGGCCGCAGGAACCGGATATCCCTGCGTGCAAATCGAAGAGGTGATCGATCATGACAGCCGTGCACAATGAACCGTTCGATCTTGGAGAAGCAATGCGTTTGTTGGAGGCGGCGCCGGGGACACTGCGCGCCGTGCTCGGGTCGCTGCCGGATGCGTGGCTGAACTTCCAGGAGGATCCGGAGGCATGGAGCCCTCGCAGCGTGCTGGTGCACTTCATCCACAATGAGCGCACCAACTGGATGCCCCGCGCTCGGGTGATCCTCTCGGATGCCGAGGTCCGCACGTTTGCGCCTTTCCGTCAGATGCCGGAGGAAGGGCAGTTTGAGTCTGCATCCGTTGACCAGCTGCTGACGCAGTTCGCCGATCTACGAAGGCAGAACCTCGCCGCTCTGGAAGGCCTCGGTCTGACGGAAGCCGACTTCGACAGAGAAGCCGAGCACCCGGTGCTGGGTACGGTCAATCTCAGGCAGCTCCTGGCCACATGGGTCGTCCACGACATGAACCACCTGCATCAGATCGCCAAGACGCTGGCCAAGCGCTACCGGGAGGCCGTCGGCCCGTGGAGGCCCAACCTGGCGATCCTGGATCTCTGACCCCGTCCGCCGGCTCGGCGAAGACGGAGCTGCAATGCAGACAGGCGCGAGGCTTGCCTGGCTCCGCTCCGACAATGAAACCATCGAGGGCAGAAGGCAAGCCGATGTGCACAGCGGCGACAGCCGTGCTCAAGTTCGAGAGTGTTCATTCGCCGAGATTCAGGAGGTTCGCCTGATGGGCGCCGGGCCTGATCCTCGTCTCATCGCCATCATAGGCGAGCTGGACCGCACCTTCTCGCAAGATCGAGCTGACGAGATGGGAAGGTTCTACTCAGAGGATGCGCGCTTGATGTGGCCAGCTTTGGAAGATGTCATCGGTCGAACGAAGATCCAAGACGCCTTCCAGAGGCTCGTTGGAGCATACTCCACCATCCGGTGGGAACCGCAGCGGGAGTTCGTACTTTCGACGGATGACCGAGCCGTTGCGATAGGCCGTTTCATCGAGATCCGGAAACGTCGCGAGGACAATCAGGTGGAGCAAGTCCATGGTCGCCTGGTGGAAGTCTGGCAATTGGAGGCGGACGGTGAGTGGCGGCTGTCCGTTCTGATGACGAGCCGCTATGCCGAGAATGCGTTGACAGGGAAGGAGGCGACGGGATCGGGAGACAATCGTGTACGCAATCGGTGATCTGTAAATCATTCTGTTCTTCGCCCAAAGGAGTAGACCCGATGTTCAAATTCAAGAAGAGCTACTTTATCGATCGTCCACAGCAGGAGATCTTCGACTACGCCACCAACCCCGCCAATGACACGAAATGGAGGGAGAGTGCCGTTTCCGCGGGATGGGCCTCGGAGGGTCCGGTCGGCGTGGGCTCAAAACTCCGTTCCGTTGACAAGCTCTTGGGGCGAGAGATCGAATCGGTGTCCGAGATCTCGGCCTGGGATCCGCCGAACGCGTACGGCCAGAAAGCGGCCGGCGGGCCGGTCCCGTTCGAGATGACGATCAGGCTTGAGCCGGAAGGCAGCGGAACGCGCCTCAATGTTGAAGGCCAGGCCGAGGTCGGTGGGTTTTTCAAGATCGCTGAGGGACTGGCCGGAAAACAGCTGGAAAAGCAGCTTGACGCGGATTTCAATGGCTTGAAGCGCGTGATGGAGGTGGGCTAGTTCCGGAGGCGCGGATCGGTCTCCTCCTCCGCCGGAATTGGCAGCCACGTCGTCAACCGTGGGTCTTATCGGCGAGATATTCTGGCACAGCTCTGCGGAGGTTGCGGACGCTCTGAGCAATCGGCTGACCGGCTACCCGGTTCTCGCCCGGCTTATGCGCGATCTGCCCTGCGCTTGGCTCGCTTCAATTGCAGGCGACGAATGAACCGGCCGCCGACACCGGCGGCCGGTTCAACGCGTGCGTGATCCCGGCCCGGGTGCACCCGGGTTGTTGATCTCGAGCGCGAGGAATGGAAGAGCGGCAGCCGCCCGATCAACGGGCCAGGCAACCGTAGGGCGAGGCGGCCCTCCAGGACCAGGCGCGGATGGACTCCCAGGGTGCCGCATCGCCGGTGGCGAGTTCCTCATCAAGACAAGCAGGTTGTATGGTCCTCGAAACGGAGCGGTATCGATGAAAATGCAGGTTCACGCGGGCCCCGGGCTGCCGGCGCGGTCGGTCTTGGTCGTGTTCCTCTTCTTCATCCTGCTCGCAGGCGGCAGCTCCGTCGCCATCCGTATGACGTACGCCGAATTGGCGCCATTCTGGGTGTCCACCGCGCGCTTCGTCCTGGCGGCGTGCGTGTTGTGGGCGATCGTGTTCCTCAGAGGAATCCCGCTTCCGAGAGGCCGCGCCCTCCTCGGTGGCGTGCTCTTTGGAGCCCTGACCGTCGGGCTGGCATTCCTGCTGATCGCCTGGGGACTGGTGGCCACGCCCGCCAGCAGATATCAGATTCTCATGGCGACCGTACCCCTTCTGACTTTGTTCCTGTCCGCCGTGCAAGGCATCGAGGCCATCACTCGCCGCGGAATGCTGGGTTCCCTCTTGGCGGTCGGGGGGATCGCCTTCACCGTAGGGGGAGGCTCGACGGCGGGCCTGTCGTTACCGCATATTGCAGCGATCCTCCTCGGGGCAGGTTTGATCGCCGAAGGTGGAGAGTTGATCAAGAAGTTCCCGCCGAATCCGCCGGTCCTGACGAACGCCATCGGGATGACGGTGGGTGGTTTCATCCTGGGGACGGCCTCCTTGCTCAGCGGTGAGAAGTGGACTATTCCGACTCAAACGACGACCTGGCTGGCATTCCTGTATCTCGTCATCTTCGTCACACTCGTCGCCTTCCTTCTTTACATGTTTGTTCTGGGAAAGTGGTCGGCCTCGGGGACCTCCTATGGCTTCGTAATGACGCCGCTGGTCACCGTGGTCGCCGCCTCTACCCTGGCCGGAGAGCAAATTACATCCAACTTTCTCGTTGGAGCGGTACTGGTCCTTGCTGGCGTGCTCGTCGGCGTCCTGTTGCCCACGACGACGAAGGCCGAGATCGTCGAGGAATGCAAGGATCGTTCGGGCCAGCTGCTACCGCGCTGCGTGTGAGAGGAGTTCGACGAACAACTGCCTGCGAGCTGAGCGCCCGATATGGGATCCGGCAGAGTAGAGCGAGTCAGCGGAGCCGGGCGAGTGAAAGTGTCCCGGCCTGTGCGATTGTGTCTGCTGCTGCATCGTTGACCAAGCCCTGAGGCCGGCTCGGTTGCTCGGAGTGACAACGCCGGATGGGGAGGAGCGAACACCGGGGCGCCATCGACAAGGCCGCCCCGGCGTTCTGGACGAAGACGGATCAGCCTTCGTTGTTTCCGCCGGCGTCGGTGTGCAGGATGGCGCCATTGCCAGCATCCACCTTGACATCCGCGCCGTTGCTCAGTTCAACGCTGTAGACCAAAGCCCCGTTTTCGTTGTCAAGCTCGGTCTTGACCACACTGGCGCCGGGGTTGGCGCTTAGCGCGGCTGACTCGGCCTCGGTCGCTGAGATGGTAGCCTGCGCCTGCAGAGCTGCAGCCTCGTCGGCTTCGCTCAGTCCATTGTTCTGATCGGGGCTGATGGCAACGCTCGCGGCATAGGTGGAATCTTGTACGTCCGGCCCGGCCTCTGGTGTGCCGGGCGCTTCGCTGGAGGCCCCGGTTTCAAAGGCGGTCTCTGGCGCTTCGACCCCCGCTATCTCACTCGAGGAATCCGGCAATCCATCCTCAACTTGATTTCCGGATTGGATTTCTTGAACCCCTTGAGCCTGGACCGGCGGCGTAGCCGTGGGCTGAACCCCCTGGGCGACCGTCCGGTAGCTGCTGAAGCCGAGCGTCCCTGCCAGCAGGACAGTCATTGCCGAAAGTGCGATGATACGTCGATTGACCATCATGTTTCACCTTTTCTCCTGTGATCTTCTAACCATCGGTACAAACACAGAGCACTCTGATGCTTCAAATTGTGGCATTCGATTCTGAGAATGAGGCAAGGATGGCCTGAGAAACCGGCCAGCCTTCCGGCCGACCGCGAGCGGACGGAGAGTGGTCCGCTCAGTGCTCCCCCGTCGTCATGCCAGGAAGCTGCCGCGCTCGTCGGGGCTCAGGGGCAACCTGACCTGGAAGGTTGAGCCGGCGCCGACCGTGCTATGGACGGTCACCTGGCCGCCGTGCAGGCGGGCGATTTCGCGGACGATGGCCAGGCCAAGCCCGACGCCTCCGGTGCGGCTCGAACGGTCCTGCTCGACGCGGTAGAAGCGTTCGAACAGATGCGGGAGATGCTCCGACGGTATCCCGGGACCGCTATCGGCGACGCTGATCAGGGCATCCTGGTGGTCTCGATGCAGGACAAGGGCAACTTCGCCTCCACTCGGAGCGTGCTTAATGGCGTTGTCGAGCAAGTCAAACAATAACTGGATCAACAGGTCATGGTCGGCGAAGGACCAAACACCGGCCTCGATGTCAGTGGTCAGGCTGAGCCGGTTGGCGTCGATCAAAGGCTGCATCTGGACCGCAACCGCCCCGAGCAGCTCGGTCAGGTTCGTCCGGGCGGCGCGCATGGGGATCCGTTGCCCGTCGGCCCGCGACAGGAACAGCAGGCCGTCGCTCAGTCGGATCAGGCGGTCGACCTGTCCGGCAAGCGCGGTCAGCGTCGTGCGATAATCGGAGGCTTGGCGGTCGCGCGATAGGGTCACCTCGATCTGACCTTTGAGTGCCGTCAGGGGCGTGCGGAGTTCATGGGCGGCGTCGCCGGTAAAGCGCCTCTCCCGTTCAAAGGCCGCTTGAAGCCGCTCCAGCATCTCGTCTATGGTTTTCGCCAATCGCCCTATTTCGTCCGGAGGTCCCCGATATCCGATGCGCTGGGTAAGATTGGTGGGGCTCCAGGACTGGGCGGTCCGGGTGATCTGGTCGATGGGATGTAGGGCACGATCGGCCAGGAGCACACCTCCGGCTGCGATCAAGATCAGAATCAACGGGAGACCCAGGAGCAGCTGCCGGCGCATGTCCGCCATCGTCTGATCGGCGCGGGCCAGGGATTGGGCGGATTGAAGCCAGCCGGAGATCTTGCCGGTGGGCATCGAGACTGGCTGGGTATAGACGCGCCATCGCTGCCCACCCTGGACCTGGGTGCTGAATCCGGCCGTCACGACGCGGCCTGGTGCCGGCAAATGGACGGCGCCGATCTTCTCGAGAATGGATCCGTCGGGCGCCAGCAACTGTACGACGAAGTCGTCCTGACCCAGATGGCTGGAGCCAGCGTTAAATGTGTCCGAGTTCTGGAACGACGGAAGGCCATTCTCGCTGTCGATGCTGGTCATGGCCTGGGTCGCAGCGATCTCCAAGGTGCGGTCCATTGCCGAAGACAGACTGTCCTGAAGTCGGTAGTACTGAAACGCGGCGAATACCATGATGGCTGCGCCCGCCAGCAGCAAGTACCACAACGTCAGCCGCACTCGGATAGGCAGGTGGAGCCGAAAACCTGACTTAGCGTCATGTCTCATTGGGATCTGCACTCATCCTGTAGCCAAAGCCCCGGACGGTCTTTATCAGCTGAGATCCGAAGCCCTGGTCAAGCTTGCGTCTCAGATAGCCGATATACACATCGATGATGTTCGTGTCGCCTGAGTAGTGGACATCCCAGACATGTTCAAGGATTTGCGTTCTGGTGAGGACCTGGTCTGCGTGGAGCAAGAGGAATTCGAGGAGTGAATACTCGCGCGGCGTCAGGTCGATCAGCCGACCGGATCGACGGACCAGGTGACGGACGGTATCCATTTCGAGATCGGCCAGGCGCAGAATCGGATTGGCCATCAAGGGCGGCCTGCGTAGCAAGGCTCGCAGGCGGGCAAGGAGTTCGGCAAACTCGAACGGCTTGATCAGATAATCATCGGCGCCGGAGTCGAGTCCGCCGACGCGATCCCGGATCCCGTCGCGGGCCGTGAGAATCAGAACCGGTGTCTTCACGCCGTCGTCACGAAGCTCCCGCAAAACGTTTAGGCCGTCCATGCCGGGCAGCATCAGGTCGAGAACGATGGCATCATATTCAAGGCTGCGGGCGTATTGGCACGCCTCCAATCCATCCGCCGTGACATCGACCGAGAAACCGGCCTCGATAAGGCCCTGTTGAATGAAG
>CAZGRL010000061.1:0-21063 GCA_964528155.1 uncultured Anaerolineaceae bacterium
CGATTTGGGGTGGTTTTGGGGAGATCGCCCCTCCTTAACACCATCTAGACACTGGGAATCGGGGGTTCTAGCTTCTCGGGGTCGTGGACAGTACTTGGCTTTCTTACCGGACCGAGAAACAGGATGAACTGGCAATATGAAGCTGATATTCGAGGGGCAAGTTGTGCCGCCAAACGCATGTCCAAGGCGATGATATTGACACAGAAGCGGGCATTTGGATGGTTGATTGTTTCCAAGGCCTCGATGACGACTGCTAGACTCGCTGAGATCGAATAGCGCAAGAGGAAGAGGTGAGAGCTCCGCCCACCGACAGGTGCGCGGAGATCACGGGATCTCAGCGATCCCCCTTGAAAAGGGCGAGTCGAGCCATTGGGGCCGCATCAATGAGCGGTCCACGGCTGGAGGGTGGGGTGGGCTCGCTTGGGCAATGGAACCCTCGTCTGCGTGTTCGGCTGGCCGCTCTGTCGGCGTGTCTCGCCGCGGTGTTGGCCTGCAGTCTGTTCACGGGGCTGGTCCGGCCGACGGAGCCCTCGATGGAGGGCGGTGCAAAGGTCCGAATCGAATCGGCTGAGGGTGGATCTCTGGCATTGGCGGACGGTTCCTCGCTGGAGATTCCGCCGGGGGCTTTGTCTGCCGATGTTGAGGTCTCTCTCCGTCAGGTGGAGGCTGGGAGTGCAACGGGCGGTGCCGGCGAGTTCACCATGCCGGTGGGAAGCCGATACGAGGTTGATCTGGGCGGGCAGGAGCTACTCGGACCTGTGAGGCTTGAGATCCCCTTCGACCGCGCCGCCCTGCCGCCGGGCGAAGATCCACAGCATGTCTTCCTGACCTATTTCGACGAGGAACAAGGGGAGTGGGTGTTTGCGGGAGGCGAGCCGGATCTGGTGCGGAATGTCATCGTGCTGGAGGTGGATCACGGTTCATGGTGGGAGCCGGCGACATGGAACTGGGAGGCCTGGTCGGCTGCGCTCAACGACATCCTGAGTGCGAACATCGTATCGATCTTCGAGGGTGTGGCTCTGCTGGTGGATGACTGTCCGCAGGAGGGGCAGTACGTGTCGGTTGATGCGAGCAGAGCGAACGGATTGGTACAGGGATGCGTAGAGCGCGTTGATGCGCAGGCAGCGGAGCTTCGGGTGGTGAACCCAAGGGCGATCTATGTGGAAGTTCAACCGTTGGCCGGTGGTGGGTATTTCAATCGGACGCTCCTGGCCCCTGGAGAGAGCCTGCGTTTCCGTGCGGACACTGGGGACCCGTCCCCGCTGGTCGTTTCCGCGGACGTCACCCAGAAGGCGGGGCTGCAGCTGGCCATCCACATGACGATCGCCATGTTGCCAGGGTTCAACCAGCTAGGGTTCCAGGGGCGCACGGTTGCTTGTTTGACAGAGCGGCTGGCGGATGTGTCGTTCCTGGTCTCTGCCTCGGAAGCCCTTCTGGAGGGGAATGGCGCTGCGGCGGCCGAGCACATCGCGGACATGTATCAGCATGAGGACGTTATGCGGCGGTTCATCACGGCGGCGGATGACTGCGCTTACGGGCCTGCGGCGACGTGGAGCCTGCCCGGGCTGAAGATGGTGGGCGCTTCACTCGCTACGATCCAGAGCTCGGTCGAATTCGTGCCTAACTTCCTGTTCAACTCCCACGGAGAAGTCGTGTTCCGGTGGGACACACCGTCCCTTGGTGACGAGCAAAAGGAGACCGATGGACTTCTCGCAATCATCGGGGCTGATTGGAATGTATGGCTAATGAAAGCTGATGGAACCGATCCCCGGCAGCTGACCTTTGATACTCAGGCAGGTCCGGGGATCTGGTCCCCTCTTGTGGGCTATCGCACTCCTAGATGGTCTCGAGATGGAGGTGCGCTCGGGGTTCTGCGGCATGGCCCTGCGGGAAACTCGATCGTTGTCTTCAATTCACCAGACTATGCTGCCAGGGAATTCCCGTTAAGCGAAGAAGGGTCCTTCGATTGGCTCCCGAATGGCAGATCGATCGTCTTCGCTGACGCCCCCTTCGATCCTGCGGGAAGAGGAAACTACCCCGGTGGCCTGTCAATTCTGGACCTTGATTCTGGTGAGGTCCGACCTCTCCTTGAATCAGGCGCAGACCTGCGATTGACAGACCCCGACTGGGCTCCTGCTGGCGGAAATGTGTTCTTCAGTGTCGAGCCGTCCCCGTGGCCATCCATGATGTGGGCTCCCACTCTGGGCCTGGGCCGAGGGGACGCGAACCAATACATAGAGGTGTCCACGGTTGCCAGCCCTACGTGCGACTGGGCTCCCTATGGAGATCGTTTGGCGTGTGGGAACGGCAACATGGAGTTCTCTGGTTCACAACTGGTTGTCCTTTCGACTTCCGGGGAGGAGCTTCTGCGGATACCGGCGGAGCAAAGCCAGAGCTTTGTAAGGTATCCACTCTGGTCGCCTGACAGCACGCACGTAGCCTTTGAAAGATCACCATGCTGTCCGCCAGGAGAAATGGAGCTAGACCTCGTTGAGATAGATGGGGATAGCGTGAGTCCACCAATGACAGTCGGGAACAACCTCCTCCCAGTTAGCTGGTCGCCGGATGGGGGGCGACTGGTGGCACTCTCCAACCCATATGGCATGCCGAAAGTCGTGGTTGTGGACATCCTGAGCTTCGCGACCGTGGTGATAAGGGACGGCTTCTTCGCGGCTTGGCAACCGTGTCCTTAGACGACTGCTCTCGCGCTTCTGGGGGAGATACGCACCAAGGACGAGAGCGCCCGGACGTTTTCCGACACGGCTCGCGAGTGCGTCCGTCCTGTTCTTTCGGAGTCTGCATAAACCCATCAGACAACATGCGGCAAGAGACCGCCAATGGAGGGGAGGGGAAGCGGACGCCACAGTGACCGTCGGCAACGATCTGCTGAGGTGGCATCCGTTCGATGGGATCCACCTCTTTCGCCAGCAGCGTTTCTGCGAATGCTCCGTTCGCAGAGCCACAAATAGGGGAGATCAGCACATCGGACAGGTCCTTTTTTCTCCGGGCTAATGCAACTAAATGACGCTTAAGTTGCGCCGGCGTTGCCAAGGACACGGTCCATCCTGAGTCAATCTTCAGTACGGATAACGGCGAGAAGCTCCTGTGAGACCTCGCCGGAGGCCCCGTCGCGGTGGTCCACGAAGCACTTCAAGATTCCTCTTGGCACGTCACCTTGAAGCGCGTAGGCTCCCGTCAAGCGTAGCGAGACGTGATAGTCCGGCGAGAACCCTGGGCCGATCACCCTCTTCTCTCCCCGGACGGCCCAGCAGATTGTGTAGCCGTTGGCAGCGAGGAACTCCATCAGGCTGACCTTCCGGACTAGCAGAGCACTCGGACCTTCTTCGAACGCCGTAGGATCGAAGACCACAACTCTGCCTTGAGCATCGACAAACTCTGCGCCGTGCCCGTTCCACCGCAGATTCAGGCCACCGAGGAGGTCGCGCACCGGGAGTCGAAGTCGGCAAGTTTCATCCAGTGAACAATCGAATCCACCCGATTCGTGGATGTAGTCAACGGTGGCAAAGCGGATCTCGACGGGACAGCCGCGACCCAGCTCAGTCCAACCGTAGGCCCCAAAGTATGGCTGCTCGAAGTAGCGGGCTGCCGGCGACCAAGCATGCTCCCCCAGGAACATCCCATTGATCTCAGGCGGATCCACCATCCAGTGTCCCGAGAGATCAACTTGCTCTGCCCACTCCATGAAGGGCTGAGTGTCCTCTTGATGGATAAGGTAGCCGGTGAACATGTACCAGAGATCACGCCGCTCTACATCTGTTGTTTCCAAGTGCGGGGGCACCGATTGCTGCCAATTCAAGTACCCCTGAAGATTAACCCAGCTTGACCCGTCGCTTGGGCGCGTCGCGAGCAGAAGGTCTTCCACTTTGGGGAGGTCATCGCAGTTCGTGGCCCAATCTGATGGATCTTGCGGTGATTCCCAGCTTTCAAACCTGGCAGACCCCCACCAAGCTGGCGAGTGGCCGCTCCATGAAGTCCCTCCCTTCGCTGCTCTGAGCGTGCAAGAGGGGTCGATGTCCCGGAGATTTTCCTGCCAGGGCCCGTCATATTCCCTAGCCCCTTCATCCCCGCGGAACGCTTCGCGGTATTGAAAGTGGTCAGCGATGAGGGCCAAGATCTCATGGTACGCGATCCACTGGTACTTCTTGCCGAACCGCTCCGCCTTCGAGGCCGCGCGGCCGTGAAATCCTATGGTGAAGCGGTCGAATTCTCCAAAGCGCTCGGTGGTCCAGCCCAGGTTAAAAACCCTCCAGAGCACATAGCGTTGGATGATTCCGAGGTCGAATCGTGGAGCCCTCTCTCGATTGTTCATGGCTTCAGAGCGAGCTTTCAGAGCTATTCTGAGACCCTCTGCGTGCTCCGGTGTGAGGGCTGACTCGAGGGCCGCGAGAGCGGAGTCCCGTCGTAGCCGGGCCTCGGCAAGCTCGGCGTTTGGTGCGACCTCATCGCTCGACTCTCCATGCCTCCCATCTGAGTCCACTTGTTCCTCGCCAGTTGCCGGCATGACGATGACCTTTATCGGTGTAAGGCGAATCAAGGCATCGTTGGCTTGTTCAAAGTTCTGCCAGGCCGACTTCTCTGCATCCGAGAAAGTGCTGACGACCTCGACGAGACGCTCCTCGTGGGATTTCCATGGGGGCTCGTCAAGTCGCAGGCTGAGCCACCCCTTAGAGGAAGAGTTTGTCCCAATCACGTACCAAGCGAAATCGTCGCTCATAACAGAACTGCCGATCCGGTTTCGCGCCCACTCAAGGTCCCCGCTGTCATGGGATCCTCGGGACCAGTCCGGCAGGAGCAGCTTCACTTCATCCTCGGTCGGTATCGGTGGCCATTGACTTTCGTATGGCGGGCGTATCCGCTTGGCGTCCACGTTGATATCTGCCCCGAGGTAAAGCGCACGCTCAACCACGCCGCGCGCATAGTCGCGAAGGAGAATGTTGGGAGGGGGCGCGCCGCGAGCGAAAACCCGCTCGTACACGCAGGATGCGAGGAGACCAACCTCGTCTGCCTCTTGGCCCAACATGGAAGTGCTGTAAGCGACCGCATAGATGCGCTCTGCGACGTACGGGTCATCGACATCAGTAAACAGTTCTACTAAACGGGTAACTGCCTGGAGTCGACCGCTCAGCAGGCTCACGAGGGCTTTCGTCGCTCTGTCGCGGAGGAAACGGTTTGAAACTGTCAACATCCACGACAGCGCAATTGCGCAGAGATCCACCGTGTCATCGTCCAAGACAACATCCGGTTTGACCGACCACGCCCAATTGACCAGCCGGTCTACCGCCCCCTGGGTCTCCCATGCGTGGTGTAGGAAGACGCTCCACCAAGAATCCCGATCGGGCATCGCATCCTTTCTGAGCCGCTGGTTTAGGAATAGGGCGTTGAGCGGATGCTTTGGAAGTGTGGCAACCGTAAGAAGGGCATCAAGCGTTTCAAAGAGATCCTGCTCAGTTCCGATGAAGTCATCGAGGACAGCCAACGTTGCCGCCGAGAAAGCTTCAGGAGCGCGCCACACCAGGCTTTGCCGGAAGGCATCGCGGATCCCCGATCGTTCCCTCACGCCCCGATACAATTCGGGTAATTCTAGCCCAGTGCGCTCGGGAATCTGGACGCACAAGGCTTCCAAGACGCCTATCGGGAAGTAACCTCTAGGATGACACAGGGATCTCCACTGCTTGTTTCTGGCGACGTGGAGGTTCAGCCAGAGTCTCACCTTCAGGATGAAGCGCAATGCGGGCGTTGCCCTGGCTTTGTGACCGCTGTTCCTTACCCCAATGCTTCTGAGCATTGCCTCTGCTACAAGATGGTCTCCCAACCGGTCATACCCGAAGTAGACCACCTCCTCGCCCTTTGCCCGGCCAAGTCCGAGGTCTTCGGCGAGGACACCTTCGGTCACGAGACCTCGGTATAAGGATTCCTCGAAGTTGCGCCCAGGAAGCAGGCTGTCCACAACATGACGCGCGTCGGCAAGGGGCAACCAGCGATCCCCTGATGCCACCATTGCCTCCGCAAAGGCTCTGACAGCCTTATGGACGAGCTCGCTTCTCTCGTCGAATCCGAGTCTCTCAGAGAGACGTTTGTTGACGGCGTTAAGGAACAGCCGCGAGGCGAAGGTAATGCCCTGGAATCCGCGAGGCAGCGTGCGTTGCCCAGTTTCGCTCAGTCCCACGCAGAGCGTCTTCAGGTAGAAGGGGCTACTGAACTCCGGTGCCAGGAGTGGGGTTGAGGGAAGCTGCAGGTTGTAGTACGAGAAGTAGGCTTGCACAGCATCGTACTCGTGTCCCGCGAATCCATCGTGAACAATATGGACGGCCCGACCACGCACCTCCTGTGGAACAATGGTCTCCTCATAGGACGTCCGGACAGAGAGAATGATGCCGATCCAGGGCGACCTCGCCAGATGCTCGACGAATGCTGCCAAGCTAGTTGGCCAAATTCGCCTCCCCGCTCCTTCATTTAGCGCGTCGACCACCACAAGGGCACGACTATCTGTTGCTTGCGCGGCCGCTTCTAAAGCCCCGACGAATTCATCCGTGGTCAGATCCCCAAGGTCGAGAAGCTGGAGTGCCTGCCTCCGGGGTGGTTCATTGCTGATGAACTGCTGGCCCATAAGGAGCACAGTGGGCTGGACATCCGAGATCCGCTGATGGGCCAAGTCGCAGAGGAGGTGTGTCTTGCCGGTGCCTGCGGCTCCCTTCAGAAGCATGAGAGCGCTGCCGGCGATCCTGTCGGCATCCTCAAGTGCCTCTCGCGTCACGCGGAGCTCGTAGGCTAACCGCCTAAGGTGATATCGATGATCCCTGAACGCGTTTGGGACATAAGCGGAGTGCGCATCCCCCTTTCCCGCGGCGCGGCGCTCGTCGTCGTGGCGCTCTTCGTGCACAACCAGCAGATCCTCAAGTTCCTCTGCTGCCTTCTCCGCGGCGGTCGTCAGATTCGCGATCTCCCGAAAGGGTAGGTCCCCGGCTGGCTGCAGTGCGATCGACCCTAGTTCTGTCAGGACTTCCCCCACCTTCCTTGACAATGTTGATGATGTAGCGACTAACTCCGAATCGAAAGGCGTGGAGGGCAGATGCCCCAAGTACCTGAGCTTTCCCCGGATTTCTCTAGCGTGGGTTTTGAGCTGATCAAAGAATCGCGGTGTCCGTCCGAAGGCCTCGAACTTGGCGGAGATCGGAAGCTCTACGTTCAGTTCGGGGGAGTAGCGCGGTCCGGCGGTCTTGTGCGCCTCTTGCAGGCGTGCCTCAAACCAGGCTTGATCGAACCGGCGAATGTCGAACCAAAAGCGTACCTTTCCTACATTCTCCGGTCTGGCCAGGCGTTCTAGGAGCTCGTGGGAACCCCAGTAAACGAACTCGACTGTCATGCCGCAGGCAGCGGCTTGAGCGTTCCACTTATGTTGATGCTTGTCCCAGCGCTCCCGAGCTGAGCGCTGCCCCGCGATTCGAGCATCAGAACGATCGACCGGAACGCAGACATAGTACCGTGCAAGTTGAGGGTGCTTTTCCAAGGCGGTCTCGACAGACTCGTCTATCTGCGACCACTGCGAATCCCCGAGGGTATGGAAGTACTTAGCTTGCCATCCCCATTCGTTGGCATCATGGAGGACAGCATAACAATCGACGCCGGCATCGGGGATCCCTTTGCGTTCAAATCGAGTGCCGGGCGGACACTCGGCGCGCGCTAACTGGGCGCACAACTCCTCAAAGCCGTGAGTTCTCGACCCATTCAGTGGACGTATCTGCCCCCAGTCGATGTTCACCTTGCTCATCAGTTCGTCTCCATCCTGGAATCGGACGGGTACGAACGACCAGCCTCTGGATTCTCCTTGGGTTGTGATAGGGACCGCAACTTGAGGATAGCCGATGGAGAGAGATGCGACGCGTTACTTAGGCCAGCAGTCCAGGGGGCGGCCCGCCTGGTCTGCCTCGGCCTCCGCGTGGCAACCGCCTCGTCCAGGCCGGGCCCCAGCCTCATTACTGGCCGATATGTGCATGACATTGGTTGCACGAGGCCACAATCGCGAAGCTCATTCAGCCCACGCCCGGGGGAATTGCCATTAGTCATCTGCTCTCGCTCCCTACGTCGGCCCTATGGCGAGGTTGAAGCGCTCCAGGATCCGGGCATATAGCTCTGCCACCTCCTTTGGACAATCCGTCTGCTGGGCAACCATGCGGCCGGCCAAGACCTTGCTCTTGGGCCATTCCTCGGCCGCCGCGGCGAATTGCTGTGGGAGTCTATTCCTCACGTAGTCCTCGAACTCCTCAGGCAAGTCTTCAGCCAAGGTGAATACGCCGTGGGTAGCTCCGATACTTCTCGCGTGACCAAACTCGTTCGCTCCCTCCAAGGAGACATCCTCAAGCTGTATCCCGGCTCCAAGCAGTTGTTGGAAGATCGAGATCCTGCGCTCGCCTTTCTCCTCGCGGTCTCTGTAGACCTTTCCGTCGCATACAACAACCCATGGGATTTCAAAGGCCGACAGCAGGGAGATGAAGGTCTGGAACTTCTGGTCGCCACCGACACTGAAGATGGATATGTTAAGGTCCTCAGGAGTCCCGAGCCTTCTCGCCTCTGGGGACTTTGCGAACCAACTGGATAGAGCGCCTTGCTCCGTACCCCCTTCTACCAAGACTACACCGCGCGCGAAAAGGAGCGATCGAACATCGGCCAACTCAGAAAGCCAGCGGATCCACTTCGCCTCCTCACGACCCGCGGAAGGGCCACGCTGCGCTCGGCAAACACGGGTCGTCCCTGCCTCTAGAACGAAGCGGACGATTCGCCCAAGGTCGGCTGCCTCATCTACAGGGACCATATACGGCGAATGCGTTACCAAGAGGACCTGGCGATCCTGAGAGCTGAGCATTTCCAGAAGTCGGCGCTGCCTGATTGGATGGAGGTTGAGAGCGGGTTCGTCTAGAACCAATACGCCGCTAGGCATCTCAAGAAAGACGCTGAGGATGGCCGCCTCCCATGCGCCTGCTCCAGCAAGCTCAATCGGCACGTCGCCACTGGAACTCGGCACGACGGGAGACAGGAGATATTTCTCTTCCTCCCGCCCTTGCTCCTGCGAAGGAACGCCAGCGGTTTCCGGCGGGCCGGTACCTCTCGCTGCTGCAGAGGCTACCTTTGCGCCTGGGGGCTTTGGCTCGAAGGTGACTTCGAGAGGCCAGCCAGTCAATTGATGGAAGTGCCTGCAGACCTCCCGGTATCTCTCGCGTTGTTCGGCATCCCCGGTCTTGAGACGGAAGAGATACAGGGGAAGCCTCCTTCCGTCGCTCAGACTGAGGGACTGCGGCGCTCGGGCTAAGTCCCTTGCAGCCCATGTAAGACATGGAGGAACCCGGATGTTGTCTGTCAGATAAAGTCCCTGCCGAAGGAGATGATGGAAAACCCAAGCTCCTGTGTAGAATCGGCTTCCGCTGCGGTCGAATTCCTCTCCGGTCAGGTCGCCAAGCCTTCGCAGGATTTCAGGGGCGTCCCTTAGCCGGTCTGGGTGAACTTCCAACGTAATCGGGTCACCTCGGCTGAAGAAACAAGTCAGGCCTTCGGGAGTTGACCCTGCTTCCGTTGCCCGGCGGAACGCCTCCAAAGGACTCAGCCGCGACGAGCTCACTGAGGACTTGCCGAGTCCCTCACTGGCAGACCACACCAATCGAATCCCTTCGGCTTCGCACTCATAGGCCACATCCAGGCCGCCGTCCGATCTGTTGGGCAGAGCGACCTTCAGCGTACCTGCGAAGAGAAAGGCAGGGGCCTCTTGGAACGCGTTCTGTACCCACTCGTTCCATTCTGCAGGGATATCCGCGCCGTAGGAGGAGGGCCAATCAGCAGAAAGGAATGCGGCACGGAGAAAATCGACTACCAGCGCTCTCTCTCGATCCTCGGTGAGCTCAAGGTCGATGGCCAGGGAGAATCCCATGGTCGTGCCGAGTCTCCGGAGAGGGACCAACTCCTCGCGCAGCAAGGTGGCGTCCGATGGCCAACCTGCCGCGTCCCGGACGACACTGAGTAGCCTGACCAGGTTGCTCTTGCCTGATCCGTTCGGCCCCACGACGACAGTCAGTCGAGGATCAAGGTCAGCAATATCCAGGCTCGCGAATGACAGGAAGTTCTCTGCAGCAACTCGTGTAATGCGCATTCCTTTTGACCCCCGTTGCCAGTCTCAACCGCTCTCCCTTGATTGTGCCCGGCCAGCGCAAGACTAGTATCGCGCAGACGCCAACAGGAGGGGCGTCGGCCGTTGGACTTTCTCTACGGTGCCCCGTCAACAAAGGGTGGTTGGGTCCCCTCTGACTAGCGCGTGGCGTTGCTCCAGAGCGTTGCAGGAAGCCCGTGAACCCTTGCCTACAGTCTAGCATCTCCTTTCAAAGGGGTGATCCCGGGTCCCCAAGTCCTTTCTATTGGGAGCCCTGCGGGACATGTCAAGTTAGGAGCTGATGATCCGTGCGGCTGTAATCCACCTCTTGCCCAAAGAGTCAACCTTCTAATCCCCATTTCGGTCCACCGGTACCCACCTCTGTACCAACCCCGTCTTCCCAAAGACGTCAGTGGAGTACAGTTCGGACTTCCTCGGTTCAATGCTGAATCCCACCCGCCTGCAATACATCTGGATGGCCTCGACATACCAGTCACTTCCTCTTGGATCGACTGTAATGGCCTCAATGAACTTCAAGGGATCGAGTGTGGTCTGTATGTGGGAGCTTCTGGAATGCCTGGCACCCAAGCATCTCTCATCATTTGCGGTGACGAGTCTGACTTCGTGTTCGTGTTCGAATGCCCTTCTCTTCAAGAAAGCCGGAGCGAATAGTGGAACATAGTCGGGACGCCTCTTGAGTTCATTTATTCCTTCTCGAAGATCTTGATAGTAGACGACCGGAGCAAGCAAGCCGTATCTGATCTCATCGAAGAGAACGAAATTGGAGACACTGCTCTGGATCATCAAACCTTCTTTTTGCGGTGAGTAGATTCGCCACATGGCGTCCGACTCTGACAGTAGGCTCCAGGATTGTCCAAACGTCTCCTCAGAGATGGACCACAATGGATACTCCAACTCGCCGGTCTCCATGAGAGTGGGCAATCTGCTCGTGGGTAGTTCCCATGTGTCCCGCCACTCTCGAACCTTTGATAGGTGCGTCTGCCCAGACTCAACGAATGAGACAAACTGACTCAACGAGATGTAGCGAAAGAGCATTGTCTCGCTTCCTAGGCCATTAGCGGTCACTAGGCCATGGCCTGCCATATGGACTTACTCCTTCCTTGAGAGCTGATGTTGTCGGAGTGCATAGAGCTGCTCAACAGATAGGATCCGTCTTGGCTCCCGCCTGATCAATGGCCTGATCGGCCGTCTTCGCATATAGCTGTGTTGTGCGAATAGAACGGTGGTTGAGGTATCCCTGCACCTGGTCGATGGGAACACCTTGACGAAGCATCTGTGTAGCCCGCCAGTGGCGGAAGTCATGAGGATGGATTGCGGGCAGCCCCAGATCTCCGGCGGCCTTCCTGATGATGTACCAAGCAGAGTTCGGGGTGAGGGGCTTACCCCTGGCCCTGGGTCGATTCCAAGCGTGGCTGACGAACAACTCCCTGGCTGCAGGATCCTGCCGTGCTTCAAGGTATTCCTGCATGCCTTCTAGGGCAGGGGGCGTGAAGCGCAGCGTGACCCTTCGTCCGCTGGCGCCGCGGCCCTTGCCGCGCACAACGACTGACCAGACGCCGGCACCACCGACCTGCGCGCCGCGGACGTCCTTGGCCTGCAATCTCAGGACCTCGCTGATGCGTCCCCCGGAGGAAGCCAGGGCATAGAGGAGTGCCCGGTTCCGGAGAGCCTCCAGCCTATGGCGATGCTGCTCCTTCGGTGGCTGGTCTGGGTCGATCTGGGGGTGGTCGAAAGCGTGGATCAGATCCTCGATGCCCTTGGGCGGCTCGGGGGGACCATCCTGGGAGGCATTCTGAGGAAACTTGCCAGCCAGGCGGCGTTTGGCACGGGATATCGCCAGTGCGGCGGGAAAGTTGTCGGGCAGGAGCATCTCGTCGACCATGAAGGCAAACCAGGAGATCATCGCGTGAGTATAGAGCCGGACCGTCGATGCCCCCAATCGTCCCTTCTTGGCTCTTTCGGCGAGGTGGTTGATGAACCAGAGCAGGATCTCTACATCCTGCTCGTGGCTGCCAAGGGCGCTCAAGGCGCGGGATTCCGGCTCAGGCCCGGATACCGAGAGCGGTCTGGCAAGCGGCGAGGCCTCCAGGAAAGAGAAGAAGTGCTGCTTGGCGTAGGCGTAGGTCTCGAGCGAGCCCGGGCTGAGGTGCGAGTGCGCCCGGAAGTAGTCAAAGGCTTCGCCGAGGGAGTAGGCCAAGTCCGTCATGATCGCTCTACCGGCCCGGACTCTAGCACGCGTTCCTGCTCATGTCAACTTAACAGCGGTTTAGTTGAAACAATGCGGACATAAAGAAAGCCCTGCGTTCGGCGACGATCTGCCTCTCACGGACGCCCCAGGGCATCGATGTGGCGGCCCACGTTGCGAAGGATGATGGACTCCCCTTCTGTTTCGAAGGTGATCCGCAGCGCGCGGCTGGCGCGGGCCTCCCAGATACCCCTCGTACCACGGATGCGCTTCACGCCGAGACCGGGGTGCCGCAGGTCGGCGCTCATCAGGCGCAGCGCCTTCTGAACTTTCTTCTGGTCCTGCGGTGAGAGCGCTGCGTAGGCTCGCTGGAACCGAGCCGTCAGAAGCAGCTGCATCAGGCCTCGCCGGCCTCGAGCGCAGTGATGAGCGCCTCAACGTCGTCGAAGGAGCGAACACGCCCCTGGGCGATATCCTCACTCGCCTCCCGCTCCGCCTGCTGCCAGGCTTCGCTCCAGAAGTACGTCTGGCTCTTGTCGACCAGTCTCTTCGGCACCAGAGTGATCGTGTCGCCCTCGATGGTCACGGCGACCAGATCCCCCTCCTCGATCCCCGCCGCGCGCCGAACTGAAGCCGGCAGCGTGATTTGCCCGTTCCGGGTAACCCTGGTGAGCGCCATTTCGTCGGTCATGTGACACCATCCATACTAGGCTGCTAATCTAGTAATATACTAGTATAGAACTCATCGATTGTCAACTAGCTTCCCTTGGACCCGATAGAGAGCGCAGCCTCATGATGGAAGTTTGTGAATGAGCGGGATGCTTGCCCATGGTGATGTTGCATGGCCCCCCACTCCGGTGAGTGCCGCGTCGAAGAGATTGACGACTCTGTCATACGACCCGTACGTTGTCGACGCCCAGTTCACCGAGCCGCTTCCTAACAGCTCATTGAACATCACCCTATGCACACCCGACTTGTTCAGGATATCGCCTCTAACAAGCTGGCTTCTGGAAAAGAGTTATTTCGTGATAAGCGAGATATTTGACGTGATATAGGGCTTTGTGAGGCCCAAAGCGCGGCTCACAAAGCCTGAGCAGTCGACACCTCGTGAGCAGCTCTCTGTGCCATAGACCCCGGGAGGGTTCACGGTGTCAATGTCACCCGCTTGCTTTCCCTGGTCCATCTGGCTACTGAAGTGGGAAACCGCGTCGAACCCACCCCAATCGTATGCGTGCTTATCGATATGAGCCCAGCGGGCGGCCGCCCTCAACGCCTTCTGAAGGGCGCTCCGGCCGGCGTAGTGGCGGCGGAGGAGGTCACTCCCAGGGCCGCGCGAGATGCGCCTTGAGGGGAACACGTACTGCCAAAACCACTCGCGGCTGGCGCCCGGATACTTGCGTTCCAAGGCGTCAGGCAGGTAGACAGACCCAAAACCGTCGGCCAGGGCGTCTCTGTGGCGATGGCGGACGAGGCTGAGATGGAGGCGCAAGGGCTCGATCAGGCTTTCCGGCAGGACAACAGCGTACTCCTACCCCTACTTGGAAGGCATGCTCCCCTTGCGTCAACCTGATGCCAGAGCCCAGAGACTGTTGTGCGGAGGCTTGAGCCGGCTGGAGACGGGCAAGGGTGAATGAAACCGCGATCAGTTGAGCCACCGCGTCGTATCCTCCCACACGTTTCGGTGTATACCATTCGGGAAAGGGAGCGTGATGGCGTCTGAGGCAGACCACCTGGAAAGGATCAAAGAAGCGATCATTGCTGGCGACGATCAAATCGCGCCCCTGGCTACTGTCGAGGCCATCGATGCCGGGATTGACCCCCTGTCAATCCTCAACGAGGGACTCATGGCGGGTGCCGACGTCGTCGGCCGAAAGTTTCAGTCCGGCGAGTCCTTCCTTCCCGAACTAATGCTCACTGGCCGGGCCCTCAAGGCCGCTATGGGCGTGGTCGAGTCCAAACTCAAGACTCTCTACGCGAATGATCCATCCTCTCAGGCTGACACGGGCATCGTCGTCATAGCCACCGTGAAGACGGACATTCATGACATCGGGAAGAACATCGTCGCCTCCATGCTGACTGCATCCGGTTTCGAGGTCCATGACCTTGGCGTGGACATTCCTATTAAGAATATCATCGCCAGGGCGCAAGAGGTCGACGCGGACATCATCGGATGTTCCGCTCTGCTTACGACTTCCATGCCTTTCATGCGCGACCTGATCGACCTGCTCGGGGCAATGGGCGAACGCCAGCGCTTCATTGTGATGGTTGGGGGTGCATCGGTGACACCTGAGTTCGCCGAGCGAATTGGGGCCGACGGCACAGCTCCCAACGCCGTGCAAGCCGTCCAGCTGGCTCGAAAACTGATCCGCGAGGCTCGCCAGGCCAAGAGTTTGGACAAATGATCTTCAATTACCTGGATATCCTCGACCGCGCCATCATCGGGCCTTATATAAAGGAAGAGGATTGGGACCTGCAGAAAGTGGCCATGACGACGGCCAAGCTGGTCCAGATGCACAAGCTTGCGTGGGATCCTGAGGAAATCGTTACCGATGATCCCGGGTTGGCGGACGCCATCTTCGAGGCTGGGTTGGAGCTGGCCAAGGAAGTGGGCGCCTACTCTCGCAGCACCGAGCGCATCATCGAGTTCAGTCCACGAGAGCTGGAAGATGGCTTGGAGCGCATGCCGCAGACGCTGGTGATGGGTGAAGGGAAGGACGCCCGGACTCTCTTCCCCCGGCAAATCATCGACAAGCGGCCACCACTGGTATGGGCTGGGAATCCAGGTGCGCCTCATCCCGAAGAGCTCTTCCTGCCGTCGGTCATGAGCTGGATGCAGGAGCCTATTGTGGATATGGTAACCTGCGGCGCCCTGATAGAGGTCGATGGTCGGGATGTGCGAACCGGGGATCCTATTGAGATCATCTCCGCCCGTCGGGAGCTTCAGTACATGCGCCAGGCCCTTCGGCGCGTTGGGCGGCCCGGTATGGGGATGCTGGCGGCGCAAAGTAGCGTCTCAGAGCTGGGCGACCTAGCCGTCGCCCACCCCGACTACCTGCGCCCGTGCGACTCACACCTGGTTCCCATGCTCAATGAACTGAAGATGGACAACCGTAACGTCGCCCGGGCTGTAAACTCTCTCGAGTACGGGATGCGCAACGCCTCCCTGCCGTGCGTTATCGTAGGTGGTTTCGGAGGAGATGCGCCGGGTTGTGCGGTCGTGAACGTCGCTTCCTTTATCCTCTCGAACCTCACATGCCTGGCTGACTACCATCTCTGCCATCCCATTCACATGCGCCACATCGCCACCAGTACCCGGAGCGTCATGTGGGTGCAGAGTATTGTGGAGCAAGCCTTCGCCCGCAACGCGCCGTGCATTATCGTGTCAGATATCTATCCCAAGAGCGGCGCAATGACGCGTGAGCTGCTCTACGAGACTGCCGCCAATGCAATCGCCATCACGGTCAGCGGCGGACATCTGGAGGGCTGTGGCTCAGCTGATGGAAATGCGCCAAACGGCACGGGTCTTGAAGCCCGGTTCATGGGAGAGGTGGGCCACGCCGTGACTCGCCAGGAACTTTCACTGAAGGAGGCCAACGACTTGATCCTGAAACTGCTCGATAAGTATGAAGATGTCTTCGACAGGCCCGAAGGCAACAAGGGGGTTCGCTTTGACCGAGCGTACGATCTGCGGACGCTCCGACCAAACCCGGAATGGCAGCGCATGTACGACGAGGTCAAGCAGGATGTCCGAAAGCTGGGTCTAGAAGCCCTGGCCTAGAAAAGGGGGTGCCGGGGCGTATCCATGTCCGCGGCTGAGCCGCGGCAGAGGAGAGAGAATCATGACACTCTACGCCATCGTCAATCTGGCTATCATCGTGGTGTTCGGCTTTGTGGCGCGAGCGGTGAGCAAGCCTGCGGAAGGCGCCGGGGGCGGCTGGAACTTTCGGTATTCCAATCGGGATATCGTCATCGTCGCCATCATCGCCGCCATTGCCGGGGTCGTAAACACAGGCACCGGGAACGTGTGGTATCTTGCCAACTCGTCGCTGGGTCCTCTGGGCGGAGCGCTCCTACAGGGCGCTTTCATGTGGGCCTATGTCCTGGCGGTGTGGCTCGTTCGGAAGCCCGGAGCCGCGTTGGCCGTCGGCCTCATCGAGGCGGCTGTGGAAATCCTGCTTGGAAACGCTGCCGGCGTTGGCACCCTCGGCTGGGGCATTACCCAGGGCCTGGCCATCGAAGTCGTGATGGCTATCCCCAACTACCGCAGCTACAGCTTCTGGACGGCCGTGCTGGCCGGCGCCGCCTCATCACAGTTTGGCACTCTCTGGACAGCCATTCTGTTCGGCTGGGATCCATCCTTCGCCCGAGACGTTTGGCTGGCCGTTCCGATCAACTTGGTGTCCGGCGCTATCCTGAGTGGCATCATCGGATACCTGCTGGCCCAGGCCATCGCGCGAACGGGCCTTGTCCGAGCCGCAGCCTGATCAAAGTGACGTATACTCAGTCGGGCGATGGTTTCCCCCATCGCCCGGTTGATTCTTCGGCATGAAAGGGCCCGGCAAGACCAGACACGAAGGTGACGTTCTGGTCGATGTCCAGCACGTCACCTACACCCATTGGAACCAGGCTTCCCCAACCTTGCGGGATGTCTCTCTTCGTCTTCAGCGCGCCACCCTGAACGTCCTCGTGGGACCCAGCGGATCGGGGAAGTCAACCTTGTGCGACCTCTTCAATGGCGTGATCCCTCACCTGAGTGGTGGCTCATTTGAGGGGGACGTCTGGATCGAAGGCGTCAATACGCGAGAGGTCGAAGTCAAGGATTTGGCTCCCAAAGTCGGAAGAGTCTTTCAAGATCCAGAGATCATGTTCGCCACACTTTTCGTCGAGGACGAGATTGCGTTTGGACCGGAGAATCTCCGTTTTGATGTTGCCACAATCCTCTCGGTGAGGGAGAAGTTGCTCACTGACACCGATCTGGCCCCCAGGCGACACCACTTGGTGTGGAACCTTTCTGGGGGCCAGATTCAGAAGCTCGGCCTGGCCTCCGTGCTGGCGATGCAGCCGCTGATGATCGTGCTGGATGAACCGACCTCGAACCTGGACCCCGCGGCAACACGAAGCGTCCACGACATGGTGCTCTCCCTGTGCAAGGGAGGGATCACGGTGCTCTTAGTAACTCGAGAGCTCGACGAGTTCCTCGCCGAAGCAGATCAACTCCTCGTGCTGGCCGAAGGCCATCTCGTCGCTTCAGGGCCTCCACGCGAAATACTCCAAGAGCATGGGGAATACATGTTTGACTCCCTCGGCGTGTGGCTGCCCGAGACCTCAGAACTTGGGATCGCGCTGAAGCGAGAAGGGCTTATCAAGAGCGCCGAGGTCCCTATCACCGTTCAGGAAACGCTGAGTATGCTTGAGCGGGAAGGGTTACTGGCCCAAATAGGCGATGATGTATCACACTTATCCGTTGTGGACCGATCGACATCCACCATCGGCGACATATTGGTCTCGGCCAAAGATCTGCGCTATGCCTACCCCGGGGGAACGGAAGCCCTTAAAGGAGCCTCCCTGGACATCCATGCTGGCGACTGGTTGATGATCATAGGCCGCAACGGGGCAGGCAAGAGCACGCTGGCAAGTCTGATGGTGGGCCTGTTGCGGCCTCAGCAAGGGGAGCTGACCCTGTCCGGCAGGCCGGTCCAGCGATTGAAAGTGCAGGAACTCGCCAACCACATCGCCCTGGTGTTCCAGAACCCAGAGCATCAGTTCCTGACGGATTCGGTATCTGATGAGATCGGCTACAGCCTGCTGGCACATGGTGTTGTCTCCGGGAGCGAAGTCGAACGACAGACAGGCGAGATGCTTGAGCTTCTAGGCCTCCGAGGCGTCGCCGATAGCCATCCCCTTGCCCTGAGCGCCGGATTGAAGCGTCGGCTGGGCGTCGCAACAATGTTGGTCGGGAAGCCTGAAGTACTCCTGGTCGATGAGCCAACATACGGTCAGGACAAGGAGATGACACATACCCTGATGGTCCTCATGCAGGAAATACGCGCCCAGGGTGTTGCGGTGGTGATGATCACCCACGACATGCGCCTCGTGCAGGAATACGGCGAGAGGGTGGTCGTCATGAGCGAAGGGGTGGTACTTTACGACGGTCCTGCAGCAATGCTGTTTGACTGCGCAGATATCCTGGCTGAGGCCAACCTGCGCCGGACAATCCTGCATGAATTGCTGGCTGCGATGCGACAGGCCGGGATGCCAGCCCTGGGTGAGGTGCGGCGGACCGCCGACCTGGTGGACCGGCTACACGTCAAGGATCTTGAGGAGTGACCGATGGCCGGGGGTGAGTATAGCCTGCGTTACATCGATCGCGAGACGCCGATCCACCGCATCTACCCCTTGCTCAAGCTTGCCTGGGTGTTCGTCGTCGCCATCGGCCTCTTTGTCTATCGAGAGCCGCGGTCTGGAGCGGTCATGTTTGTTGCCATTCTGTTGACCGCGCTCGTCCTCGCGCGCGTACCGCTGTCAAACGTGGTTGGAAGCTCGAAGCTAATCTTTGGACTCGGGCTGCTCCTCATGATCTTTCATTTCTTCGCCGACCCAGGCCAGCCGGTCTACCGTTTCGGGCCATTGACCATCACAGACGGCGGGTTGGAGCAAGGACCGATCTTCTTCTTCCGTTTGTCTGTGGTAGTCCTTGCGAGCTTTGTACTCATCTGGACGACGGACATCCGGGATCTCATGTACTCCCTCACCCAGATCGGCATCCCCTATCGGTATGCCTTTGCCGTGTTCCTGGCGCTCCGTTTTCTGCCAGTCGTGCAGCGTGAGGTCGGCACGGTCAAGGCAGCGCATGCTATCCGTGGCCGAGCCACCCGGTCAGGCGTGGTCCATCGCATCAGGCTCTGGCAGCGGTATATGTTCACTGTGCTCATCAATGGCTTGCGCCAGGCGGAGGCGATCGCCATTGCGATCGAATGTCGCGGCTTCGGGGCTTACCCGGACCGCACGTACGCGAAGACCGTCAGGTTCCGGCCGGGAGGCCTTGTCCTGATCCTTGTCTTCGCTCTCCTCGCCGGTGTCTTGATCTACATCGAGCGCGTCATGTGATCTCTTTCGGGTACGTCGATAAGTTTGCCTCGGCGGGATAATCTGAACGCGGCTTGGCCGGGCCGCCTGTCCTTGCTCTCTTGCAAGGGCTCCCCGCACAGAACGCGCGACCCCCTACGCTGCTCTCCGGGGACAGGCAGGCAGCTCGAAACCGTTGGGTCGCCTCCTTGCGTCCGAGGCTTCTAGCCTAGCTGTAATCTACGATGACACGGGGCGCTCGTCGGAGGTCATTCATGACAACGCGCATCGATGGGGTTTGGAGGCTGACTCGGTTCCAGGAGTATGTTTCCTTTGTCGTCATAACGACACTGCTCGGCGCTGCCGCGGGCCAGGGCTCGCTTTGCTGGTCCCTGATTGTTGTCCTGGTCGCCAACTGGTTGGCAGTAGGCTTTGCCTTCATGGTCAACGATGTGGAGGATGCCTCCGATGATGTCATGAGCCCCGCCAAGGCAGGGCGCAATCCTGTCTCGTCTGGCGAGCTCTCGCCGCGCTTCGCTCGGCTACTTTCCTTCGCAGTCGCGGTCATGGCAGCCATCCTATATGCCTCTCTCGGCTCAGGCCCGTTCGTCACTGGTCTGGCATGCCTGGTGTTGGCCTATCTCTACTCATCCCGGCGCATTCGCCTCAAAGCTACTCCCGTCGCCGACTTGGTTTCTCACGCCCTCATTCTGGCAGGTCTACAGTTCCTCGCTGCATACTTGACCTTTGACGGCCGCGCCGCTCAGCGATGGCTGTTCCCACTTGTATTCGTCTTAGCCATCAGTCTCTACGGTCAGTTGTTCAACGAGCTTCGCGATTTCGACTGCGATCTCAAAGCAGGCGTTGCTCACACAGCCAGCGTCCTGGGTCGACGGACAGCCCAGTCTTTGATGATGGCCTGGTTGTTGATCGGCGTCGTCTCAGCAGCCGTCTCGATCCTCATCGTCCAGTTGATCCCAGTGTGGGTCCTGTTGGTCACGGTCGCGCTGGCAGCTCTCCTGTCCTGGCACCGTCTACCAAGAGCCCGCCACGCTCAATCGACAATTGAATTGCAGAGGCCCTTCCAGAAACCGGTCGAGATCGCAGCTGCCATTGCCCTGGCCGCCTGGTTCGCAGGCCCTTGGGTCCTTTCAACACTTAGCTCAAGGATCACTATCGCGAATCCCTGGTAGGCCCAAGCCATCGGGCGGCCCAACCACTCACTGCCTGCCCACCTGTGCCTGCGCCACAGGTGGGCAGGCAGGCTGCAGGCCAGGGGAGCGGACCCGGCCAGCTCGGGCCGGTCGGCCGATAATAGGCGTGGCCGGGTCCGCTCCCCCCACAGAACACGGGACACCCAAAGCCACGCTCCGGGCGCAGGCAGCTCGAGGCCGTTGGGCCGCTGGTCTCAAGGCACTTATCCGTTACCACTGCGCTTCGAGTGAACCCGCAAGTTTGAGAGGATGATTTGTTCAAGTTGGTTGCGTTCGCCGTGTTGTCAGCCGGCCTCATCTATATATCGCGGGCCTCGCTCCGTGCGCCGCGCTCACATGGCTTCTATCGTTTCTTTGCGTGGGAGTTCATTATCGCCCTCTGCCTGCTCAACGTGGACGGCTGGTTCCGAGACCCATTTTCTTGG
>CAZGRL010000062.1:0-20927 GCA_964528155.1 uncultured Anaerolineaceae bacterium
AGCCTCAAAGGGAAGGATGATGGAGAAGCTTGATCTCAGGAAACAGCTCAAGAATCTGTATAATCCGTCCAAGAAAGACTTCCAGCTCGTCGACGTGCCAGCGATGAACTTCATCATGATCGACGGCCAGGGTGACCCCAACACGGCGGAGTCCTTCCAGACGGCGACGCAGTCCCTGTATTCCATCTCGTACACCCTCAAGTTTGAGTTCAAGAAGAACCATGGAGTGGACTACCCGGTGATGCCGCTGGAAGGCCTGTGGTGGGCGGACGACATGGACGTCTTCCGCATGGAGAGAAGGCCGGACTGGAAGTGGACACTGATGATCATGCAGCCAGATGTCGTGAAGCGGTCCCACTTCAAGGCGGCGCTCGAACAGGCGGCGAAGAAGGATATCCCGGCCCTGACGGACCTGCGCCTCGAGCGATTTCGCGAAGGATTGTCGGCTCAGATCATGTATCTGGGTGCGTACGCGGACGAAGGGCCGACGATCAGTCGCATGCACGCGTTTATCGAAGAGTCCGGCTGTACGCCTGATGGGAAACACCATGAGATCTACTTGGGCGACCCGCGTCGATCGGCGCCTGAGAAGCTCAAGACAGTGCTTCGTCAGCCGGTGAAGCGAAGAAGCAAGAGGTGATCAAATGGAAATGATCAAGCTGCCACGCCTGTCGTTTGCGCACCTTCCGACCGTCGTCGAACCCATGCCGCGTCTCTCGGCGCACCTGGGCGGCGCGCACCTGTGGGTCAAGCGCGACGATCAGACCGGGATCGCCTTCGGTGGCAACAAGACCCGCAAGCTCGAATTCCTACTGGCCGAGGCTCAGTCTCACGGGGCGCGCACGCTGATCACATGGGGCGCGGCGCAATCCAACCACTGCCGCCAGACCGCAGGCGCGGCGGCGCGCAACGGTTTCGAGTGCATCGTCGTACTGCGCGGCGCCGCCGCGCCGCAAACCACTGGCAATCTGTTGCTGGACGAGCTGCTGGGAGCCGAGGTGGTCTGGGCCGGCGATCGCGATGCGGGTGACGCGGCCAAGGAGGCATTCGATCGCGCATGGGAGGCCGGACGACGACCGTATCTAATCCCGTATGGGGGCTCAAGCCCGATCGGCGCCTCCGCCTACGCCGCCGCCCTGGCCGAGTTCCTCGAACAAGGGCTCCCGGTGGACCGGATTGTGTTCGCCTCTTCCTCGGGCGGGACGCAATCGGGGCTGGTGGTCGGCGCCAGACTGTTCGGGTTCGAAGGCAAGATCACGGGGATCAGTGTTGATCAGCCGGCCCCCGTGCTTCGTGAGCAGATCGCCAGGTTGGCCAGTGAGACCGCATCCGTGCTTGGCCAGGATTTCTCCTTCCAGCCTAACGACATCGACGTCAACGACGACTTCCTCGGCGGCGGCTACGGTGTGATGGGTGAATTGGAGCGGGAGGCGATCCGGACGCTGGCCCGATTCGAGGGCTTGATCGTGGATCCGGTTTACACAGGACGTGCCGCCGGGGGCTTGATGCAGCTCATCCGCTCCGGAGATATCGACCGCGAGGAGCGTGTTCTTTTCTGGCACACAGGTGGAACACCGGCAGTCTTCGCGTACGCGGACCAACTGGGCGTGGCCTAGAGCACTACGAACGGACGCAAATGGGTGAGATTGGCCATTCCGACCCGAATGATGCCTTCGCGCGTCTCGCCTCAGGGATTCTTCGGCCGCCGCAACGCGGCTCGCTCCCTGGCCTGCCTGTCCTTGTGCTCTACAAGGGCGGCCTGCCTGCACCTCGGCGCCCTTCAAGAGCAGAAGGACAGGCAGGCACAGGTGGGCAGGCATAATGGCAAGGGCGGACCGAATTCATCAGCCGCTTGCACATCAAGTGTGTGTCATTCCGCCTGCCCAGGCCGCAGGCCAGGGAGCGAGGGCCGGTAGGCCGAGCGAGGAATCCTCGAGAAGATCCAGCCACATGCAGCCCGGGGGTCAGAGCGGCCCGCCGAGGGAGAATAAGCCCGAGATTGGGTTGAGCCTCTACTGTTCGGTCAGGCCGAGCACCTCAAACACCGGAATAGGCTGTTGCTTGCCCTCTGCCTGAACAGGCGGCACTTCCTTCAACTCAACTATCCCGGCCACGTGCTTCGCCGCCACCTGGCTGATCAGGATTTGCCCCTTGGCGGCATTCTCCTGCAATCGCTTGGCGGTGTTGACGCTGTCGCCTATGGCAGTGTAGTCCAGGCGCTCCTGAGTCCCGATCAAGCCTAACAACGCCTCTCCGCTGTGGATACCCACACCGAACGAAAGCTGATACTCGGGAGGCATGTCCCGATGGAGCGCCAGTATCCCTTCACGAATCGCCAGCGCCGCCCGCACCGCACGCAACGTGTGGTCTGGCTGCAGGATCGGAGCATTGAACCAAGCCATGACGGCATCCCCCAGAAACTTGTCGATCGTTCCTTCTTCCTCGAGGATGGCGCGCGCAGCCCAGGCCAGGTAGCTGTTCAACACCGAAACCAGGGCCTCCGGATCCATCGCTTCGCTAAAGGAGGTGAAACCGCGGATATCCGCGTAGAGCGTCGTAATCTCGGCCCTGCGTCCACCGAGCTCCAGGCTGTCGGGATCGAGCGCGTCGATGACCGCCGGCGAGACCATCCTTCCGAATAGACGGCGTTGCGCTTCCAATCGCCGCTTCTCGGTCAGATCGTCGACGACGATCGCCACACCGCGGGTGTCCTGCCCGGCCGCTTTCAGTGGAGTGAGATTCAGGACCAGACTCAACATTCCCCGCGAATCGACCTCAGGGTTGACCTCCACTCCGAGGAAACGTTGGTCCTCCACTTGGACCGCATGTATCTTGCGGTCGAGATCCGGAGCCAGGTTGGTGAACCAATCGGCGAGCGAACTCCCGAGCAGTGAAACCGCCGGGCGGTTGAGGATTGATTCGGCCGCCTGGTTGCAGAGCGTGATAATCCCCTCCACGTCAGCCGTGATCACACCGCTGGCGATGGACGCAAACACGTCCTCCATCAGATTCTTGAGCTCAGTCACTTCGCCCAGTGTCCGCCGAACCGAATCGAACAAGCGCGCGTTCTCTAGGGCCACAGCCGCCTGGTCGGCGAAAGCCAGCAACAGAGCCCGTTCCCGCTCTGAGAACAACCCTTCCTGCACCCGGTTGTCGGCGTAAATGACACCGGTCAATAATCCTTTGACCTTGAGAGGCACGCACACGATGGAGCGCAGATTGTAGGCAATGACACTGTCGAAGCCGGTGAAGCGTGGATCAGCCTGGGCATTCGTCGTCAGCACGGCTTCACCCTCGGCGACAACTTGGCCGACGATCCGCCGGCTGATCTCGTATTCGCCGGTCGCCAGGGATTCCTTCTCCCAGTTCCGGGCGACGACGATGTCCATTTCCTCCCGCTCGTTGCGAAGCATCAAGAAAGCGCGTTCAGCACCGGTCAGACGGATGATGGTGTCGATGACTTCGTTCAAGACGGTTGTGAGATTGAGCGAGGAATTGACGACCCGGCCGACATCGGCCAGCGCCTGCAGGTTGCGCAGCTCGAGTTCCGTTTCCTGCACCGATTTCTGCAGAACGCGGAGGGTCCCGCTCAAGTGACGCAGACCCTCGATTGTGCCCCCAGGCAATGAAAGTCGAGCCCGGCCAAGACTCGGCTGCAGGCTGTCGATCTGGAGGCGTAGCTCCTCAGCCAGCTGGCTCAGCCGACCGAGTTGCTCAGCCAGTGTTAGTTGGGCCCGTGGCCTGCTCATGTCTATCTGCCCCAAATGACCGATCCGACGGAGGGCGAATTATAAGCCAGCCTGCGCTCAAGCCCCAAACGGCCCGGTGCCGCCCGTAAAAGCTCCCGAATCCCCCGACCCTCTCGCCCATGGACGAACACGATGGATCCAGGATGACTCCTGGAGCCAATGCCGCAGCCAGGCCCGCCTCAGCCGCGGGAGCAAATCCCGCCAGGCGCCGCGCAATGGTGCCGGATCGACGGCGGCATTCCCGTAGCGCTCGGCCGCGTATCCCTCAGCAATGACCCAGCCCGCCTCACGATAGACCGGGAATCGATCGGCGAAGATGGAGGCGCGCTCGAACGGCGTCTGATCGGTGGTCAATCGCGGGCCGAGCCGGTCCAGCCAGGTCGTCCATCCGGCGTAGATCTGGCTCACCGTCGACAGCGAGGCGACACGTTGAGCGCGCTCGAGGAGCCTGGGAGGACGAACCCCGACACGTTTCAAACCGACGATCAGCGCCGACGAAGCCTGCGCCACAGACCGTGGGTTCGCCCGAAGATACAGAACCGCAGTCGCCACGAACACGAAGCTGAAACCGAGCCAGATCAGTATCCGGGTGGAATCGAAGCTTTGTGCGGGGACGACGACCGGGATGTCTCTGTCCAGCGCGCCCGTGGAGGGGTTGAACTCTTGAACGGACCTCAACTCCTCCCTGGTCACCTCCGTCGCCTGCGGTCTGATCAGCGCCGGCTGTGAAACCGTGGGCTCGAATTCCACCCAGCCGATCCCAGGAAAAAACACTTCCGGCCAGGCATGGGCGTCATCGGCATGCACCTCAAACACGCCGCCGGGGAGGGCCGTCCCGCTGGCGTACCCAACCGCCATCCGCGATGGGATGCCCAGGGACCGAAGCATCAGTACTTCAGCACTGGCGTAGTAGTTGCAGAACCCGACCCGGCTGTCGAACAGGAACCAATCCACCGGATCCTGCCCCGGCGGAGGCGCAGCGGTCTGGCGATCGTACTGGATGTTCTTTCTGAGCCAGTCCGTCACGGCCTGGGCCATGTCGTAGGGATTATCCAGCCCAGTGGTGATCGAACCGGCCAGCTCTTTGGTCCGGTCTGTGACCGTCGGAGGGAGCTCCAGATCTTGCGGCACGACCCAATCCGGATAGTCCTGGCCGGCCGTTTGCAGCGATTCGATCGTCGGAGCGGACACCCAGCCTCGGACATGGTAAGTCTCGCCGGCGACGACCACACCTTCGGCCGTGAAGCGTGTGGTATCTGCCAACCCATCCGGGGCATTGACCACATCCACCGTCACCGTCCGGCTGACCCACACGGTCTGAGATGGGACGTAGAGGACCTTCAGCGCCGGTAGCGCGGGTCGGAATGCGGCTTCGATCGGGTCACGCTCGGCATACGTCAGCAGCGGGAGATCTCCCGCCTCCGGGTCGAAGTCGATCGTGTCTATGGCGACCAAGCCCCATTTGCCATCGGTGTATTCGTCATAGCTGTGTGACTGCCAGTACAGCCGAGCATCCGGGCTCGGGGCGCGGGCCACCGTCACGCGCATCACGACGGTGTGGGGCAACTCAGTCCCGGCACCGAGCACGAGGTTGTCACTGTACGTGTCGTACACGGGATAGCTCTCACGGCGAAGGTTGCTCAGAGCATCGCCCAGGCGCTGTTTGATGCCCGACCACGGTCGGCCCGCCCTGACCCACAGATCAGCGGCCGTTTTGGACTGGGCGAAGGCGGGTCCTCCCCAGGCCAGGATGACCAGCGCGAACGCAGCCAAAACGCCTGCCCGGCCCACATGGTAGGCCACGTCGGTCGAGACCTGTGACCACTTGCTGCGCCAGATCTCCTCGCGGCGTCTCAGCTCGAGTCTGGCCGCCAACAGCAGCGAAACCAGGACGTAAATCGCCAGATCCTGACCCAGGTTGTTCTTGCCGGAGTAGAAGTAGGCGTTGATCAGGATCGCCACGCCGGCAGGAATCACGGCGGTCCACAAGCCTTGCCTTCGGAACACCGCCCAGCCGGCCATGACCCCGAAAAGCCAGAAGATGACGGCGACGAGAAAGACAAACATCAGCGGGTCGATGCTGGCGTCGCCCCTTGCGAGAGCCGACAATGCCACGCCCAGACGACCCAGGAGGTCTCCGACCCTATCCGACCAGCTTAGGGCCCGATCGAGTGTTCCCCCAATTTGCGATCCGATGACAAAGACACCGTAGACCCCGCTGATCAGCGACGCCAGTCTTGGGGAGAAACGGCTGTAGCCGAGCGCGGCTCCAGCCGCCACCGCCAACGCGCCGACAGCGAGGATCACGGACAGATGATCGGCCCAATCGGCAGCCAGGATACTCAGCCCGGAAGCGAGGAACATCGCCTCCAGAATGAGCAGGCTGATCCAGTCGAAAGAGCGCGGGGATGAGTTGCTTTGCATCGAAGCCAGGCGTAGAGCCAGAACACGAGACACGACGACCGATCACAAGTTTACTTCAGTTTGGTCGACCCCCTTCCCATACCGACCTTCCGGGTGCCGCAATCCGCAGTTTGCGTCCATCTTGTGGCCTGTGAGGGTAACGCCCGTGCAGCGTCTCGATGCTCGTCTGCTTGCCGCGCCGATTCAATGCTGTTATCATCCGCCCGTCACCCGGTTTGCCAGTCTTCTTGAGACCTCATGTCCCCTCCCCGACGGTTGTACGTGATCTTGATCGGCATCATCCTGGCGACGCTTCCCTGCTATTGCGCCGGGATCCTGGTGATCCAACGCGCCCCGAAAGCCACTCCCATCCCTTCGACGCCAACCCTCACTCCGGAAAGCTCCCTGCCCACGCAAACGCAATTCATCCCGCCGACCGAGCAATCTACGGCCACTCCGTCACCTACGATTTCCTCCACACCATTCGTCCCGGCCTCACCTACTCCGAGCTACACACTGGCTCCGACATTGACACCGACCATAACGCCGACGGCGACGCCGACGATCACCCCCACCAGCACGGCCACAGCAACACTCTTTCCGACCAACACCCCTCCACCCACCCAGACGCCGGTCCCGCCCACCGAAACGCCGACGATCCCGGCGGCGACGACGGAACCGGCCACGCCGCAGGGAGCCCTGATACCCGCTCTGAAGGAAATGTGACAGCAATGTTCGCCGGAAGCGGAGCGTTCGATGACGGATGATCTGCTCCACTTTCTGATGGAACTGCTGCGCCTCGCCGACATCTCCGGCATCGATGGGGCCGTTGCTGGACGACTTCAGGCGAGATGGGAGCCATTGGTGGATGAGATTCAGATCGATCGGCTGGGGAACCTGATCGCCACCCGGAACGGGGTCTGGGCCGACCCGCGTCCCAAACTACTCATCACGGCCCACATGGATTCAGTGGGTTTCATCATTCGGGGGGTGATCGACGGCTTTCTCTTAGTGGACCAGGTGGGGCGGTTTGACCAAAGGGTCCTGCCGGGTCAGATGGTCACAGTGCACGGATCGCGCCCTCTGCCCGGGATGATCGCCGCACCTCCAAGGTGGTGCCTGCCGACGGAGTACTCCGAACGCGTTGTGCCCGTCGGATATCTGCTTGTGGATCTCGGCCTTCCGGAGCGACAGGTTCGGCAGGAAGCCAAGGTGGGCGACAGTGTGAGCTTCGCAACTCCTCCGCATCTCCTCGGAGATACCGTCGTCTGTGGTCATTCACTCGACAACCGGGCCTCATTGGCTGCGCTCACTCTGTGCCTTGAGACGCTGGCGGGAAGGGATTTGGCATGGGACCTCATTGTGGCGGCCACCGTGCAGGAGGAGGCAACCTACCACGGAGCGCACGTCGCAGCCCAGGCCGTCGCCCCTGATGCGGCGATCGTCGTGGATGTCACCTACGGTCGCGCCTATTCGGATCGCGGGAGTGGCACCTTCTCTCTGGGCGGGGGACCGACCAACGCCTGGTCGCCGGAGTTGCATCCCGGCGTTTACGCCGAGATTGAGGCGGCAGCCAAGAGAGCCGGCGTGCCTCTGACTCGGGAGGTGCTCCCGACGGAATCAGGAACGGAGGCGCGTGGCATCCGGGTCGCCCGGTCGGGGATCCCCTCCGGCTTGCTGAGCATCCCGCTGCGCTACATGCACAGCCCGGCCGAGGTCGTCGATATGACCGACATTCGGCAGACTGCGCGGGTACTGGTCGAGCTGGTCACCGGGCTCGGTGATGAGTTCCTTCAGCGATTGGTTCTGGTCTAGATCATGCCGCCTTCCGCGCCAATCACCAACAGGATCACAAGAGAGCAAACGCGTCTGTTGCGATCGCTCACGGAGGCCGTCGGGGTCTCGGGAGGAGAAGCGCCGGTGCGCCGGATCATCCGCGGGGAAATTGGGGAGTACGTCGATGATCTGCAGACAGATGCACTTGGGAACCTGCTGGCCGTGCGGCACGGACGCGGCCGAGGCCGCCTGAAGGTCATGTGCGCTGCACACATGGACGAAGTCGGCTTCATGATCACCGAGGTGGATTCCGATGGATTTCTGGCGTTTCAGCCGGTTGGAGGAGTCGATCGCGAACGCCTCCTCGGACAATTGCTTTGGATCGGGGAATCTCGACACATCGGTGTGATTGGGACCAGGCCGATCCACCTGACCAGTGAGGACGAGCGGTCCCGCAGGGCATCGATCGACTCGCTCAAGATCGACATTGGAGCGACCTCGTGGGAGGATGCCCAAGGAAGGATCCAGCCGGGCGATCGTGCATCATTCGCGACAGAGTTTCTTCGCGCGCGCGGCACGTTGTTCGCCAAAGCACTAGACGATCGGCTGGGCGTGGCAACACTGATTGAACTGCTTCACCACGCACCCGATGGGGTGGATCTGATGGCAGCATTCACCGTACAGGAGGAGATCGGGAAAAGCGGCGCTCGGGTCGCGGCGCAGTCTCTTGATCCCGACTTGGCGATCGTCCTCGAAGCCACACCGGCCAGGGACCTACCTGCCTTCGATGGATCGGAGAATCGGAGATACAACGCCAGATTCGGGGGAGGCCCCGCGATCTACGCTGCTGATGGAGCGACTGTCAGCGACCCTCGCCTTCTGGCGCTGTTCACAGATACAGCGGAGCGCACGCGGCTTCCTTTTCAGATTCGTCAGCCGGGCGGCGGCAGGACCGACGCCGCCGCGATTCACCTGGCTAACGCTGGGGTCCCGTGCATTTCGGTTTCGGTTCCGGTCCGCTACACTCACGGACCGGTAGGGATGGCCAGGGTGACCGATTGGCGGCTGAGCGTCGTGCTGGTGCATCATGTGCTGTCGACTATTCGTCCGTCGCTGATGAGGAGGCATTGACCGGGCGACTGCGCCCCACTCTCACATAGCACCCTGAGCCTCTCGCATTCGCTCGAGACAGGCGGAGCAGGGGCAGTCGACGGGGCGGCGAGAAAGACCATCCTTCGACTGCACTCGGCCCTTGGGGCCTCGTTCCGCTCCCTGGCGTGCGGTCTGCCTGCACATGTGGCGCAGGCACAGGTGGGCAGGCAGGATGATTGGTTGTCTGCGGTTCAGCCAGCACAGCACCCTGAGCCTCTCGCTTTCGCTCGAGACAGGCGGAGCAGGCGTAGTCGAAGGAGACCGGATCGAGGATCGATGAAGAAGACGTCCGTACGCAAGCCAAGAGCTGCCTCTAGAGGCAGCGCCAAGCGCGCCCGGGGGACAGATACTGGCGATCTCATCGCCGAGCTTTCGGGCATTTGCGGCCCGCCTGGAAGGGAAGACGAGGTGCGTCAGCGGATCGTGTCAGAGATCTCACGGCGCGTTCGAAAAACCGAGACCTCGCCGCTCGGCGCGGTGCATGCGATCATGGGACATGAGGGCCGACCTCGATTGATGCTCGCGGCGCACATGGATGAGGTCGGAGTGATGATCTCCCACGTCGATCCGACCGGTTACGCAAGATTCGGCCTGCTCGGGAAGAAAGACGCTACAAGCCTTGTGGGCCACACCGTCCGATTCTCGGGAGGCCACATCGCCGTCATTCGATTGGAGGCCGAAGCGAAAGGGGCAGCCTGTTCGGTGGACGACTTGCTCCTCGATTTCGGGGGCCCCGAAAGTGGCCGGGCCACCATCGCGCTCGGCGAAGTGGGATGCCTGGACTCAGGCGGGCATCGCCTGGGTGATCGGTTCGTGGCATCCAATGCCGGCGGGCGATCCAGCGTGGCAGCGCTCGTCCGAACGGTTCTGTCGATAGAGCGACCACCAGCCGAATTGCAGTTCGTATTCTCCGTCCAGGGGGAGTTCGGTGGCGATGGAGGCTTGACCTCTGCTGCGGCGCTCGGCCCTCAAGCGGCGTGTGTCGTCTGTCCGGTGCCGGTGGATGACATGCCTCACAAAGCTGAGCCCTCCATCCATCTTGGAGGCGGGCCCGTCATCGCCGTCCGCCACGGACCGACGCCATCCGATCCACGGTTTGTGGAGGCGTTGGCGTCGCTGGCGAAGAAAAGCAAGATCGGATATCAGTTGGGGACATTCGCGGACGACCTTCCCGGATCGGGCTTGCCGGCGGCCGATGGAGGGGTCATGACGGCCTGGCTGTGCATTCCCTGCCGTGGGCTGGGTACAACCGCCGAGATGGTAGACCTGGCGGACGTTAATGACACGGCCCGTTTATTGACCGCGCTGGGCGAGTCGCAACTGGAGCGGATGTGACCGGCGAAACCCGAAGAGATTCAGAGATGAAAGCACCCCAAGCCGATTCGACGGGCCGCTGGACTAGATGGCAGGCCCTCGTCCAACGTGCATGGGCCGGTGTGAGCGAGAGCATCTTTACTGGCCAGGGATCGCCGATGACATCCCGGCAGGTTTGGATTCAACGTTCGTGGATCGGCGGGCTGCTGCTGGCGACCCTCGCCTTCTGGGCCTACTTCCTGAACTTCGGCCAGTTCGACTTTGGCGTCCAGGACTGGATCTGGGAATGGCGATACGCGCGCATCCTCCGCCTGGCGCTCCTCACCGGACAGCTCCCGCTCCACACTCGCCCACCCATCTCTTACGACGTGGATCGCTTCCTGGCGATCCCGGACGTCCCCCTCGGACCTCAACTACTCTTTCTGCGCTTCATGGACCTGGGTCCGGCGGCCCTGGCGACGATCCTGCTGATGGTTCTGATCGGATATGTCGGTTGCATGGCGCTCCGCCGACGTTATCGGCTGTCGCCCTTCAGCTTCACTGTTCTGGCCATCCTTGTATGCTTCAACGGCTTCATCGTCTCACATCTAGGAATTGGTCACACCCTTTTCAGCGGCTACTTCCTGCTCCCTTTTTTCCTTCTGCTTGTACTGCAACTCGTCGACGGCGACGAAGGGCGCGGTTGGGTTGCATGGATGGGGTTGGTCTTGTTTGGTATCGAGCTTCAGGGCTCCACCCAGATCTACGCTGCTTGCATGATCTTTCTCAGCATTCTCTTCCTCGCATTCACTGGCCGACGACTCAAGCTCCTCAAAGCTATGCTGGCGGGAGTCATCGTCAACATCTATCGCATCGCGCCTGCCTTGATCAGCCTGTCCTCGTATTCGAATCGACCTCAACCCGGATTCATCTCGTTGACAGAGCTGACGGAGGCCCTGCTACGCATCGTCCCTCCGTCCAAAGCCTCAAAGCTCGTCACCGGCCTCCCCCTCGGATGGTGGGAGCTGGACGTGTTCGTCGGCATCTTGGGCCTGGCGTTCTTGATCTACTTCGGAATCGTCCGCGTTTGGGTCGAACCCGGAGAAACCACTCGCCGCCCGGGGTTGCCTGTTCCCCTCGGCCTGGGCCTATTGGTCATGGGAATCTTCTCCATCGGCTACATCTACTGGCCGATCAATTTCGTCCCGTTGCCACTATTCAGCCTCGTCCACGTTCCATCGCGTTTCATGATCCTTCCGCTCGTTTTCCTATCGGCCCTCGGTGCTCAAGCGCTTCAGGGATGGCTGAACGGGCGCAAGCCCGGATTGGGCCTGCAGTTGCTGCTACTTGGTGGGCTGGTTGTATTCGCGCACGACCTGTTCCAGAACACACGACAGTGGCGGGTGGAGCACGTTTTCGAGGCGTTCCCGCCGGCAAAGTTGGATACCGGACTGATGATTGTCTCGCGATCCGACCCCGGTTATGTGGCCGTGTTGGCGGCGTCGGCCGCGGTGTCGGCCGTGGCTGTGATCGTGTATCTGGTTTCGGCCTGGCGTGGAAGCCAGCGCCGTTTGACACAAGATTCGAGATGAACGAAACTTGCAGGCTATGAAGTGCACGGATAGCTGCTGGAGATAGAGCGTGAATCTCATCGAGAACATCACTCAGGGTGAACGCGTCCTTGCGATCATCGTACGCGGGGAATACCTCCCGACTTCGACGACCTTCCTGACGTCACCCGAGCTCGAGCAGCAGCTAGGCTTCGTTGTCCATTCTGCCGGGGAGGCCATCCCAAGCCATGTCCATCGCCCGGAACAGCGTCATTTGACGGGGACTTCCGAAGTCCTGGTGGTGATCAAAGGCCTGTGTGAGATCGATCTGTTCGACGACGACCACTTGCTTGTAGCCACTCACCCGCTCAAGCAGGGGGACGTCATTCTGCTGGCCTCAGGAGGCCACGGGTTCCGAATGCTGGAGGACACAATCCTGCTTGAGATCAAGCAGGGACCCTACATGGGTCAGGCCGAGAAGGACATCTTCGCATGATCCCGGTGAACGAGCCTCTCCTTGGCAAAGAGGAGTTGGCCAATGTCACGGAGACATTGCGCACAGGATGGATCTCATCCTCGGGCCGGTTCATCGAAGCTTTCGAAAGCGCCTGGGCAGAGTTCTGTGGGATGAGCCACGGCGTGGCCGTCAGCAACGGAACAACCGCGCTTCAGGTTGCCGTCGCCTGCCTGGATCTTGAACCCGGCGATGAAGTGATTCTCCCAACCTTCACGATCATCTCATGCGCGCAGGCCGTGATCTACAACGGCGGGACGCCAGTACTTGTGGACAGCGAGCCTCGCACATGGTGCATGGACGTCAACCAGATCGAAGACAGGATCACGCCACGGACGAAGGCCATCATGCCGGTTCACATCTACGGCCACCCGGTCGACATGGATCCGGTCGTACAGCTGGCTCAACGGCATGGTTTGAGCATCATCGAAGACGCGGCCGAGGCGCACGGAGGGCTCTACCTGACAGATCGTGGCAGCGCAACCGAGGCCTGGAAGCGGTGCGGCAGCCTGGGGGACATCAGCACGTTCAGTTTCTATGCCAACAAGCTCGTGACCACAGGTGAAGGAGGCATGCTCCTCACCCAGGACGTGGAATTGGCCAAACGAGCGCGGGGCTTTCGCAACCTGTGTTTCAGAAAGGATCGTCGCTTCTATCACACCGAACTGGGCAACAACTACCGCTTGACGAACGTTCAGGCCGCCATCGGGCTGGCTCAGGTAGGCCGGATTGAGCAGACGATCGAGCGCAAACGGCACATGGGACAGGCATACTCCCGCAAGCTCGGAGCATTGAGTGGGTTCCAGCTTCCGGTCGAAGAGTCGTGGGCCAAGCAAGTGTACTGGATGTACGGAATGGTCCTGGATGAAGCTACGGGTATCGATGCGGCGGAGATGGCGCGCCGTCTCGCCGATCGCGGAGTGGAAACGCGGCCGTTCTTCCTGGGCATGCACGAACAGCCGGTGTTCCACAAGATGGGGCTTTTCGAGAACGAAACGTACCCGGTGGCGGAACGCCTTGCCCGGCAGGGGCTCTACCTCCCTTCGGGAGTGGCCCTGACGGATGAGCAGATCGATCAGGTGTGCCGGGCCGTCGAAGAGGCATTGGCGTGAGCAACGACATCTTCGGATCGGACTTCGCTCGAGCGTACGACCTCTGGTACGAGCAGAAAGATTACGAGGCGGAGTGTGATCTGATCGAGGAGATCTTCCACAGGCATGTCAATGGTGAGGTTCATTCCGTCCTTGATCTCGGTTGCGGCACCGGTGGCCATGCTCTGCCCCTCGCCCGGCGCGGCTATTCGGTGACCGGGGTCGATCGGTCTGAAGCGATGCTTACGATCGCAAGGCAGAAAGCGCAAGACGAAGTCTGGCAGGATGGGGCCCACGCTCCGACGTTCGTTCACGCGGAGATGCAAGACCTCGGTCTCAATCGGCGCTTCGACGCCGCGATCATGATGTTCGCCGTCTTGGGCTACCAGGCATCGAACGAGACCCTGAACACGGCCCTGGATGCCGTCCGCCGGCATTTGAATACCGGGGGCATATTCACCGGCGATGTGTGGTACGGGCCTGCGGTGCTCACGATCAGGCCCTCCGATCGCGTGCGCGTGATCCAGATTGGAGAGGCCGAACTCATCCGGACCGCAGAAGTGTCGATCGACAGCTTCAACCACCAGTGTGCTGTGCGATACAAGATCTGGGAGGTGCGTGATCGGGAATTGATCACCCGGGAGGCAGAAGACCACATCATGCGTTTCTTCTTCCCGCTCGAACTGGACAACCTCATGCGAACTGCCGGGATGGACCCTGTGGGCCTCTACCCGTTTCCGGATCTCGACGGCCAGCCGGATGAGACGACCTGGAACGTGCTCTTCTGCGCCCGAGCCACGCGTGAGTGAGCTTCCGCCTGGGAATTGCGCTGGCCCGCCGTTGCCGCTTGAGGTTTCTCTATTGAGCCTCCGTGGTTTCCCATGATTGGCATCCCATGAGTCCCAAAGCCTCGGCGCCCCTCGTCAGCATCATTCTGGCAACGTACAACGAATCTGAGAACATCGAGGATATGATCGGCGCTGTGCTGGCGAATGTGCGCGACCCGGTTGAAGTCATCGTCGTCGACGACGATTCCCCCGATCTCACCTGGAAGATCGCCGGCGAGATCGGAGATCCGCGGGTTAAGGTCATCCGGCGCATAGGTACGCGCGGTCTGGCTTCGGCGGTCAACCGCGGTTTGATCGAGTCAACCGGGGAGATCATCGGCTGGATGGACGCCGATCTGGGTATGCCGGCCGAGTTGCTGCCTTCCATGATCGGACGCACGACCACTGTTGATGTCGTCATCGGCTCCCGCTACGTCGGAGGCGGACAGGATGCCCGACCCCCGATCCGGGTCATCACCAGTCGGATGATCAACACCATGGCTTTGGTTGTGCTCGGATACGGGATCAAGGACTATGACAGTGGATTCATCGTCATGCGCAGGAGCGTTTTGAATTCGGTGAGTCTCACACCCACGGGGTATGGGTCATACTTCATTGAATTCGTGTACGCGTGTTGCCGGAAAGGGCTGTCTGTGGTCGAAGTGCCGTACACCTTCCGCGATCGAACGAAGGGAACTTCGAAATCCGCCGTCGGCCCGATCCAGTTTCTTATGGCAGGCGCAGCTTATGGTCTCCGCATCCTGACCACCAGGATCAAGAAGATTGACTGAGGCTGAATCAAGGTCGAATAGACCACACTGTGGGTGGCTCTTTGACGCCGCCAGTCCCGTACAACCATCGACAATCATGCGGTGGGCACGGGTGTGATGAGCGACCTCCCCTCGGAGCCGCAGATCGCTGCCACCTTGCGACCGCCCCGAACAGGTCGGGCCTTCAGCTTTGCGATCGGCCTCGGGCTCAGCCTGCTTTTCACCTGGCTCGCTTTCCGCGGTCTGGATATGAGTTCCATCCGCGAAGAGATGGGCAACCTGCGATTGGCTCCAGTCCTCGTCTGCCTGGCGACACAGGTCCTATGCCAGGTCTGGCGTTTCGTGCGCTGGGGATTGATGCTGCGAAGTCTGGGTGAAATACGATGGGGCCGCGTCTTCGCTATCGGATCGGTGGGCACACCGGCGGTCACTCTGCTCCCTGCCAGGGTCGGCGAACTCGCTCGACCGGCGCTGGTTGCGGAGGAGACGGACATCTCTTTCGGCCAGGTCTCGGCCACCGTCGTGGCGGAACGATTCGTCGACGGATGTCTGATGAGCCTTCTGTTCTTCGCGGGACTGGTGTTCCTGCGAAACGAAGCAGCCTCGCACAGCCTGCTCACCAGCGGTCTGGCATTCGCCGCGATTTTCGTGTTCGCCGGGATCGGACTCTGGGTCGCTTTCAGATACCAGGACCTGCTTCTTCGCTTGTTGACTCGGTTGGCCGGGTTGTCGCCCCGGTTGTCGAGCGTCAGCTCGAGGCTCATTCGCGGGTTCGTCGAGGCCTTGAAGCCCATCTTCTCTCAAAGGGTCTTCGTTGCGTACCTGTTGGTCAGCGTGGCCTTATGGGCGACGGAGGCGTTCTCGATCTACAGTCTGTTCGGCGTGATGGATCAGGGGTTGCCCTTCAGCGCCTCGATCCTGGTCTTGTTGGCGATTGTCGTCGGCACCCTTGTCCCTTCCGGGCCGGCGCACCTGGGTGTGTTTGAATATGCTGTAATCCTGGCCCTGTCCTTCTTCGGCCTATCGGGTGCGGCGAGCGCGTACTACGCCGCCCTGCTGCATGTGCTGCAGGTGGTCGTCCTGTTGGCGCTGGCGCTCCTTGGGCTGTGGTTAGGTAACATCCGCTTCGAGCGAATCCTGAGCCTCGGTCGGCGGGCGCCCTGACCCCCCACCCCCTGTCCCGATATAGGACAGGGGGTGGGGGATCTCTGTGGAAATGAATGGTCGGGGGCGGCTGCGCTGCCCCCGACCATTCATTTCCACAGAGTCCTCCGGGCGAAGAGGCTCCATGAACAGACTGCCAGGTCTCCGCCGAGATCGCCCCTGCCGTTGTGATGCAGGAAAAATGGGTCAGAGAGCCGCCCATTCCGGGATGGGCAAAAAGAACGAGCGCCCAATGGACGCTCGCGGTCATCTCCGGGTGTGAGTTCGAGTCTCAGAGCACCGAGGTCATGTCGGGCGGGGGAAGCTGGCTGAGCATGTTGCCCGGGATGCGTTCGCTGAGCAGCCCAATGATCGCCTCGGCGTCACCTTCGCGTGCAAGACGGACCAACTCTTCGATCGTCGCTTCGAGCACCTCGCCCGACAGCAGTTCGTCATGTTCGACATGCATGACGTCGGGGTGGTCGGTGGGGGTCAATGTCAGGCCCTCGTCCCAGAGCGACTCGCTCAACTTCTCGCCCTGACGAATGCCGGTGAAAGCGATCTCGATGTCCTTGTGTGGCTCCAGCCCCGAGAGGCGGATGATGTCCTCCGCCAGATCGAGGATGCGCACCGGTTCACCCATCCTCAGGACGAAGACCTCGCCTCCCTGCCCCATGCTGGCTGCCTGCACGACGAGATGGACCGCCTCCGGGATGGTCATGAAGAAGCGCTCCATCTCCGGATGCGTGATCGTCACCGGGCCACCACGAGCGATCTGGCGCTTGAACAGTGGGACGATACTGCCTCGGCTACCGAGCACATTGCCGAAGCGAACCGTGACGAACGGTCGTCCACTCCGCAATGCGGCGTCATGGACGACCATCTCGGCCATCCTCTTGGTGGCCCCCATGACACTGGTCGGCTCGACCGCTTTGTCGGTCGAGATGAGGACAAGCCGCTCCGTCCCGAAGGACTGTGCCGCCTTGACGACGCTCTGCGTCCCGAGGATGTTGTTGGTCACCGCCTCTTCGACGTTGATCTCCATCATGGGCACGTGCTTGTGGGCTGCGGCGTGGAAGACGACATGCGGACGGAAGTCGTCGAAGATATTTCCGATGCGATCGATATCCCGCACATCGGCAATGATCGGCACGAAGGGGAGACCGGGGTTGTCCTCGGTCAGGTCTAACATGGCCTCGAACACGCTGTTCTCACCATGACCGAGTAGCCCGAGTTGGGCCGGTCTCCAGTGCGCGATCTGGCGGCAGAGCTCGAGGCCGATCGAACCGCCGGCGCCGGTGACAAGCACTCTCTTACCCGTGAGCGTCCGGCCAACCCCCTCGTCGTCGATGTCGGCCGGTTCACGCCGAAGCAGGTCACTGATCTCGACCTCGCGCAGGCGATTGACGGAAACCTTGCCGCCGATCAACTCATAGATCCCGGGCATGGTGCTGAAGGGGATCCGGTGTTGGCGGCAGATCTCGATCACTCGCCGAACGGTCGGGCCAGGCGCGGTCGGTATGGCGATGACGACCTCGTGAGCCCGGTAGCGTGAGACCACACTCGACAGGTCCCGCAGCCCGGCTGCGATGGGGATTCCGTGGATGACCATCCCCTTCTTCTCGGGGTCATCATCGACAAAAGCCACCGGGGTCATGTGAAGCTGAGGGTTATGCTGCATCTCACGCACAACCAGGGCTCCGGCCGAGCCGGCGCCTACGACCACCACGCGGCGTCCGCCGACCAATCCATCCGCCTTCTGACTGATCTGGCCGCTCTCAGCCAGCATCCGCACGGCCATGCGCAGCCCGCCCACGCTGAAGAGCGAGAGGAGCCAATCGATCCCGAGAACAAGTCGGGGGAAGCCAGCCTGCAGGCCGCCGAGCGTGCGAACGATCAACACCGCAAGAGCGACGAAGACGGAGGCCGCCATGGTCGCAGCGACGATCAACCGCATCTCCCGTACGCTGGCATACAGCCAGTAGCGCCGGTAGAGCCCGAAGGCGTAGTAGACGACCGGTTTGATGACCAGCGCCAGGATGACCATGACCATGGCCGAAGGCAGCAAGGCGGTGAAGGCCGGGCCGATATCCAGGCGAAGGGCAAAGCTGGCCAATACGGCGGTCACGATCAAGACCAGATCGGCTAGCAAGAGGAAGCGATTGCGGATCTGAACGGGGGTGTTATTCACGCGGCGGCAATGGGCCTCCCGGCCCGGAACCATTCTACTGTCTGTTGCAGGCCTCGTTCCAGTCCGGTCGCCGGGCGATAACCCAGCGCTTGTGAAGAACGGCGCAAATCGGCGGCCGAGAACCGGATGTCCCCCGGCCGGGAGGGCCCCCGTACAGGCTCTGGCACACCCGGGATCAGCCCCCGAAGCATATGGGCGAGTTGTTCGACCGAAACGGAGCTCCCGCCAGCGATATTGAAAATGCCTGATTGGGCGGCCGGCAGGTCGGCGGCGAGCAGGTTGGCTCGGACGACGTCATCGACAAACACGAAATCACGGCTCTGCTGGCCGTCCCCGTGGATGGTCACCGCCTCGCCCGCCAGCATCTGTTCGATGAAGATCGGGATCACCGCTGCGTACGGTGAATCGGCCCTCTGCCGGGGGCCATAGACGTTGAAGTAGCGCAAGGAGACTGTCGGCAGCCCATAGGTACGGGCAAAAAGCTGGCCCGCCTCTTCCATCGCCACTTTGGAGGCGGCATAGGGCGAGATGGGGTTGAGCGGACCGGCTTCGCCCACCGGGCCTTCAGCCTCACCATATACAGCTGCTGAGGAGGCCAGGACCACGCGTCTCACCCCCGCCTGGTGTGCAGCCCACAAGACGTTGACCGAACCGGCCAGGTTCGTTTGATAGCATGTCGGTGGGTCCTGCATCGATTCGGCAACCGAGATCAAGGCCGCATGGTGGAAAACCAACTCGACATCGCGCATGGCCGCCGCAACAGCCTCCGGGTCCTGAACATCACCCTCGATTAGCCGGGCGTCCGCGCCGGCCAGATTATCGCGGGACCCGGTCGAGAGGTCATCGAGCACAGTCACTCGATCTCCGCGCGAGACCAGCGCCCGTGCCAGGTGTGATCCGATGAAGCCTGCACCACCGGTGACCAATGCCGTCGCCAAGTCAGACTCCCCGGAAGCCGAGTACGGCGCCGAACGTACGCAACAGGATCCAAAGGTCCATCACGAAGCTCCGATGCTTGATGTAGTACAGGTCGAATTCGAGCTTCTCGGCCGAGCCTTCGACCGAGGCTCCCTTTCCATAGTTGACCTGGGCCCAACCCGTGAGGCCAGGTTTGACCAGCAATCTCGCCCGATAGAAGGGGATCTGTTTTTCCAGTTCGGCTACCAGCTCCGGCCGTTCCGGCCGCGGACCGACCAGACTCATCTCGCCGCGCAACACGTTCCAAAACTGTGGGAGCTCATCCAGGTGCGCCTTGCGCATCAGACGACCTACGCGCGTTGCCCGTGGATCCTCCTGCATCGCCCAGTGCGCCTGACCGTCGGCCTCGGCGTCCTGGCGCATCGTTCTGAATTTGGCGACCCGAAACACCTTGCCCCCCTGCCCCAATCGATCTTGAAAGAACACGATCGGACGGCCGCTCTCGAGCACGATCGCCAGGGCGATCCAAGGCAGAAAGATGATCATCGCTCCTAATCCGATCAGGGCGCCGATCAAGTCCATCAACCGCTTGAGCAGGCTGTAGACCGCGCTGACACGTATGCTGTCTACGAAAGACCGGAGCAGCCAATCCGATTCGAGGTAGTTGATCGGAACACGCCCAAGGAGCTCCTCATAGGCCACCGGCATCCGGGTGATCTCCGCCCCACGTTCCTGGGCGTCGAGCAAGGCCTGGAACATCGATCCGTTCATCGGCCCAAGGATCGAGACGACAATATCTGAGACACCCTCTTCTTCCATCAAATCGAGAAGGATCGAGTTGTCCCCTTTCACCGACACGGAACCGACCTGCATCCCATGCTTGGAGGTGTCGTCGTCGATCAATCCGACGATGTGAAACGGTTGCGGCCAGATGCCATTGACGACTTCCACCAGGGCCACGCCCGATTCGCCAGCCCCGACGACCAGGACACGGCGCATGAAGGCCGGGGCCGTAAAGACGAGTGTGTACAGTCCACGCCAGATCAGTGTGAAGAGGACGACCAGGGCAAGAAAGTACAGAACGCCTCGTCGAGGCAAGGATCCTTCACCGGTGAAGTACAGGAGCAGGTACAGCACTCCGCCGATTCCGGCTGCCCCCATCACCCCGCGAAACGTCTCGCGCCATGCAGCCGCTCGGCGGAGATCATACAGATTGATCATCAGCACCAGCCAGATGATCGGCAAGAGGACGAACCAGGGGGCCCGGATACGGATGAACTCCATCGACGGATCGGGCCCAAGGTAGTCCAGGCGCGCCCACAGGGCGACGGCGACAATGGCAGCCGCCGAGGCTGCGATGAGATCGCCCAGGATCAGGATAAGCTGGCGTTCATTCTCTCGAAGCCTCCAGGGGAGGCCTCTACTTGCCAGGCGCACTCTGCGCTCCAGTCATGAGACCGCTGAGGATCCCCCACAGGAAAGCCCCGCCCCAGGCAAAGTGCATGGTCCATATCGCCAGCGGGAAGCCGAACACCAGCCCGGGGTCACGG
>CAZGRL010000063.1:0-20753 GCA_964528155.1 uncultured Anaerolineaceae bacterium
CCCGTTGCGCTTTCTCCGCCAGTGCTACCGTCTCATATGTGTCTGAACCAAATCATCTTAAGTACTATTCCAGCTTCCACATCAACACTCGTGCGGCGATGGCCAGGTTGAAGCCGAGCAGGGCCACGTCGATCGCCCAGGCCGTGCCGGATGGATCGGGCGCCCACGGATCGAGGCCGGCGAACCAGGCGGTGCTCAACCCCCCGTATACGATCAGCCCGCCGACCGCCCAGGCGCGGATCCAGTCCCCGGGCGGGTTCAGGACCGCCGCCACGACCCAGCCGAAGAGGTAGATCCAGCTCAGCAACCACAACCAGGCGCTGATGCCCACCAGCCGAGGCCCGGCGCGGCGACCAAGGACGGCCGCGAACGCCAGAACCAGTGCAGCCGAGGCGACCGCGCCCAGCCAGGTGCCTCCGACACGACCTTCGAATATCCAACTCAGCGCGCCGCCTCCCACGAACGAGAACGCCGCCATCAGCGCCGTGTTCCAACCACGAGCCCGCTTGAACGTCATCATCGCCACGAAGAGCAACAGCCCGAGCAGCCCCACCGGCACGATCGAGGTCGCGGTCAGGCGCGGAGCCAGCGCCGCCGCGCCCAGTCCACCGGCGACAAGGGCCACCGCCAGCGGAGGCAGGATCGCTGCGGCGAATGTCCATAGTGGCATGCCAGGTCCCTATCGCTGGGGAAGCTCGGATAGGCCGTGCGACTCGAGGGTGATTGAGTCAAGCCGCAGTAGCCCGCTGAGCAGAATCGTGGCCCGGCGCTCTACTGCCACCAGCAGCTGCACCGCCGGCCCTCCCGGATCGTAGTCATGCGGATACTCGACGTCGAGCGAGATGACCTCCGGATCGGACTCGTGCAGTCCGTTCCGGCCGGCGTAATCCAGCGCTTCTTCGGCGACCGCCGTCTGCATCTCCGGGGCGACAAGCGTCGCCCGATCGTCATCCGTCAGCCAGTGGCTGACCTCGCCGGGAAAGGGTGTCGCCGTACAGCTTGCCTCAGGAGTGCCGAACCCGGCGTCGGGGACGCACGCCGGGCGAAGGGCCGCCTCGGTCTGGCGCGGGACCGCCAGCGTCACCATCTCTTCGCCGACCAGCCCGATCCCGGCATCGGCGGCGGCCTGGGCGGCGCGCACCGTCCGCGCCCGCTCGATGTACAACCGCCCGCCGTCGACCGCCACCGCCAGCAACAGCAACAACACCATCAGCAGAAAAGCCACGATGACAATCACCTGTCCTCTGCTGCTCATGGCGGGTTGCTGTACTCCATCCGGCTCACCGCTTCAGCGCGCACCGGGATGGTGACGGTGAAGGGCAGGTTCAGGGTGAGCGGATACTCCAGACGAACGGTCAGCGGGTATCCGCGCGGCATCGGTCCCGGCTCGTTGCGGGGATATTCGGACTGCCTCGGATCGATGTCGATGAGGACGGCACCCGCGTCCAACGGGCTAGCAGCGCGACGCACGGCGCCGGTGATCTCATCATCTCCAGCGGACGGGTCACTGATCGTCGCCCCGGCGCGCGCACCCTCCCAGGCTGCCTGCGTCAGTACGATTTGCGCGTTCACCAGGATGCCCAGGTTGACCAGCCCGATCATCAGTAGCAACAGGATCGGCAGAACGACGGCGAATTCGACCAGTGCCTGCCCCAATCGATCCCCGTGCATCACGCGCCTGGTGGCCATCGAGATCTTTCAGCGCCCGAGGAAGAGGTGCAGGATCGGCGGGGCCAGGTATATGAGCAGCAAAGCCGGCAAGAAGAAGAACACCAGAGGGAAGATGATCAGAACTGGCAGACGCCGGCTTGCTTCTTGCGCGCGTCGTCGCCGTCGAGCTCTGAGCAGTCCGGTCTGCACACGCAATGCCCTGGCCAACGACGTCCCCAATCGATCGGCCTGACGCACTGCTGCGACGAAACCCTTGAGATCCTGGGATGGGACCCGTTGGCCCAGTTCGACCAGCGCCGCCGATCGACTGAGCCCTCGGTCGAGCTGGCGGATCGCGCGCTCGAGTTCGGCTCCGAGCAGACCCGGATAACCGCAGGCGGTTCTGCGGAACGCGACCTCAAAGCCCAGACCCGCCTCGAGCACCAGGGCCAGTCTGTCCATGAAGTCCGGCAGGCTTAAGTCGACCTCCATCTGTCGCCGGTCGATGCGCGCCACCAGCCACAAGTTCGGTCCAAGCCCACCCGCAGCCACGATCACCATCGCCAAGAAGATGCCGACCAGATCCCAGTTGCGGGAAGTGACCAGCACGACGCCGGCGATCACGCCCAGCCAAGTCGATACCCAACGCAGCCCGGCGTAGTCACTCGGTTCCCAGGCAAGGCCGGCCTGCTTCAATCGACGTGCGACTTCGCTGGTCCCCCACCGATCTCGAACCCAATTTGGCGGCTTGGCAGCCCGCAGTGCTGAAGTGATCCAGTCCGCGCGCGAAGGGCGGCGGGCCGCTCCGGTCGCCGGCCGGCTACGGCGTGCAGTTTCGCTGAACAACGCAAAGGCGAGCAGACCAACCAACGTCCCGACCGCAAGGCTGACCCAGAGGATGCTTGTGTCCACGCCCCCTCAGTATCGGATCCGCAGAATACGCGAGATGATTGCCCAGCCGGTCAACTGCAGGATCATCACCAGCACGAGCAGGATCTGACCGATCAGGGAATCAAACAGCACGTCAATGTAGCGCGGGTTGAAGACGAGCAACATCCCGGCCGACACCGGAACGAGGGCAGCGATGATCCATCCCGAGAGACGACCTTGCGCCGTGACCGCTCTCACCTCTTGCTCAAGTTCAAGGCGTTCGCGCAACAGCCCCGCGATTTGACCGAACATGTCGACCAGATCTCCTCCGAATTGCCGCTGCAAGACAATCCCGTCAACGACCAGGGCGAAGGTCTCTTCGGGGTGGTCGGACTGGAGTCCGCGCAACGCAGACTCGACGGGCCGACCGAATTGAATCCTGCGATCCAGCCACTTCATCGCCCCAGCCGATGGTTCGGGCAGCTCTTCGGCGGCGTAGCGGATCGCTTGCTGAAACGAGAGGCCAGCTGACAATCCCGATGCCAGGGCATCAAGCATTTGGGGCAGTTGTTCGCCGAACTTGCGGCGGCCGGCCTCAGCGCGGCTCCGGATCATCGTGATGGGCAATACCGGCAGCACTACAGCGGCCCCGCTGCCGAGTACCGCGCCTGCGATCCGATCTCCCAGCGCGAATCCCAGGAGAGCCGTTCCAGCCAGCAGGGCGATGTAGCGCGACGGCTTTGGCCCCAGCCCCGCATCATGCCAGTCCGCGGCCAGCCGGATTCCCAGGCGCGTCCGCAGCAATGGCGAGAGCAGGAATTCGAGCGGATCGGGGATCCGCCGCAGAATTCGATCCACAGCGGACGGCTGCGCCAGGCGCGAGATCCCTGTCACGCGAACCGTGTGGCCGACCCACCACCGCCGCAGCGCGGCGTACTCCAGCCACAGGCTCCCGGCCAGGGCAACCCAGGCGATCATCAGCCCGGCGAATGTCCCCGGGAGCGCGGCGGGATGCTCACGGAAGAATTCGCTGAGCGGATATCGGCCCGCCCATGCGGCCGCCGTGACGAGGGAAATCGTCAGCGCGCCGGGTAGCAAGTACGGTCCGAACAGCCTGCGGAGCAAGCCCCCCAGCATCACCCTGACATCATCGCCGAGCGTGTTCGGGGCCATGTTCTCCTGCGTCAAAACGAAGTGGTCGGATGTCAAACCGAGCTCATGGATTCGGAACGGCGCGATGCTCGCGCGTTGTGTCATCGTACGCGAACAGGGGCTCGAGCCGGATTCGCTGCTCTTCATCGCGCGTCAGGCGCTGAACCGCGGTCATGACGCGCCTCCCATCACTCATCCGATCTTGCTGGACGACGATCTCGATCGCCCCGCCGATCATGCGGCGGATCGCCGCCACGGGCATGTCCAGCCCGGCCATGAGCACCATCGACTCGAGTCGGATCATGGCGTCAGTCGGGGAGTTGGCGTGCAGCGTCGTCAGCGAACCGCGATGTCCGGTGTTCATCGCTTGCAGCATGTCGAAGGCCTCGCCCCCGCGCACCTCACCGACGATGATCCGATCGGGGCGCATCCGCAGAGCGTTGCGCACCAGCGTTCGGATGGTGATCTCGCCTTTCTCTTCGAGGTTGGGCGGACGCGCTTCAAGGGATACCAGATGCGGATGGTTGAGTTGAAGTTCGGCGGCGTCCTCAATCGTCACTAGCCGTTCTGTCGCCGGTACGCACAGCCCGAGCGCGTTCAGCGTTGACGTCTTTCCCGATCCGGTGCCGCCAGAGATGATGACGCTGACTCTGTCGCGCACACATTGCATCAGGTAGTCAGCAATCTCCTGACTTACCGTCCCCAGCGCGATCAGTCTTTCCAGGCTGAAGGGTTCGACCGAGAACTTGCGGATGGTCAGGGCGGGCCCGTTCAGCGCCAGCGGCGGGATGATCGCGTTCACGCGCGAACCGTCGGCTAGCCGGGCGTCAACCAACGGACTGCTCTCGTCGATCCGCCGGCCGATCGGCGCCACGATCCTGTCGATGACGTGGCGCAGGTGGGCCTCGTCGCGGAAGGCCACATCCACTTGTTCGAGGCGCCCGTCGCGTTCGATGAATACGCTATTTGGGCCATTGACCATGATCTCGGTGATCGTTGGATCTTGAAGCAACGGCTCAAGTGGCCCCAGCCCGACGACGCGGTCGACGACGGCCCGGACAAGCGCCTCTTGCTGGGCCTGAGTGAGGATGATCGGCTCGCGGTCGAGCATGCTCTCCATGCGCCGCGTCAGGTGCTGCCGGTCGGGGACACCATCGGGCGCGCCACCCTGGATTGCCTCCTCCAGGTCGACACACAGTCGCTCGTGTAGTCTTTCTTCCAGGTCATCCATCTTGATTGTGCCCGTCTTGTCGATGTCCCCCTGAATCATCAAACGACCTCGAGGCGTGCGTTGTCAGAGGAAGTCTGAGCCTTCGAGGCGGCCCGGGACATTCGACCAGCCATCCGTACGAGCGCCCGACCGAAAGCACTCCGATTGTCAAGCGAGCAAACCTGGCCGAAGTTGACCTGGTAGCCGACGGCCCGAGGATCGGGCGGAAGCGCTGACAGGAGGGGGGGGCCGATGGAGTCGGCGATGGATGTCGGATCTGCCGGGTGGCGTCCTCCGATCTGGTTCACGACGAGGCCCATCTTCGATTGTGTCTCGATCGGAAGACATTGGTAGAGACGACGGGCCGCACGCAGAGACCCTGGATCGGCCGTAGTGACGAGCAACACCGCATCACTTCGCTCGATCGCGATCCGAGAAATGCTCCCCAGTCCTGCGGGAGGATCGAGCACGAGCCAGGCAAATCTGGAGGGAAGCGCACGTAACAATGCGTCAAGACGGGTTTCATCCACCCTCGTCGTCGGATCCGCCGACGCGCACAAGACTTTCAGTCCGGTTGGATGGATCGCCGCGGCCAGCGCCAGCTGCTGACCGCGAAGCTCATCCGCGACCGGCAGCAGGTCGGCCCACGAGCGCTCGCTTATCAGGTCGAGGAGAATGTCATCGTATCCGAGTCCTGAGTGAAGGTCGACCAGAAGCGTCTCCTCGCGCCGGGCCAACACAACAGCCAGATTGCTGGAGATAAGCGAAGCGCCGCTGCCCCCTTTGGCGGATACGACGCTGACGACGGTCACGGGACCGACCCCGCCGGCCGCAGCAGGCCGAGCAGGCTGAAGCCATTGACGCGTGCGTACAGGAGCGTGCGCGCTTGATCCAGATCGACGGCCAGGGTAAGGCGATCGGGGTTCTCCGCTGGTCCGCTGATGCCCAGCACCTCGACGGCGGTGACGATCACCCCAACCTGGTCCTCCGGCTGACCCGCCTGGTAGGCCATGATCTCCAGGCGATCACCCTCGATCAACCCGGGCGTGCCGCTGATGAGCCAACCCATGGGGAGGATCATCGCCCAGCGCCCATCCGGCAACCGACCGGAGAGCCCTTCACCGCCGCCACCGACGAAGCGGCTCGGAAGCAGGATCTCGCGTGCGGCGATCGGCACGGCGGCCACGCGGCCGACAGCCTGCGAGACTTCGGTCAGATACCCCTCGGGCAGGGCGCTCTCCGGCAGCGACTGGATGGCGACCATGGTTTCATCGATCGTCTCGCCTGGGGCGATATCGACCAGGGCTACGACGGCAGGATTGGACGGCAGACTGGAGGCACGCAGCCGATCGAGGTAGACGAACGTCAGGATTCCTGCCAACGTCGCCAGCAGGACGGCGGCGAAGAGGTAGAAGATCAGCCGCCGACGAGCGCTGGCGGTCCAGTTGGGTGATGTCTCAGGGAGCGGCGAGACGGGGCCGCTCACGGTCCGACCCCTGAGGGATGGTTTGTCGAAGTCAGAGGAGAAATGGAATCAGCGGCCTGTTCTGCCGCTGATCGGATTCCCTTTGGATTCCCCATCTTAGCATCCCCCATATCGGGCTCGACATGCAGGTTCAATCTAGCACAGGTGCAGTGGCGGAGTCAACGAACACGTCCTCCACCAGGGAAGACGGCACGGCATCTCTTCTACAATGTGTACCTCCGTCCGTGTCTCTTCCCCGTTGACCGTTGACTCCCCCCACGAATCCGCTATAGTTGGATTGATCGACGGGTCTGGGGGATAACACGTATGACCCGCCCCGCGGCCCGACAAGTCCTCTGTGTCGGGTTTCTCTTTTCCCTGGGGTTTGTCAGCTCTCGCCTCGGCGTCTCTCGGTCGGCGGCGAACACGTTTGGTTCCGCCGTCCTCATCGCCCAGGCGGCGGTGGCGCGCGCCGAAGACACGACTGACACGCCCACTCCAACTGCGGATGACAACCCCTCACCCGAAGCATCTGCCACGCCCAGTGCAACCCCCACCTGGACACCCGAGGTCGCGCTGTCCGAGGAACCGACTGCCTCCGAGGCGGAAAGCGCAACCGCCAGCGCGAGCCCGTCGGAAACGGGTCCCCCCGATCCATCTGCCACACCGACTCCCGAAGCCTCTTCCACTTCGGTGGACCCCAGTGACACCCCTACGGCGTCTTCGACTCCCGACGCTCCGCCGGAAACTGACTCACAGGTCCTCATCAATGAGGTTGCCTGGGCCGGGACACTCGCCTCCGCCAATGACGAATGGATCGAGCTGGCCAATTTCGGATCGGAGCCGGTTGATCTGACCGGCTGGCGGCTGAGGGACGACGGCGATATCGATATCGCCCTGTCCGGAGTCCTCCCCGCTCACTCGTATTTCCTGCTTGAGCGGACGGATGACTCAACCATCGCCGACATTCCCGCCAATCAGATCTACACCGGCAGTCTGTCGAACGCCGGCGAGAGTCTCTGGCTGATGGACTCCAGCGGGTCGATCATCGATAGCGCCAATGCCTTCGGTGGTGAATGGCCTGCCGGCGAGAGGGAGACGCGCGCCAGCATGGAGCGCCGCGGGGGCGGCGACACAGCGGCGGATTGGAGCACGTTCTCGGGCGTCGGGGGCGTCGGTCACGACGCCGCCGGGAACAGCATCCGCGGTACACCGCGCAGCGACAACTCGCCTCCGACATCCGCCCCCACGCCGACGCCGTCTCCGACGGCCTTGACGTCGGTCACTCCTGCACCCTACCGCAGCGTGATGATCAACGAGGTCGCCTGGTCGGGGACAAAAGCCTCGGCCAGCGATGAGTGGATCGAGCTATACAACCCCGGCCCGAATGCGATCGATCTCAGTGGATGGTCGCTCTCGGACGGAGGCGACGTTCACATTTCGCTCGTTGGGTCGATCGCGGCTTCCGGGTTCTTTCTTCTCGAGCGCACGGACGACTCAGCCATAGCGGACATCCCGGCCGATCAGATCTACACCGGCGGGTTGTCGAACGCCGGCGAGATCATCGAGCTGCACGACGCCTCCGGGGATCTGGTCGACAGCGCCAACGCCGACGGAGGCGGCTGGCCGGCCGGGATCGAAGCCGGGCGCGGCAGCATGGAGCGCCGCGGCAGCGACGATGTTCGCTCGAACTGGTCAACCTTCACGGGATACCACGCGCGCGGTCACGACGCCGATGGGTCGACGATCCGCGGCACGCCCGGCTCGACCAACTCCATCTTCTACCCAACCCCTGAGCCGACCTTCATCCCTGGCCGGATCGTGATCAACGAAGTTCTGATCCGACCGCACTACGACTGGGAGGGGAAAGGCGGCGTCACCACCGGCGACGAGTTCATCGAGATCTTCAATACGGGACCCGGCGATGTCAACCTGCACGGCTGGATCCTCGACGATACCGGTCTTGGGGGCTCTTCACCTTACACCTTCGACGACGATGAAATCCTCCCGGCCGGCGGATTCCTGGCCATGTTCCGCTCGAAGACACGCATTGCACTTAACGACACGGGCGACAGTGTTCGCATCTCGGCGCCGGACGGCCGACTGATCGACCGGATCACCTACCTCAAGGTGACGGCATACAACCTATCCTACGGCCGCCTGCCCGACGGCTCGCGCCACATGTTTTACGGCCTGTGGCCGACCCCTTTCCGCCCGAACCTCCTCTTCGTCGAACCGACCCCGATCGCGCCTCCACCCGAGTTGCCCCCCGGCGTCTGCCCCGACGGCGGCTACCCCCAGGGCCTCATCCCCCGCCTCGCCCGCCGCCCGGCCCAGGCAAGGCTGCTGCAGACGCTCGGCCTGATCCGCTGCCCATGACATACCGGGGTAGTACCGGAGTACCAAGGTGTTTTGTAGCATGCATCGCTACAATATTGCTACAGGAGGGCGAATGGTCACGCTTCCATACCGCGTTATCCGCAACGAGCCGGGCAAGCTGGAGGAGACCCTGGCTCGCGAGGGCATCGTCGTCGTCAACAAGAACGGCGAGCCGTTCGCTCTCATGCTGGACGCCGAGTCAAGATCGCTCGAGTCCGTCCTGCGCATCGCCAGTCAGGTCCGGGCTCTGATCGCCGTCAGCGAGATGAGGGCCTCGGCCCGGGAGCGCGGACTCGATCGCATGTCGGCCGACGAGATCCAGCGCGAGATCGAGGCCGCCCGCTCTGCACGTCAGGAATAGCGTTCGTTGCTCATCGTCCTTGACACCAACGTGCTGGTGTCGGGCCTGCTGACACCCTTCGGCGGCCCGGCACGAGTGATCGACCAGGTGGTGTCGACCGACCTGCAGGTCGCCTTCGATGATCGCATCCTTGCCGAGTACGAGGACGTTCTGACGAGGCCCGAATTTGGCTTTACTAAGCACCACGTCGAGGCTCTCATCGATCACATCAAGCTCAACGGGGTTCAGGTTTCCGCCCGCCCGCTCAATCCACAGGAAATACCCGACCCAAGCGACCTGCCGTTCGCCGAGGTAGCGCTGACGGCGAACGCAGATTTCCTCGTATCCGGAAACGCGGAACACTTTCACTTTCTGGCTGACCACCGCGTCAAGGTGGTTTCGCCTGCGGATTTCATCGCGGCCATCGAGAGGCTCTCCGGTTCGTAGGTCCCCAACCTTGTCCGCCACCCCCTACCCTGGAACCCTTCCCCCGAGTGGAGTATGCTTGCCTTCCGCATCAACGTCACGCGAAAGGCACCCCATGCAACCGGCCGACCCGCTCGTCAAGACCATCCCCTACCGCCAGGAAGGTGAGCCGCAGAAAAACGCCGCCATCGTGCGCGTCGCCTTCAACCTCGACGGGCTGTCGCCGGATGAGATTCAGGTGCTCGGCCACCTGATCGAAGCCACCGACGCCATGAACCCGATCTTCCGCGACCAGGTCGAGCCGCGCACGTTCGTCCTCCGCCGCCTGATCCAACGCTTGATGGCCGTCAGCCCGGACGCCGAACGCCAGAAGCTCGAGGCCTACCTGTCGGTCCTCGACCTGCACAACATGCCCTTCGCCACCCTGCCGCGCAAGAACAACTTGCTCGACCTGCCGGAGCACACCGTCCGCGCCCTGGCCTCCAGCGCCGGCGAGGATGCCTGGCGCGATTACGAAAAGGTCCACAGCTTGCTCTTCACCGGCCAGACCCTGCCCGACCGTGCCAACTTCTACCCGTCCGACTTCAGCGAAGATGAATTCGTCGACCTCGGCGCCGAAGCCACCCGGGTCAACTCGAGCGTCGTGCGTCAGCCCGACGGCCGCGCGCAGGTGATCCTCAACGAGGTCCGCTACCGGGAGACCATCCAACCGGCCCTGGGCAACCTGCGCGCCGCCCGCGACCACGCCCACCACATCGGTTTGCGGGCCTACCTCGACGCCAAGATCGTCGAAATGGAAAGCGGCAGCGCCGAATCCAGACGGGTGGCCGACTATGTCTGGTTCCACAATGACTCGTCGATCGATGTCGTCATCTCGACCGCCCTCGAGGTCTACCTGGACAATTTCAAGAACGCCCGGGGTTCGGCCACCGGCGGCGTCTACCGCACCGACTCGCGCCTCGAGAGATTGCTGGCGGCGATCGTCGAGCGCGTCCCGCGGCTCGAGGCGGAAGCCCCGTGGACCTTCAAGAAAGAAGACGTGCGGCTCGAGCGCCTTCCCCGGCTCAAATACGTGGATGTGCTCGCCTGGAGCGGCGACTACGTGATCGGCCCGGGCACGATCCTGGCCCAGAGCCTGCCCAACGACGAGTGGGTGCGCCAGAACATCAGCTCGGTCAACATGGTCTACGTCAACACCACTCGCGCCCTGCACGAAACGGGCGGCCTGTTACCGTCGGACGAGTTCCTGCTTCGGGCCGAACACGACCGCGTCCGCGATGTGCTGTTCGATGCCTACCAGTTGAGCAGCGCGCTGCACGAGATCGGCCACTCCTGCGGACGAATGGATCCGGATCACATGACTGGGCAACCGAAGGATTACCTGCAGGAAGAGTATTCCTTCATAGAGGAGCTTCGGGCCGAGCTCTTCGCCCTATGGTCGCTCGAGATCCTGGCCTCCGACGGGTTGATCGATGAGCGAATGGCGCAGGCGACGTACGACACCATGCTCCTGGCGATGCTCCGCAGCCTCAAGTTCGATCCGGTCCAGGCCCACAACAAGGCCCGCAATCTGATGTTTCACCGCTTTGGGCGTGACGGCGTGCTCGGGCGCGTCGAGGAAGCCGGGCGGACGCGCTTCACCTTCGATCGCCACCAAGCGCGTCCCGCCGTGGCCCAGTTGCTCAAGCAGGTCGCGGATCTGCGGGCCGCCGGCGACAAATCGGGGGCCATCCGCCTGCGGACCGAGCTCATCTTCCCCGACCCCCTCAAGCCGGAGATCGAGGCGCGCATGGCTCACATTCCGGTGGGGGCGGGGTTCCTGTTCCCCCGGCTGAAGAAGCAGGAGGGCCGCTTCCTGCCGGAGTTGGTCTATCCGGGGGCATTCAGCGATCAGCCGAAGTTCGGCCTCGAACTGGCGCAGGCGCAGTCACCCGGGCGACCGCCTCCACCTTCGGCCGCTTCGTAGGCCGCCCGTCCGCTCTCCGATGCCTCATCCCCCATATCTGGCGTCTTAATCTCCCCTTCACCTGCATATGGTACAAATTGTATGTGGGTTGTAAGGAACATTTGGCCGCCCCCGGCCTAGAATCGATGGCAGGTAGCTAGGCGGAGGTGGGATGATAGAGCGCCAGATCGAAGCCCCGGTCTTTCCGGGAGATGACGATGGCCCGTTTCCCCTCGTGGGCGAGGCAGAGCCGGCTCAGCAAGCCTGTGAGAACGGGCAGGTTTACATTGAACCCGGCGGGCTTGTCGACATCGCAGTCAACGAGCTGGGCGGCGAAGTGACGTCGGTCGAGCTCCTTCCCGATGAGGAGCCTTGAGGCAGCAGTCCGCAGGCTCCCGGAGCCTTGACGGCTCCGGGAGCCTTTCTCTTTCCCCCGAACGTCCCGTTTGAACCTGTCTGCTATAATTCGCCCGTCATGGCCATCACCCTTGAGGAAGTGCGCCACATTGCCCAACTGGCCCGGCTTCGCCTCACCGAGGAAGAAGAGAAGCGCTACACCGAGCAGTTGTCGGCGATCCTGGACTACGCCGCCCGGCTGAAAGAGATCGACACCTCGGCGGTACCCCCGACCGCCAGCGTGCTGCCTCTTCACGCTCCGCTGCGCCCCGACACCGTCCGTCCTTCGACGCCTCGGGAGGTCATACTGGCCAATACTTCCGCCTCCAAGGACGGGATGTTTCGGGTGGCGCCGGTTCTTGAGGAGAGCGAGTGATGGCACCCGCTCCGGCGATCCCCGGCCCGGGGACCCATGACTGACCTCACCGACCTCACTCTGCTTGAAGCCGCCGCAGCGCTCCGCGAAGGGGATGTGTCCTCGCGGGCGCTGACGCAGGCCTGCCTGCAGGCCATCGAGGCGCGGAACCCGAGGCTTCATGCCTTCCTGGCCGTCACTGCAGACCTCGCCCTAGAACAGGCCGACCGGGCCGACCGTAGACTGGCCGAGTGGCGCCGGGCCCCTGACGATGCCGTCTCTCCCGTGCTCGGGCTGCCGATCGCGGTCAAAGATGTGCTGTGCCTGGAGGGGGTGCCGACAACGTGTGGCTCGAAGATCCTGGAAGGCTTCCGCCCGCCGTACACCGCCACCAGTGTGCGCCGCCTGATCGAAGGCGGCGCCGTCATCCTGGGCAAGACCAATACGGACGAGTTCGCCATGGGGTCGTCCACCGAGAACTCGGCCTATGGCCCGACACACAACCCGTGGGATCTCGATCGCGTCCCTGGCGGCTCATCCGGCGGTTCGGCGGCGGCGGTCGCCGCCCGCCTGTGCTACGCCGCACTCGGCACCGACACCGGCGGGTCGGTTCGCCAGCCGGCGGCCTTCTGCGGCGTCACCGGGTTGAAAACATCCTACGGCCGCGTGTCGCGCTATGGGCTGATCGCCTACGGCTCGTCGCTCGACACCGTGGGCGCGTTGGCAACCTCGGCCGCCGACCTGGCCCCGCTCTTCAGCGCCATCGCCGGCCACGACCCGCTCGACTCGACCTCGATGCCCTCCCCGGTGCCTGAGGTCGGCATCGAAACGGCCAACGTGAGAGGGATGCGGCTGGGTGTGCCGCAGGAGTATTTCATCGCCGGGATGCAATCCGAAGTGGAAGCGGCGGTCCGTGCGGCACTGGACGTCTTCCGCGATCTGGGGGCTGAGATCGTGGAGATCCATCTACCCCACACTGATCTCGCCCTTCCCGTCTATTACTTGATCGCACCGGCTGAGGCCTCGGCCAACCTAGCGCGTTACGACGGGGTGCGCTTCGGCCCGCGCCTGGGGCAGGGCGAGTTGTTGGAAAGTTACTTCGCCACCCGGGGGGCTCTCTTTGGGGCCGAGGTCAAGCGACGGATCATGCTTGGGACGTACGCCTTGTCGGCCGGATATTACGATGCATACTATGGACAGGCGCAGAAGGTGCGCACCTTGATCAAGGGCGACTTCGAAGCCGCCTTCGAGACGGTCGATTTGATCGCCTGCCCGGTGACCCCGACTACCGCTTTCCCGATCGGCGCCCATGGCGACGATCCGCTATCGATGTATCTGGAGGACGTCTTCACCCTTCCGGCCAACCTTGCCGGAGTGCCCGGGATCACCTTCCCCGTGGGGTTTGACCAGGAAGGTCTTCCGATCGCCATGCAACTCAACGCGCCGCACCTTGGCGAACCGCAGTTGCTCCAGGCGGCCCACGCGTTTCAGGGCGCAACGGCCTGGCACAAGGAGCGTCCACCGAGATGAAGATCGTCATCCCCATGGCCGGATACGGCACACGCCTGCGCCCGCACACCTGGTCCAAGCCTAAGCCGCTGGTGACCGTCGCCGGCAAACCGGTGCTTGGACACGTCCTCGACACTTTCTCGTCCCTGCCGAGCATCGATGAGGTGGTCTTCGTCGTCGGCTACTTGGGCGAGATGGTTCAGGCCTATGTAGCTGAAGCCTACCCCCATCTTCGCGCCCGCTACGTCGAGCAGCATGAGATGCTCGGCCAGTCACATGCCATCTGGCTGGCGCGAGAAGGCCTCGACGGACCGATGCTGATGGTGTTCGTCGACACCCTGATCGAGACCGATCTTTCGACGCTTCCTGATGAGAAGGCCGAGGCCGTTACGTGGGTCAAGGAGGTAGACAACCCGCGCCGCTTCGGCGTGGCCGAAGTCGGTCCGGAGGGCTGGGTGCAACGGCTGGTTGAAAAGCCGCAGGATCTGAGCAACAACCTGGCGGTCGTCGGGTTCTACTATTTTCAGGAGGCCAGGCGATTGCTGGCGGCCATTCAAGAGCAGATGTCACGCGGGACGCACTTTGGCAGCGAGTACTACCTGGCCGACGCCGTCAACATCATGCTCGAGGGCGGTCTCAAGATGCGAGCCCAGCCGGTCGAGGTCTGGCAAGACTGCGGCAAGCCGGAGACGATGCTCGAGACCAATCGCTACCTGCTTGATCACGGTCGCGACAACTCGGCCGAAGCGGCAGGCCGGGAAGGTGTGGTGATCGTGCCTCCGGTCTTCGTCGACCCGTCGGCCCAGGTGGTGCACTCGGTCATCGGGCCGCACGTCTCGATCGGCGCCGAGTGTGTGATCCGCCAGTCAGTCATCCAGGATTCGATCATCGACGCCAGTTCGCAGATCGTCGACAGCATGCTGGCTCAGTCCCTGATTGGACGCGAGGCTCGCGTGTTGGGTCGCCACCGTACACTGAACGTGGGAGACTCCTCGGAGGTCGGTTTCGCCTAGCCTGTTCCTCGGCCATTCCCTGGCCGGGAGTCCGTCTCCCGAGCGGGAAGAACGTCCTGTGACCGGACGGCCGAGTCCCACTTGCCGGGCCGGTCCCGGCCGACGACGATGGGAGCGTGACATGACGCCCGGGTTGGTAGAATGTCACTCCGGGAGCTCGTACGGAGAGCGCCCGATCGCGTTCGAGTGGGAAGGAGCCCGCCTTCTGGTGGCCGAAGTGCTCGGCCGCTGGCGATACCCCGAAGGTTTCTCCTTCCGTGTGCTGACCGAGGACGGACGGGTTTTCGATCTGCATCATCTCGAGAGCGACGACGTCTGGCAGATCGCTCCGGTGTGACCCCGCCTCATCCTCGGCGGGCCCAACTGTTCGTCCCTCCGCCGGATGGCGGAGGCTGTGTCAGACGAGGAGACGCAAAGAATGCGCGAATTTGTCGCCCGACGGATCCACACTATCCCCCCCTCGGGCATCCGTCGATTCTTCGACATCGCCGCAACGATGGATGATGTGATCTCGCTGGGGATCGGCGAGCCGGATTTCGTTACCCCTCGGCCGATCCTCGAGGCCGGCGTGCGCTCGCTCGAGAACGGTGACACGCATTACACATCGAACTCGGGGATCCTCGAGCTTCGTCAGGCGTTGGCAGCTCACCTCTCCCGCATGTACGGTGTGAGCTACGATCCGGATACTGAGCTTCTGATCACCGTGGGTGTGTCCGAGGCGCTCTACCTGGCCCTGACCGCCGTCCTCGACCCCGGCGACGAGGTCATCGTACCCACCCCGTGCTTCGTCTCGTACCAACCGGAAGTCGTGTTCGCCGGGGGCGTCCCGGTCCCTCTGCCGACGAGGGTCGAAGATCGATTCCAGGCCACCGCCGAGGCGATCGCGGTCAAACTAACCTCGAAGACCAAGGCGCTTCTGATCGGTTACCCCAACAATCCGACCGGCGCGGTGATGTCGCGCGAGAACCTGATGGCCGTTGCCGCCCTGGCGGAGCAACACGACCTGCTCGTCATCTCGGACGAGATCTATGACCAGCTCGTTTACGGTGATCACGCGCACGTCTGTTTCGCCTCTCTGCCGGGCATGCGCCAGCGGACAATCACCCTGGGCGGTTTCTCCAAGGACTACGCCATGACGGGCTGGAGGATCGGTTACGCCGCCGCTCCGGCTCCGATCCTGGCGGCGATGCGCAAGGTCCACCAATACACCATCATGTCGGCGCCAACCATGGCCCAGGTGGCGGCGATCCATGCCCTGGAGCACGGCGAGACGCATGTTCTCGAGATGGTCGCCGAGTACGACCGCCGCCGGCGGCTGATCGTCGGCGGGCTGAACGATCTCGGACTGCCCACCTTCGAACCGCTCGGCGCCTTCTACGCTTTCCCGAATATCGCCGCCAGCGGCATGGACGACGAAACCTTTGCCTCGACGTTGTTGAAGGAAGAGAAGGTCGCCGTCGTCCCGGGGAATGCCTTCGCCGCCGACGGGGCCTTCGTGCGCTGCTCCTATGCCACCGCCTACGACAAGATCGAGGAAGCGCTTGAACGCCTGCGGCGATTCATGAGGCGCCATGGCTGAGCCACATCGGGCTTACTTCATCTGTCGGCGCACATCCACTCCGACGGATTCCTGGCGTCTATGCCGATGACCGATTTCGAGCCGGTCATCGGCCTCGAGGTCCACACCGAGCTGCACACACAATCCAAAATGTTCTGCGGTTGTGCCGTGGTGGATCCGACACAGGCCGAACCCAATTCGGCCGTATGTGAGGTCTGCACCGGCATGCCCGGCACCCTGCCAGTGATCAACCGCGCCGCCGTCGAATTCGCCCTGCGTGTGGCCCTGGCCCTCGAGTGTCAGGTAGCCGAGACCAGCGTCTTTGCCCGCAAGAACTACTTCTACCCCGACCTTCCCAAGGGCTATCAGATCTCACAGTACGAGCTTCCCCTGGCGGTCGACGGCAGCCTCGCTTTCGAAGTGGATGGCGATCTCCACTCGGCCCGAATCCGGCGCGTCCATCTCGAGGAAGACACCGGCAAGCTCGTCCACGGACCGGGCTATTCGCTGATCGACTACAACCGTTCCGGCGTGCCGCTCCTCGAAATCGTCTCCGAACCCGACCTGCGCTCGGTGGCCGAGGTGAAAGGCTACGCCACCGCTCTGCGGTCGCTCTTGCGCTACCTGGATGTGACCAGCGGGGACATGGAGAAGGGGGCCATTCGCTTCGAGGCCAACATCTCGGTCCGTCGGCGCGGCTCGACCGAGCTCGGCGTCCGCACCGAGATCAAGAACCTCAATTCATTCCGCGCCATGCTGCGTGCGCTTGAATACGAGATCGACCGTCAGGCCGGCGTGCTGGCGGCAAACGGGCAGGTGGTCCAGGAGACCCTGGGCTGGGACGAAGCCCGCGGCGTAACCGTCTCCCAACGGGGCAAGGAAGAAGCGCATGACTACCGCTACTTTCCGGAGCCGGACCTGCCACCCCTGGTCATCGAGCCGGGCCAGTTGGCGCACATCCGGGAGACGCAACCCGAGTTGCCTCTGGCCAGGCGCGATCGTTTCGTGCGCGAATTCGACCTGACGCCGTATTCCGCCGGCGTGCTCACCGCCGAGAAAGAGGTGGCCGACTACTTCGAGGCCGCCGTCGCGGCCGCCCCAGATGTCTCTCCCACGCGCATTGGAAACTGGCTCTCCGGCGATCTGTTCGGTCTGTTGAACGAGATCGGGGCGGACATCACCACCAGCAAGGTGGCCTCTAGCTCGCTGGCCGAATTGGTCGGACTCGTCGAAACGGGCGAGATCAACCCATCAACGGCCAAGACCCTCCTGGCAGAGATGGTCCACCAAGGCGGCTCCCCGGCCGACATCGTGCGGTCTCGCGGGCTCTCCCAGCTGACCGAGGCGACCGCCATTGAGCCTCTGGTCGACCGCGTGCTCCAGGAGAACCCCGAGCAGGTCGAGCTCTACCTCACTGGGAAGACGACCGTCTCGCAGTGGTTATTCGGGCAGGTGATGAAGGCCGCCGGCGGAAAGGCCCATCCGCCCACAGTCCAAGAGATTCTCTCAGCGCGCCTGTCTGCGCTCGCAGCCGGACGGACGGAGAGCTAGCCACTCTTGTGGTCTGGCGGCTGCAATGCTACGGGCTCGAAATCTCCCACGGAACCGCGCTCGCCCCAGCCGCATACGACCGGCAGCGAGCTCAAAGATCGGCAGACACTTCACTCTATGAGGGAACCATAACGTGAACGCATTTGAGATCGCTCAAGCTCAGTTCGACGACGTCGCCGAGAAGATCAATCTGGACCCGGGCGTCGCCTCCGTCTTGCGCTGGCCGTTTCGCGAGTTTCGCTTCCAGATCCCGGTGCGGATGGACGACGGAAGCATTCGTGTATTCTTCGGCTACCGCGTCCAACACAACGATGCCCGCGGTCCCAACAAAGGCGGCATTCGATTTCATCCGAGCGAGACCGTGGACACCATCCGCGCCCTGGCGATGTGGATGACGTGGAAGTGCGCCGTGGCTGATATCCCGCTCGGCGGAGGCAAGGGTGGCGTGGCCGTCGATCCGGCCACGCTGAGCACCGGCGAGAAAGAGCGCCTGTGCCGCGGTTGGATCGATCAGATCTGGAAGAACATCGGCCCGCGCCTCGATGTCCCCGCCCCGGATGTCGGCACCACGCCCCAGATGATGGGCTGGATGATGGACGAGTACACCAAGCTGGTCGGCGCCTACAACCCCGGAGTCATCACCGGCAAGCCGGTCGGCGCCGGTGGATCGCTCGGCCGGACCGAGGCCACCGGCTTTGGCGTGATCTACACCTTGCGCGAAGCGATGAAGCACCTCGGCATTGACCCGACCAGGACGACGGCCTCGATCCAGGGCTTCGGGAATGTGGCCCAATATGCCGCCATCGGGTACGCCAAATTCCTCGGCGGCACGGTCGTCGCCGTATCGTCCTGGGACCGACAGGACAACATGTCCTACACCTTCTACAAGAAGGACGGCATTGATGCCGCTTTCCTCCAAAGCATCACCGACATCTACGGGTCAATCGACAAGGCTAAGGCCAGGGCTGCCGGCTATGCCGTCGAGCCGGGCGATGCCTGGCTGGCCAAGGAGGTTGACGTGCTTATCCCTTCGGCCATCGAAGCCCAGATCACCGGCGAGTCGGTGACGACAATCAGCCCGACGGTGAAGATCGTCGCCGAGGGGGCAAACGGGCCGACCACGCCCGACGCCGATAGCGTGTTCAAGGATCGCAACCTGTTCGTGATCCCCGACTTTCTGTGCAACAGCGGCGGGGTGACGGTGTCGTATTTCGAGGGCGTACAGAATGACATGAACTTCTACTGGAGTCGGGACGAAGTTCTTTCGCGTCTCGACGACAAGATCACGGACGCCTTCAAAGCCGTTCTGGATGTGTCCGAAGGCCAGGGCGTGTACATGCGCGACGCGGCCTACATGGTCGCCATCGACCGCGTCGTCCGAGCGATGCAGTTCCGAGGGTGGCTGTAAACCCCCGAGTAGCCTCCTGAACGCTTATTGAGCCACGCGGCAGGAAGGAAGCGGCCCCCGACGAAAAGCCGGGGCCCGCTTCCTTCCTGCCGATCCCGTCTGATTCTGCCATGTTGCTTCGGTCGGCGTCGTGCGCACCCGGCGCCATCCCCGTGGTGGCAGGACAGAAAGCCCATCCGCTCTTCAAACTTTCTACATAACCGTAAGCTAGGTTAGGACAAGTGCTGGCCGGCATGTTGCTGCTCCCGCTCTTGTCGCGGTGAGCGCAAAGAGAATGCCCCCACGCATCTCACACACTCGCAGGTGGACGGTCTTGCCGTCTTGATAGGGACACCGCCCACCGTTTGACTAACACGCTATCAGGAGAACGTACAATGAAAACAACTTACTTCGCTCTGGCGGTCTTGACGGTGGGGCTCAGCGCCTGCGCTGTGCCGGCGAATGGACCAACCTCTGGAATGCCTACAGCCTCCCCCTTCGTCGCGCAAACCGCTGCCGAGCCGGTGTCCACCCCCTACTCATCCACCGATGTGACCTCGGGCACCGATGAAGGATCCACATCAATAGACGGATCCCGTTTGAGCTCTGCTATCGACCCTGTCCCGCCCGGATTGCTCACCGCGGCCGAGGCCGACGGTTTGCGCTATATGCGCGAGGAAGAGAAATTGGCGCACGACGTTTACCTTGTCCTCTATAGCCAATGGCAGCTGCCGATTTTCCAGAACATCGCCAACAGTGAACAGACGCACACCGATGCCGTTAAGACCATGCTCGATCGTTACGGACTGAATGATCCGGCCACCGCCGATGTGGGCGTTTTCACCAACAAGGCGCTCCAGGGGCTCTACGATCAACTGGTCGCGCAAGGCAGCCTGTCGCTGGCCGATGCTCTCAAGGTTGGCGCGGCGATTGAAGAAATCGACATCCTCGACCTGGAGCAGAGAATTGCCCAGACGGACAACCCGGACATCGTCCTCGTCTACGAGAACCTGGTGAAAGGCTCACGCAACCATCTGAGAGCCTTTGTTTCGACGTTGGCGTCTCGAACCGGCGAGACGTACCAACCACAATACCTGAGCCAGGACGCCTACCAGACCATTGTTGGAACTCCCCTCGAGAGCGGAGCCCGCGCGCACCAGGGCGGCCCAGGCGGCAAGGGGTATGGGCGCCCCTAGCACTCGTTTCTCGCCCATCGCTCCTCCGGCCGGCTTATACTCTTGGGGCCATCGTCGGTTTGCTCACGAGGAGCCCAAGAGGGAGGGCGACCGAAGCGGTCGCCCTCCCTCTTGGGCTGTCTTCCTCCACACGCTTCCCCAGTCACGCCGTCGAGCCATCAAGTTATGTCCTGAGGTTCGCCTCCGCCTCCTCCGCCAGGGGAGGTCCGTCCCCACGTCCCTGCGTCTCATCGGGCGCTTCCAGAAACGCATCTCCCAAAGGCGTTGCGTATCCTCTTCAAGATCCATTCCCCCCACTAGCAGGCTGCGGAAGAAAGCGAAACGAACAAGCGAATCATGTGCATGGTAACC
>CAZGRL010000064.1:0-20521 GCA_964528155.1 uncultured Anaerolineaceae bacterium
TCTTGCAGCCTGATCGGTTAGTCCAAGACTGTCCACCAAAGCGGGGTAACTCCAATCAGCAACAAGCCATCAGCTAACAGCCATCAGATAACAGCTCAAGCCACGGGCAACAAGGGAGGAGTTCCTGCGGTGCGTCTTGAAGCCCTTCTCCTATGTCTTGCGTCCTGTGTCTTGCATCCTGCAGCTTGCAGCCTGGAGCTTGAAGCTTGAAGCTGACTGCCTACGGGCTGGAGCCGGCTCGAAGTTCGTCGAGCTTGGACTGCGCCAGCTCGGCCACGCCAGAGCCCGGAGTTAACACCAGGACGCGCTCGAGGTGGGAGATCGCCGCCGCAGTACGTCCTTGGGCTTCGAGGGCGACCGCCATTCCCCAGTGGGCGTCAGCACTGCTTTCGTCGAGGTCCAGTGCCTTCGAGTACTCATTCATCGCTGTGTCCGCGTCGCCTGTCTTCCACGCGACGGATCCCAAGCCGATGTGCGCTTTGGCAGACTGTCTGTCGAGCTCGCTGGCGCGAGTGTACGCCGCGCGCGCCTCTGCGAACCGATCCTGGAAGAACAAACTAGACCCAAGACCGACGTAGGCGCCGGGGTTCGCTGGCTCGAGGTCGACAAGCCCGCGGTAGACCGATTCCGCGCCGGCATAGTCTCCTTCGGACAGAAGCTGGACCGCTTGCTGGAAGATATCAGTATGCGTTGTGAGCCCGCCGGAGTAGGTGAACGCGCCCGGAGCGCCTTCCAGTTCGCCTCGCTCCATCCGCGGCGTTGCGGCACAGGCTGAAAGCACGAATGCGCCGTGAACGGTCAAGGCGACCACGAAGCGGAAACACCGTTTGTAGGGCAGCGTGTCCTGCATCGGCTCCTCGGTCGGCACAATTCAATATGTCGAGCCCGCCTAATTCTTTCAGAACGGCGGACGTAGGACAAGAGGAAATTGGGGCCGGTGACTTACGTGGTCGAATGAGGTTGGGCGCGGTCGTCAGAGCCGACAGATCCCAGATGGCTCACGCTATGAGAGGACTCCCCAGCGTCTAGGAAGGGCGATAGACCGGAAGGAGGCGCATCGCGATCGGCACCTCGGGAGATCATCATGCAGCGCGAACTCCGTATCGTGCGCGCGATTGGGCCCGCTAGAGGAACTCCGGAGCCATCAGAACGATGTTGCCCGTGACCTCCCCACTCTCCAGAAGCGCATTAGCGTTCGCCGCTTCCAGGATCGGGAACCTGGCGGCGATGATGGGCCGGATCTTTCGCTCTTCAAGCAGTTTGAACAGGGTCGTCCAGTCCTCTTTGAATAGCTCCACACCCAGCCTGTGTGTCCCGTAGCCTTTGATCGACTTGCCGTTTGGTAATAGATTGTAGAGAACCAGTTTGGCTATGAGGAGCAGTAGGCGTGGCATGCTTTGTGGCCCGCCGTAATGGACCAGGATTCCGCCGCGGCGCAACACGGCCAGGCCGGATTCGAAGTACTCCTCACCCATGCCATTGAACACGAAATCAATGCCGCCGGGATGAGCCTGCCGTAGCACGGCGACAAAGTCCTGGGCGTGATAGTCGATCGGGCTTGCGCCGAGCCTGGTCAAAGCGGCGTGCTTGCTGGGGGAGGCCAGCCCGTACAAGCTCAGGCCGGCCAGCCTGCCGAGCTCTAGAGACGCCGTGCCGACACCCCCGCTGGCGCCGATGACGAGAGCCGTCGCCCCTGGTTTCACCGTGACGACGCGGTGCAGAATCTGGTAGGCGACCAGGTAATTCAAGATCAAGACCGCAGCTTCCGCTGGATCCAGGGTGGGGGGAACCTGGACCAGCTGTTTCCCATCGAGGTAAGTGTACTCGGCATATCCCCCGAATTGGGTCAGCGCAGCGACGCGTTCACCGATCGCGAACCCAGTCACACCCTCACCGATCGCATCGACAACACCAAGCATGCTGTAGCCCGGCACGTAGGGGACTCTGGCCAGGACCGGTCGGCTGCCGACTCGGACGGCCACGTCATCGCGACACACAGGCGTCACCAAGATCCTGATCCTGACCTCACCGGAGCTCGGCGGGCGGAGGTCGTTCTCGACCACCTGGAGGACCTCCGGGCCGCCTCTCTTGGTGACAATGATGCTCTTGTAGCGCATGGCTCAGACAACTCCCTGCTATCCACGATAGCATGCTTTTGAGGCGGCCCTCACGGAAGCCGTTCGTGCCAGTCCGGCCGAAGCTGATCTGCGGCTCGGGCGGCGTCGGCCTCGGCCTGATGTGGCGGGCCCCATCCATCTCAGGTGATCCAGCCGTGTGGAGTTGAAGAAGGTCGAGGCACATCGGCCCAGGCTGGAGACGGCGGGCCGCCACATGGAGAGGGATTCAACGTAAGATTTGTGATACTCGTGTTGTTAATATTAATGAAGGCTTCCAGGGGGCTGATTTGTGCAAGAGAGGAGGTTGGAACGATGTTAACGGCGCAGACAGACTTCGCACTTCTGATTCTGAGAATGGTTGTCGGCCTGGTGATGGCCGGTCACGGAAGCCAGAAGCTATTTGGCTGGTTCGGCGGCCCGTCTGTGGGCGTGGATTTCGGCACTGGTCGAGACCTTTGGCGGCCTGGCGCTGGTTTTGGGCTTGGTCACACCGCTCGCCGCCGGGCTGCTTGTCGCCAACTTGATGATGGCGATCATCACGGTCCATAGGAGGAACGGATTTTGGAGCGCCAACCGGGGCTTCGAGTTCCCACTGACGCTGATCGGTGGGTTGCTGGCTATCGGGCTGGCAGGTCCGGGCGATTATGCAGTAGGCCTGAATGCGATCGCTGGGCTCAGCCCGTTCGTGTTGTTCGTAGCGACCCTTGCGCTGGGCGTGGTCGGCGTGCTGATCGCGCTGTTCACCGGCCTGACTCATCCAGAGAAGCGGATGGTCAGCTAGCCTGAGGTCACCAAGGCTACAAGGATCGGGTGAGAGTGCACCTGACCACCTTCACCCGATCGTCTTCTTTCCCGGCCCATCGTGGGGAGCCAATGCCGGCCCAATGCAGAGGGGGCAGTGACGCTCTCCTGGTCCGTGGGAGGAGGTAAAAGATTATTGACTCTATGTCAAAGATGTTTTACTATTGGTGTGGAAGTGATCTTGATCCGGACAGCAACGCATCTCACGGCGAGGCGACATGGCCCAGACGGTGCTATCCAACCGGCTCCGCAAACTACGGTTCGAACACGGGGAGATGACCCAAAAGCAGTTAGCGGAGCTTACCGGCTGTACTCGCCAGACGATCAACGCCGTCGAGGCTGCCAAATACGCCCCGTCGCTTGAACTGGCTTTCAAGATCGCCGCTGTTTTTGGGCTCAGGGTCGACGATGTGTTCTCTTACACCGACCAGCGCCAGGAGTAGGATGCTGGGGCACAAGTGAGCCAGCGAACGCGACCGGTCGTCCCTCTCGGAGGATGGCATGAACCGCATACGACCCACACGTCTGATCCTGGCCGGTCTGGCCACGCTGCTGGCATTCCTGTTGATCGAACTGATTTGGGAAGGCCTGATCAGTGCGGCTATACTTGGTGACCAGTTCAGACTCTTGCGCGGCTCGGGCTCTTACCCTAACTGGTCCTTCAGCGAACACGCTCTCAACCTCACGATAGGTCTTTTCAACTGTTTCATGATGATCTGGTTGTATGCGTCGCTGCGTCCAATGTTCGGCGTCGGCCCGCGTACAGCCTTGATCGCCGCAGCTTTCGTCTTCGCCTTCGTGTTCGCATTTGACCTGAACTTCGCCAACTTGGGATTCATCCCGTACCGGCAAGCCTTGCTGTATTCCCTCGATCTGATCGTCGAGCTGCCAGTGGCGCTATTCGTCGGGGCGGAGGTTTACGAGAGCGGTCGCTGGACCTTGTCCGAAACCTAGTCCGTCGCAGAACACGCGTCTGGCGCCGGGCAACCCATTCCAATCGGGTCACCCGGTATCAGACGCTGCTCCTCCGCATCACCCGGCGGGGAAGTCGCCGGGGCCAATGATAGGTACGATCTCAGACTCGCCGTCGCCGACGATATCGCGGAAGCGCTTCGACCACTCGATCGCCTCTTCCAGCGAAGGAACCTCGATCACCGCAAAGCCGCCCGTCAGTTCCTTGAGCTCGATGAATGGCCCGTCGGTCACGCTGAACTTCCCACTTGAACGACTCAGGCGCGTCCCTTTCGGCGGGAGGGCCACGGTGGTAACGAGAACGCCGGCTTGAAGTGCTTCGCCAATGAACTTACCCATCTCCGACATGAACTCCGGGCTAGGGGACGGGCCGCCCTGGTCGGGGTTGTGGTTCGGGTCGTAAACCATGAATTGCATCTCTGTTCCTCCTTGTGGCTGGAAGCCGGGCCGGCTGTCAGACTCGGCATGGCGACCTGGAATGATGGTTACAGAAGATAGCCGATTGAGGCGCCCATAGATCGACGCTGTTTCGATCGATTCCCAGAGCCAATCCTAAGGTGACTCAATCCAAGAGATCCGCCAAGCGTCGCTCGAGGAAACGCCGCTCCGGTTCCTGTTGCGTCAATCGGATGGCTCGCTCGTAAGCAGCCCGAGCGTCGGTCGTCCTTCCGAGCCGCCTGCACATCTCCGCGCGGGCTGAGTGTGCGGGGTGGCAGTCGTCCAGATTCTGTCGCGCCACAATCGCATCGATGAGCGTCATGCATCCGAGATGCCCCGCAGACTGGTGGCCTCGACGGGCCCACCAGCTTTGGCCAGCTCCCCGTGATGACTTACCATATGGGTGATCATCTCTTCCGTCTGGAGCACTCCTGCTTCCGCTTCCTTTGTCGCTTTGACAGTGATCATGTACCGCATTGCTGGATCTCCCTTGGCTTTGGATACGGGCTTCCGGCCGCACACTCCCGGGGTTGCCCTGTCTACCCCATGGTCGAACGGGGAAGGAGGAAATCGACCGCGCCGGGGATGTTCCCTGGGGAGGCGGCTCGACCAGGCGCTAACCGCGAGGGCAGATTTGTCCGCCGGGGGACCACGCGACTCGTGCAGTGCTCCACAAATTGAGAAGATGCAGTGACGTCAGGGGCCAGGGGAGCAACCTGGCTGTAGAATCAACCCGAGGCGCGATCTCCGCCTCCCCCCGCCGACACGACTCGTCCTTGCCTCAGGAGGCCTCATGACGCGTGAAACCCCTCTCGTCTACCCGATCATCCCCAACTCCATCCCCTCGGTCAAAGCCGAAATGCTGCGCCAGATCGGCGCGGGCTCGACGGACGAGCTCTACGCCGATTTCCCCGACGAGCTCCGGCTGAAACGGCTCCTCGATCTTCCGGCACCATTGCTGTCCGAATACGGTTTGCGTCGCCACGTCCGCGAAGTCCTAGCGAAGAATGTGTCGTGCGAAGATGCTTTGAACTTCTTGGGCGCGGGGTGCTTCCAGCATTACGTCCCGGCCGTGTGTGATGAGGTCAACGGACGCAGCGAATTCCTCACGGCCTATGCCGGCGAACCGTACGACGATCACGGCCGCTTCCAGGCCCTGTTCGAATACGCAAGCATGATGGGTGAACTACTCGAGATGGACGTCGTCAACGTCCCAACCTACGACGGCTTTCAGGCCGTCGCCACCTCGCTGCGTATGGCGTGTCGCATGACGAGGAGAAGCCAGGTGCTCGTGCCCGGGACCATCGGGAAGGACTTGCTGTCCAAACTGCAAGACTACTTGAAGCCCGACGTTGAGATCGCGACGATCGCCCATGAGCCAACGAGCGGGCGAATGGACCTCGACGCCTTGGAGGCCGCGTGCTCGGTGAAGACGGCGGCCGTGTTCTTCGAAAACCCCTCATACCTGGGTTTTCTCGAAGATCGGGCCGCGGACATTGCCGCGTTGGCCCATGAGCAGGGGGCGGAGTGTGTTGTGTCCGTCGATCCGATTTCTCTTGGCGTTCTGCGGCCTCCCGCCAACTACGGCGCTGACATCGTGTGCGGCGACCTGCAACCTCTGGGGATGCATATGCAATTCGGCGGCGGACACGCCGGCTTCATCGCCACGCGAGACGAGGAGCGCTATGTGAACGAGTACCCTTCGCGCCTGTTCGGCGTTGCGCCCACAAGCGTGCCCGGCGAGTTTGGATTTGGAGATGTCGCCTATGAGCGGACCTCGTTCGCTATCCGCGAGCGAGGAAGGGAGTGGGTGGGAACGGCGGCGGCGCTTTGGGGCATCACGGCCGGGGTCTACATGGCATTGATGGGACCTCAAGGCTTTGCCGAGATCGGAGAGGGCGTCCTCCAGAGATCGCACTACGCCGCCAAGCTGATCAACTCGATCCCCGGTGTGACGGCGCCAGTCCTGAGTTCCGCCTTCTTCAAGGAGTTCGTCGTCAGTTTCGATGAAACCGGCAAGACCGTCGGCGACATCCATCGACGCCTGCGGGAGAAGAACATATTCGGCGGAAAGGACCTGAGCCGGGAATTCCCCGAGCTCGGCCAGAGCGCTTTGTATTGCATCACAGAAGTCCACACCAAGGAGGACATCGACCGACTGGTCGAAGCGCTGGGGGAGGCAGTCCGATGAGCGGCGACATCCGGCGACATCGCTTGGGTGAGGACGGACTGCTCCCGCGGCGCTTCCATCAAGCGCGCTGGGACGAGCCAGTCGTCTTCGAGCTGAGCACACCCGGCGCCCGCGGCTTGCTTTTGCCCGAGGTCGAAACCGAACTTGCGCAGGTTGTTGGGGACGTGCTCGAGACGATCCCGCTACCTCTTCGACGCGCCTCACCTCCGGCCCTCCCGGAGCTCTCACAGGTTCATGTGCTGCGTCATTTCCTGCGCCTGTGCCAGGAGACGCTGGGGGCAGATTTGAACATCGACGTCGGTCAGGGCACGTGCACGATGAAGCACAACCCCAAGATCAACGAGCAATTGGCCCGTCTGCCCGAGGTCGGCGATCTCCATCCGCTGCAAGACGAGGATACCGTCCAGGGCATCCTTGAGATCTTCTACAGGTTCGAACAGATTCTGAAGGAGATCTCGGGACTCGATCGGTTCACTTTCCAATCCGGAGCCGGATCGCAGGCGATCTACACGAACGCAGCGATCATCCGGGCCTACCATGCGGCCAACGGACAGGCTAAGCAGAGAGACGAGATCATCACTACGATCTTCTCTCACCCATCCGACGCCGCCTGCCCGAAGGTCGCCGGCTTCAAGGTCATCACGCTCTATCCGGATGAGGACGGCTACCCTGACATCGGGGCGCTCGAGGCGGCCGTATCTGAGCGCACGGCGGGGCTGATGATCACCAACCCCGAAGACACGGGCATCTTCAACCCCAAGATCGCAGAGTTCGTGCGGATCGTTCATCAGGCCGGTGGGTTGTGTGCCTATGATCAGGCGAATGCCAACGGCATCCTCGGGATCACCCGTGCCGGGGACGCTGGGTTTGACCTTTGCCAGTTCAACCTCCACAAGACTTTCGCGACGCCGCACGGTTGTGGCGGGCCGGGCTCCGGCGTCACCGGAGTGACTGCCGAACTGGCGCGTTTCCTACCCGTGCCCGTGGTTGCGTTCGACGGAGAGAGGTATCGACTGGACTACGATCGACCGCAGTCGATCGGCAAGATCCGCCAGTTCTTCGGAGTGGCGCCCGCCGTGCTCAAGGCATACGCCTGGGTCATGAGCCTCGGTGCGGAGGGCCTGCGGCAGGTGGCCGAGGTTGCTGTGTTGAACAACAACTACCTCATGCACAAGGTGCTCGAGATCCCCGGGGTGAGCGCGCCATATGCGCCAGGCAAGCGGCGCGTCGAGCAGGTCCGCTACAGCTGGGAGGAGTTGCACGAAGAGACGGGGGTGACGTCGGAGGACATCGGGTTGCGGGCGGCGGACTTCGGCGTGCACTACTGGACAAGCCACCATCCATTCATCCTCCCCGAACCGATGACTCTGGAGCCGACGGAGTCCTACTCGAAGGCTGACCTCGACGAGTATGCCGCTGTCCTGAGCTGCGTCGCCGAGGAAGCCCGCACCGATCCCGAGCGGGTCAAGACCGCGCCTCACAACAGCACCGTCCATCGGGTGACGGATCTGCGCTATTTCGAGGATCCGGCGGCCTGGTCGATCACCTGGCGAGCGTACTTGCGGAAACACGGAGCGGAGGGATAAGACATGCGCGGGCTACGAGACAAGCGTGTGCTGATCACCGGCGGAGCAGGTGGTATCGGTCGGGCGACGGCCGCGCGGTTCATCGAAGAGGGATCGCGCGTGGTCCTGCTCGACCGCGATCGCATGAGTCTGCAGCAAGCAGCGGCCGAACTCACCGCTCTCGCCGGGATACTGGAAGCCGATGTCTCCGATGGCGCCAGTGTGACGCGGGCGTATGAGGAGATGGACACACTGCTCGGCGGGGTCGACGTGCTGATCAACAACGCCGGCGTGAGCATCCGTCATCGGTTCCTGGAAATCACACCCGAGCAGTGGAGGAAGGTGCTCGACACCAACTTATTCGGGGTGTTTCATGTCGGACAAGAAGCGAGCCGACGCATGCTGGCGGGAGGGGGAGGCGTGATCATCAACATGGGCTCGACCAACGCCCTGGCTGGATACCACTACTACGCGGACTACAACGCCTCCAAGGCCGGTGTGGTCGAATTGACCCGATCGATGGCCCTCGAGCTGGCCCCGAACATTCGGGTCAACGCAGTCTGCCCGGGCTACATCCTGACACCGATGCAAGAGGCCGAGTACAGCGTGGAGATGCAGCGCGCCTATGCCGATAAGATCCCTCTGCAGCGGCTCGGACGTCCGGATGAGGTGGCTGCGCTGTTCGCTTTTCTGGCCTCTGACGAGGCTTCGTTCATCACGGGGCAGACGTTTGTCATCGATGGCGGCGAGATCGCCGGCGGTCTGGCGAGTCAGGCTTGAGGCTGGAGGAGACATGGGAGCACTGGAGGGAAAGCGGGCGCTGATCACCGGCGCTGCATCCGGTATCGGACGCGCAACAGCCATCCTGTTCGGGGAGGAAGGCGCGGCGCTCGTCCTGGCCGATGTCGATCGATCAGGTGGACAGGAGGTCGTCGCGGAGATCCAGGCCCCCGGGGGAAAGGCTGTCTTCGTCGAATGCGATGTCACGCGTGCGGATGACTGCAGCCGAGCAGCGGGTCTCGCGGCGGATCGAATGGGCGGCATGGATATCCTCGTCAACGCCGCGGGCATCGTCGTCCGCAAGACCGTGATCGAATTGGAGGAGGCCGACTGGGATCGTGTGCTGGATGTGAACGCCAAGTCGGTCTATCTGATGTCCAGGTATTGCATCCCTCGAATGGCTGAGGGAGGCAGCATCATCAACCTCGGCTCAGGGTGGGGTATTGTCGGCGGGCCGAAGGCGGTGGCCTATTGTGCCAGCAAAGGCGCGGTCGTGCTGATGACCAAGGCGATGGCCATCGACCATGGGGGGCAGGGAATCCGGGTCAACTGCCTGTGTCCGGGTGACACCGACACGAGCATGTTGCGCCAGGAGGCGGTGCAGCTCGGCATGCCGGAGGCCGAGTTCTTGAGGCAGGCCGCGTTGCGCCCGCTAGGCCGGATTGGCACCCCCAGGGAGATCGCCCAGGCGGCGGTGTTCCTGGCGAGCGACGCCTCGAGCTACATGACGGGTGCCACGCTGCTTGTAGACGGGGGCGGTCTCGCCGGAGGATAGTTCGAGATGCTTGGTTTGATCGTCAATCCCGTCGCCGGGTTGGGTGGGCGGGTCGGGCTCAAGGGGAGTGACGGAGCCGAGATCCAGCGTCGAGCCAGGATGATGGGCGCGCAGTCGCCGGCGCCTGCCCGCGCCGAGGCGGCATTGAAGCGTTTGCTCCCCCTGAAAGGAAACCTGAAGGTCATGACCTATCCAGGTGAGATGGGGGAGGATGTCGTGCGCCGGGCCGGGTTCGAAGCGATTGTGATTGGGGAGATCGCGTCGGGGGCGACCACGGCCGAGGACACGGTGGCTGCCGCCCGGGAGATGAGCCGCCGTCAGGCGTGCCTGATCCTTTTCGCCGGAGGTGACGGAACGGCGCGCGATGTCGTGCGGGCTGTGCATGATGCCTCCCCGGTTCTAGGGATCCCTGCCGGCGTGAAGATTCTCTCGGGATCATTCGCGACTTCACCGCTCGCTGCAGGCGATCTCGCAAGGCGGTTCATCGAGGGGACGGCGACAGGTCTGCGAGAAGTCGAGGTGCTGGATCTCGACGAAGACGGCTACCGGGAGGGACGAGTCTCGCCTCGTCTCTACGGGTACCTGCGCGTCCCGTTCGATCGGCGAATGCTCCAGCCACGCAAGTCACCCAGCACCTCGGACGAGCTGGGAGCTTTGCTGGCCATCGCGGCCGACATCGTCGAAAACATGGAAGAGGATATCGCCTACATCATCGGCCCCGGAACGACCACGCGGCCGATCCTGACCATGATGGGACTGCAGAAGACACTGGTCGGCGTGGACGTTGTGTGCAATCGGCGTCTGCTATCACAAGACGCCAACGAAGCGAGGCTTCTCGACATCCTCGGGACGCACACGGGCAAAATCATCGTGACGCCGATCGGGGGACAGGGCTTCCTGTTTGGGAGGGGGAACCAGCAGATCAGCCCGGCTGTCATTCAGGCTGTGGGAGGGGACAACATCCTGGTCGTCAGCGCGCCGGCGAAGATCCACGAATTGCACGGCCGGCCGCTTCTGGTGGACAGCGGCGATGACGAGACCGACGGACGATTGTGCGGATATGTCCACGTTGTCACTGGATACAGGGAGCGCAGCGTCTACCGCGTCACGTCATCGCTCTGATTCGTTTTCTCGGCCTCAAGGGCCGCTATCTCTTCGCCTCTTTACCGGCGGCTATCAACTGGCAGTGACGCGGTACTCGCGAACGGCATCCATGAAGTTGCTGTAATCTGCCACTGCGACGCGATCGCGGGGGATCACGATGGAGTAGGTCCCATCGATGGAGAGGAACGTGTATTCTGCGGTCCCGAATACGGCGTCCACCGTGCGCCATCCAACCTTGGATTGGGCCTCTTCGGTGATCTGCTCCAGACCATCCGGGAGTGCTCGAAGCTTGCGGGTGGCATAGGAGGCCGGGGTGGCTTTTCGGCGGACGAGCGAGGGCAGACTCCGCTGAAGTCTCCATCTCGAGAAATACGGGTAGGCAAGAAGTGCGACGCTGGCGAACGCCGCAAACGCGATCGATAGCAGTTCATTGGGGAGAACAAAGTAGGCCCCGACCGCCAATAGCGAGAAGCCGATCACGTAGCCGAGATGCATTCTTCGAAGCCGTTGCTGCACCACAGGCGATACGGCGATCTGGTGGCGAGCCAAGGCAACGAGGTCTGACTCACTTGGCGTGTATTCTATTTCCATGAGCCCTCGCTATAGCTGAGTAAGTCGGCCTCAGGCCGATGGCCGGCCACGTTCGCCCTCCGGGACATCGCTCCGTCATGTCCCTCGGTTCCTGAGAGCAACAGCGATAGTGAGCGTCCACATCTTCGCGCGACTCCGGCCGTTCTGGTCCGTATAGCAGAATGTCGAGGAGGAGAACCGTGACACGAGAAGAAGGTCAATATAGCCTGTGGCAGATCCTTGGCATCTGGCTGGCGGCCGGGCTACCGATGTGGCTGCTGGGCTGGGTCGCCTATCCGGCGTTGAGCCGGGGCCTGACGACGGTAGATGCGGGTCTGCTGCGGATCAAGCTGCTGACGCTGGGGCTGATCTGGCAGTTTGTGCTGGCGATGATCATCCTCTACCGTGAGGAAGGCAACTTCCGCCTGAGTACGATCAGCCGCCGGTTCTGGCTCAATCATCCTGTCTCACCCAGGACAGGACAGGACGATCGACGTCTATGGTGGTGGCTCATCCCGCTGGTGTTGCTGGTTGTTGTTCTGGAGGTCGGGCTCAGATCCGTGCTCACGGAGGTCTGGGTGAGGGTCTTCCCGTTCTTCGCCGAACCTCAGGGCTACGACATCTCGGCGCTGCTCGCCCCGGAGTTGAACGCTCAGTGGGTCGGCGACTGGGGCCTGTTGGGGCTGTTCTTCGTCCTCGCGCTTTTCAACACCTTCCTGGGCGAAGAATTCGTGTTTCGCGGCGTGCTGCTTCCGAAAATGGAGGGCGTATTCGGACGCTGGGACTGGGTAGCGAACGGCGTGCTGTTTGCGTTCTACCACCTGCACCAGCCCTGGGGCCTGCTCGGGGACATCCCGGCCGGGTTGGTGTTCGCCTTTTCCGGCAAGCGCTTCCGCAGCAACTGGTTCCCTATCATCTTGCACTCCGGGCAGAGCGTGTTCTTCCTGTTTCTGATCCTTGGCTTGGTTCTCGGGCTGGCGTGACTCGAGAGGCGGCGTCGCTGCGTCCAAGGCGTTTGGGTCGCGAAGGATCGATTCCCATGAGGGATACGGCGCAGGCCGTCTTGCCTGCCACATGCGCGACGGACCGACCCGGTCCGATGATGCCGCAAGCACTCTTGGATCAGCGCGATGCTGTCATACACCAGAACTGACGATGCCTATCCGATTGCCCCTCGAGGCGCTCAATTAGAAATCCCGCCCGCTGCGTCATCGCCTGGATATCCTCAGCCGCGCAGAGGTTGAGGCCGTGTCCGGAGAAGCCTTTGCGGGAGAGGCTGTCTTTGTCCGTGAAGCATAGAACCAGCCGCGCACCCGCTGCCCCCACTCTCCTCATCTCCACAAGAGCAGGCTCCGGATCCTGCCAGTAGAAGATGGAATTGACACTACAGATTCTCGTGAACGTGTCATCGGGGAATGGCAATTGATCGGCTGAGGCGCACTTCAGGATGAGCCGGCCTTCTGCACTCAGCCGTCGCTCTCTTCGCTCGACGTAGGACACCATCGCCTGTGATACGTCCACGCCGGCGAGAAACCCCGGCTTAATCTCAGCACTTATCCGCCTCAGAAGGTAGCCCCCTCCGAAGCCGACCTCCAGCACGCGATCTCCAGGCGAGAGGGCCATGGCTTCGAGGGCGGCGTCGTTGAGGGCGGCATTCCGACGGTTCCATAGCGGAGCCAGCACGATCGGGCCCAGCATCGCGCCGGGGTGAGCCAATTGTCTGGCTAGGAATCGATTCAACATCACACCTGCGCCCGCCCCGCACCGGGACGACTCATCATACAGCCATCGCGATGGGCGGACAACGCCTGGTGCAGAGCGTCGATGCATGAGCAGTCGCCCACGCCAGCGTAACATTTCGCCGCCCATCGCGTATGCTATATAGGGCACCACTGATGCTGACATTCGCAGAACTCTACGCCTCATACTCCCAGGATGTGTACCGTTTTGCCTGCTGGCTCTCCGGCAGCCCGAGCGAGGCCGAGGATGTGACGTCAGAGACATTTATCCGGGCGTGGACGAATGTGGGCCGCATTCGGACCGAGACGCTCAGAGGCTATCTGTTTCGGATCGCCCGGAATGTCTACCTTGGGCAATTGAGGAAGAGCCGACGAGAAACGGCCCTACCAGACTCATTCTCGGATCCTCGCCCAGGTCCGGAGGATCTCACCGAGTGGCGTGAGGCGTTGGCCGGGGTGGAGGGGGTTCTCATGACGCTCAGCGAGCAAGACCGTGCGGCCTTCGTGATGAGAAGTGTGCACAGTTTTGAATACGCCGAGATCGCCCGGGTTCTTGAGGTATCAGAAGTCGCCGCTAGAGTGAAAGTCCATCGCGCACGAAAAGCACTCCTGGCGTGGCGCACGAGCTTGGAGGTCGAATCATGAACATCACGCGAGACATCGTCCTGGATCTGCTTCCGTTGTATCTTGCGGATGAGGCGAGCAAGGACACGCGAACTGCAATTGAATCTTTCCTGCAAGAGGATACGGAGCTGGCACGAAGGGTTGCCGACATGGAGATGCCTCGGATGCAAGAGGTGCCGAAGACGACGTCGAAGGAGGCTGAAATGGAAGCCTACAAGAAGGCAAATCTGGTGATGACAATCCGGACGATCGCACTGGCCGTCATCATCGCCGGGACACTGCTGGCTCTCGTGCTGATCGTGCCGGTGATCTACATGGTGGTCCGTTAGCGCGTCCTGTCCATGCAGGAGGGAGGTTCGTCTCCGATTCGGGCCCGCGGCTGCCTTCCGCATCACATCGCCTCTCAGACCGCAGCCAGGATATCGGGGTGGAGGTATTGGCGGGCGACGACTCGATAAGCTGGGCGATAGCACTCCTGATACATGGGTGAGTGATGAACAGCCGGGAAACCCTTCGCCCGCATTTCTTCGAAGAAGCCGCTGATGGTCTCACCAGGTATCCTGAGATTGCCTTCCCGGGCTAGCGACACGGCGATCTGGGCGTGGTGTGCGATGAGTTCCTGCGCCCCTCGGAATTCCCGGGCCGTCCGCAGAAACGCGCCCAGAAGGAGTCTGTGGCCGAATCCGTGACGAACGTACGGGCGCAAGTGCACACGCAGGATCTCGCCATCTGGGGAGATCGGATCTAGCAGCGGCTCCTCCGGGCCCGACCCGATCAGACGCAACTCGCGTGTGAGCCACTCCTGGACTGCCGCTTCATCAGTCACTGCATGTTCGCTGCCCATCGCGGACTGATGAAGGAGTTTGTACAGGTCTTCAACGCACCAGGACGGATATCGGAAGGCGTGATCTTCGAGGATGATGTGCATGTTTGTCGTCATCGGTGGGATGTCATCAACTCCCATGTCCATCTCATCTGAGTAGGTCCAGTCGGCACTGCCTGCACTTTCGCACACAGGCTGATCTTACCTTCGCGCGCTCCCAGTAGCAATGAGAGGCGAGCGCGGGCAGCGCATTTCCCCGCCGCTCTGGCCCGGAATTCCGCCCATCCCTTGCCATTCTCGCCTCCCCGGTGCTACCCTCTTCATGATCACACTTAACATTGGAGCATGAACAATGGAACGCGATGATCGGCATGATCTGGAGCTGTGGCGTGAGAATTGGCGACGGGAGATCGAGGGAACCTACCTCTATGGCGCGCTGGCCAAGTCGGCGCGCAGGCCCGAAACCGCCAGGGCGATGGCCGAGATGGCCGAGCAAGAGGAGCAGCACGCTGCGCTGTGGGAGTCGTTGTGCCGGGAGGCCGGCGCCGATGAACGACCGCCGCGACGCGACCTGAGGGTGTTCATCACCGCCTGGCTTGGGAAATTGCTCGGCGCAGAGGCGGTCCTCGGTCTCCTCGTCCAGGATGAGCTGAGCGACATCGCCACTTACGTCGATCAGGCCGAGGGATCGGACGAACTGGAGCGCTACAAGATGGTCGTCGGCGACGAGACCAACCACGCGCGCTCGCTCCAGATGCTCCGAAGCGGGGAAGCCCGCCCAGACGAAGGCCCTGGCATCGTACGTCGGGTGCCGGCGGCACGCTGCGCCAGGTGGTCTACGGGTTCAACGACGGACTGACGGCGAACTTCGGTCTGGTGATGGGCGTGATCGGAGCCAACGTCTCCGACGCGGTCGTCCTGCTGGCGGGGATCGCCGGGTTGCTGGCGGACGCCCTCTCGATGGCCTCGAGCGGATACCTGGCGGCGCGCTCGGAGGATGAGGTACGCCAGTTCCACCTCAAGCTCGAACGGGCGGAGATCGAGCTGATGCCGGGGGAAGAGCGCGACGAGCTGGCTCGCCAATATGAAAAGAAGGGGCTGACCATTGACGAAGCCCGTGCCGTGGCGGATCGCCTGATGGGCAACCCTGAGGCGGCCTTGGCGCAACTGGCGCGAGAAGAGCTGGGGATCGACCCAGAGCCCCCGGGGAGTCCGCTGCAAGAAGGCGTGGTGACAGGGATCGCCACAGGCCTGGGCGCGTTCATCCCGCTGATCCCGTTCCTGCTGGTGCGCGGCGCAGAAGCGGTGTGGATCGCCATCGGCATCAGTATGTTGGCGCATTTCATCGTCGGGGCGGGGAGGGCGGTGTTCACCGGCCGGCCGGCGTTGCGAAGCGGGTTTGACATGTTTGTTGTGGGAATGGGCGTAGCCGCGGCGACGTACTTGATCGGGCTTCTGTTTGGGGTCGCGCTTTGAGTATCCCTTCAGGTGGGATGAGCTCATGCCGGGCGAGGTCCTCTGCCCCCACCCCCTGGCCCCCTCCCCAAGCCGAAAGCTCACATCGATCCGCGCGTGGAATGGCTTGGGGAGGGGGAGGAAGTCTGTTTTGAGAGTGCGTGAGCGCTATTCGCTCACGCACTCTCAAGACAAAAGGCTCATCTGGCCGGGTACTCGACAGTACAATGAGGGGAAGGAGGTCGAGGGTTCCCTATGAAGCCGCATGATCGGAATATGGAAGTGGAGGTCTTCGTCGACTTGGAGGCGTTGAGCCAGGCGGCTGCCAAGCTGTTCGCGACGACCGCGAAGAACGCGGTCGAGGCCAACGGCCGGTTCACTGTTGCTCTTTCCGGCGGAGGAACGCCGCGGAGAACATATCAATTGCTGGCAGAGCCGAAGCTAAGGGATGCGATCCAATGGCAAGCCGTTCACGTCTTCTGGGGTGATGAGCGTTGTGTGCCGCCGGGCGACCCGCGTTCGAATGCGCGCATGGCCCGTTTGGCGCTGCTGGATCACGTCCCTATCCCGGGCGGGCAGATCCATCCGGCACTGTGGATGGACGATCCACGCGAATCGGCGGCGGACTATGAAGCAGTGATCCGCACATGCTTCGGTGAGGCGCTCCCACGCCTGGACTTGATCCTGCTCGGCATGGGCGAAGACGGCCACACGGCCTCGCTTTTCCCGGGCTCGCCGGTGTTGGACGAGACGCAAGCATGGGTGGCTGCTGTCCCATCGAAGGACCCGCCGCGGGTGACCCTGACCTACCCTGTCCTGAACAACGCCGGTACGATCGCTTTCCTTGTCTCGGGACGCAACAAGGCAGGTGTGCTTCACACCGTAATCGACGGTTCCGGCGTTGAAGATCCTCTGCCCGCCTCGCGGGTCAATCCGGTTCACGGGACGCTGCGTTTCTTGGTCGATCGAGACGCGGCGAGCCAGCTGAGCGAGAGCCGCTAACAGCTAACAGCTAACAGGAAACAGCCAACAGCTGGCAGCGAACTGCTGATCGCTGACAGCTGAGAGCTGACGGCTGTCTCGATGGAGGGCCGCTGTGCGCAGACTGAGATGGGGCATCTTGAGCACCGCCAAGATCGGTCTCGGTGCCGTGATCCCGGCGCTGCAAGCATCAAGCAATGGGGAGGTTATCGCCATCGCCTCGCGTGAAGCGGCGAAAGCCGAGGAGGCGGCGGACAAACTCGGGATCAACGCGGCCCATGGGTCGTACGAGGCGTTGCTGGCCGACCCCGAGGTCGAGGCGATCTACAATCCCCTCCCCAACCACCTGCACGTCCCCTGGTCGATTCGCGCTCTCGAGGCCGGCAAGCATGTGTTATGCGAGAAACCGATCTCGTTGAATGCCGAAGAAGCGGCGCAACTCATCGATGCGGCGCGCCGCCACCCGGATCTCAAAGTGATGGAGGCCTTCATGTATCGCTTCCATCCACGCTGGGAGGCCATTCGAGGCCTTCGTGGTGAGCGCGGCATCGGGAATCTGACAACGATCTACTCGACGTTCACCTACTACAACGTCGACCCGGAGGACTATCGCAACGTGCCGGAGTACGGGGGAGGCGGATTGCTCGACATCGGGTGCTACTCGATCTCGACCTCGCGTTGGCTTTTCGGCGAAGAGCCGAAGCGCGTGTTCGGTGTCGTCGAGTACGACCCGACGTTCGGCATCGACCGTCTGGCCTCAGCCATCCTGGATTTCGGGCTCGGCACGGCCACGTTCACATGCTCGACGCAGGTTCCGCGCTACCAGCGCGAAGATGTGTACGGGACGCTGGGGCGGATCGTGATCGAGGACCCGTTCAATCCCCCGCTCGACGCCCCGGCGCGCGCCTGGCTCTACACTACGGACGAGAGCCGCGAACTCGTTTCAGAGGCGGCCAACCAATACACGCTGATGGGAGAGGCATTCGCCGAGTCAGCACTTGCGGGAACGCAAGTCCCCACGCCGCTCGAAGACGCGCTGGCCAACATGCGTGTGATCGATGCAATCTTCGAGAGTGGGCGGACAGGGAAGTGGGTGCCGATGTAGCGGGGGGAGCGGTTCCGCTTTCGCGCCGAGGCACTCTCGATCCAGGCGCGTGTGGCGTGAAAGCGGGGTTGTGCAGAGAACGCACAACCCCGCTTTCACTTGTCTGTTTCCCGCTTCCCCTGAATGGGGAGAGGGATGAGTTGTCCCACATTCTCAACGCGGCCGGCCATGGGCCATCTCCGGCCCCGGCTGGCGGGCTGTGTGTGTCTGGATGATCTACCACCCGATGCCGCCCGGACGATCCAGGTGCAATCCCAGGCGAAGGGGCGGGATGAGAAGGCCTACTCCCGGTTCCGGGTTGCCACGTCGAAGATTACGGCCGCGGCAAGGACGGTAGCTCGCACGATGTACTGGTAGGAGATATCCATCCCCATCAAGTTCATGCCGCTGGTCAAAGACGTCATCACAAAAGCGCCGATGAGTGAGGTGACGACTTTGCCGACGCCGCCGGCCGCCGACACGCCGCCGACGAAGGCGGCTGCGATGGCGTCCAATTCAAACAACTGTCCGGCCGTCGTCGTGGCAGATCGCAACCGGGATGCGAACAAGATCCCCGACAGCCCGGACAGCAGCCCCATCGAGGCGAAGACGGCGTAGGTGAGTCTCTTGACATTGATGCCGCTCAGCTCGGCTGCCTCCGGATTGCCGCCGAGAGCATAGATGTGCCGGCCGAGCACGGTCCTGGTGGTGATGAACTGATAGATGATGATGACAACCAGCACAACCACCGCCGTCCACGAGAGTCCCTGGTATCCGGCCAGGATCCAGGTGATGCCAGCGACCAGGGCCGTCACCAGTGCCAACTTGGCCAACCACCAACCCGTCGGCGTGATGTCGGAATCGTATCCCCTGAGCTTCCTGCGAGACGAAATCTCGCTGACGAGGAATATGACGATGCCAAGCAAGCCCAGGATCAACGTCAGATGGTGCAGACCCGGCAGGATCTCGATCCCCTTAATGTCCGGGATAAAGCCGTTGCCAATGGCGTTGAATGTCTCGTCCGGAATGATGATGGTCCCGGTGCTTCTTGTCGCCAGTTGCAGGGCCCCCCGGTAGCCCAGCCATCCAGCGAGCGTGGCGACGAAAGCCGGGATCTCCATCTGGGCGACCAGGAAGCCGGTCAGAAGGCCAGCCAATATCCCCACGGCCAGCACAAGTAGGATGGAGGAACCCACAGGGAGATTCCATGAGACCATCGAGATGGCCGCGACTGCGCCCAGGAAGCCCGAAAGATAACCAACCGAAAGATCGATATGCCGGATGACGATCACCAACGTCATGCCGACCGCCAGCACGGCGATGTACCCGGTCTGATTCACAAGGTTGACGATGTTCCTCGACGAGATGAACACACCGTCCGTCGTGACAGCGAACACTGCCATGATCACGAGCAAGGCGACATACATTCCGTATTCGCGGATATTCCCCCGCACAAGCTTCTGAGTCTGTTCGATGAAAGACATGTTGGTCACCTTGGCTCTGATCATCCGACGGCCCTTTCGGCGAAGTCGGTGCGTGCGCCAATCATGTACGCCACCACCCGCTCACGGAATTCGTGGATATCGCCTTCCACCGGAGTATCGCAGACCTTGAGGCCATGACGAAGGACGATCATGCGATCGCTCACCTGATAGACATCCTCCAGGCGATGGCTGATGATGATGATGGAGGCTCCCTGCTCCTTGAGCTGCCTCACCAGATCAAGCACTTTGCTGATGGCCGCTACGCTCAGGGCCGCGGTGGGCTCGTCCATGATGATGACCTTGGCATTGAACGCCGTCGCCCGGGCGATGGCCACCGCCTGTCGCTGGCCGCCGGAGAGCCTCTCCACTTTCAGGCGCACGGAGGAGATGTCGATCTTGAGGCGATTCAGCAGGCTCTGCGCCTCTCGTTCCATTTGACGGTTATCCATCACCGCGATCGGGCCGAGGCGAGTGCTCACAGCTTCCCGTCCAAGGAAGACATTGGCGGCTACGTCCAGGTTGTTGGCAAGGGCGTAGTCCTGATACACCATCTCGATCCCTTGCCGGCGGGCGTCCATCGGGCTGGCGAAATCCGCCTTCTCGCCCTCAATCAGGATGTCACCATCGTCGGGGATGTAGGCCCCGCTGAGCACCTTCATCAACGTCGACTTCCCGGCAGCGTTGTCACCCAGGAGGCCGAGAACCTCGTTGTGGCGCAACATGAGATCCACCCCCCGCAGGGCCTCTACTGCGCCGAAGTTCTTCTTGATCTGACGCATCTCGACGACGGCCGGCGCTGCTCCATCTGGCATGATCGATCTCCTAATCCTGGTGGTCCTGAGGACGGACCCACTCGGTGGACTGCTCACCCCCTAGTCTATAAATAATACAGGAATAGTGACGGAGCGGCCCATCACTATTCCTGTATTTCTCCTTGCTCTTCGGCTACTGGAGGCCGGTGAAGTCAGCGGCGGGCCAGTAGCCCGAGTCGATGATCGCCTCTTTGACGTTGTCCTTG
>CAZGRL010000065.1:0-20462 GCA_964528155.1 uncultured Anaerolineaceae bacterium
CAATCTGGTCCCCGTCACTTTGGGGAACATCATCGGGGGAGCGATCCTGGTGGCGGTGGTCTACTGGTTCGTATTCCTCCGACGGGTCGAGCCTTGAGCAGACACACGGGATGGACCATATGAGAGCGTTTGTATTGATCAATATCCGCACAGGGGAAGTCGGTCAGGTGCTCCGTCAGCTGCGAGGGCTGCAGGGAGTGGTCGAAGCCAACATGACCTTCGGCCCTTATGACGCGATCGCGGTCATCGAAGGGGAAGACCTGAAGTCGCTGGGGACGATGCTCTCCTCCAGGATCCAGCCGATCCCGGGCATCACGCAGACGATGACCTGCCTGGCGGTTGAGGTATAGGCCGGCCGCCCTTCGACAAGAGCTCCCTGGCCTGCCTGTCCTTGTGCCCTTCAAGGGCGGCCTGGGCAGGCAGGACGCAGCCCTTCGACAGGCCTAGCCGACGCACTTCACCACGACCATTGTCAGGTCATCGAACGGCGCGTTGCCGGCGGTGAAGCACTTCACATCGCGCTCGATCGAATCCAAAATCTCCGTCGCGCTCATCCCGCCGCTGGCGCCCAACGCTCGCTTGAGCCGATCCCAGCCATAGAAGTCGCCATGTGGATTCATGGCGTCGACCAGGCCATCCGTGTAGAGCAGAAGCGCATCGCCTTTGTGCAGCTCAATTCGACCCTCGGTCAATCTCCCCTCAGGTTCTACTCCCAGAGGCAGACCGCCCCTCGGAAGCCGCGTGACGTCCATCTCGATCGCCCTATAACGGAGCGGCGGCATATGACCGGCGTTGATCGATGACAACACGCGCGACCCGGGATCCAGTCCTGCATAGAAGAGAGTCACGAACATACCACTGCTCGAGTCGGCGCTGATCAAGCGATTGGCCTGTTGCAGCCCGGCCAGCGCTGAGCCTCCACCGGTCAGGCTCGCTCGCAACGTCGTGCGCGCCAACGCCATGAAGAATGCCGCCGGGACGCCCTTGTCTGTCACGTCGCCAATCACAATCCCCACCTGCCCGTCGGCGCGCGGGATGAAATCGTAGAAGTCGCCTCCAACTTCACGTGCGGCCCGCCACAGGCCCGCCAACTCAAAGCCAGGAACGTCCGGCGGCTCCAGCGGCATCAGGCTCGTCTGAACCTGACGGGCGACCTCGAGCTCCCGCTCCAGCCGCGCCTGTTCGACCTCCGCCATGTGCAGCCTGGCATTTTCGATCGCCACAGCCGCCGTGCTCGCCACCGCCTGCAGCAGCTCTAGATCATCCGTGCCGAATATCCCCGCCTGCATGCGGTTGTCGACATACACCAGGCCGATGCGACGACCCTGGGCAACCAGCGGGACACACATGATCGAGCGTAGTTTGAGCGATGCCACGCTCGTTCGTTCAGCCAGCCATTCCTCGCTCTGCGCGTCGCTGGTCATAACGGCATTGCCGGTCTGGGCGACGCGTTCAATCACACCCCGGCTCACCTCGAACTCGGGTGCTTCGATCGTCTTCTGGTCGATTCCTCGCGCAACCCTGAAATCGAGACCGCGGCTGTCTCCAAGCATCAGGAAACCGCGCTCGGCGCGAGTGACACCGACCACCTGATCGATCACGGCATTCAACACGCTGTCCAGATCAAGCGTCGAACCAATAGCTTGCGAGACGCGGTAGAGCGTCTCAAGACGTCCGGGGTTGGGCTCAGACATACGAATCGAGGATCCTCTGGCGGAGTTTCCGTACTATACCACGTGGGCATTTTCAGACTTGTCGCCAGAGAGGTGTGCGCTGGTATTGCTACGAAGGTGAGATTACGAAGAAGGCGAGGGGTAGATCAACTGCAGATGGTCCACCAGGTAGGCCGGATCGGGGTTGCGCAGGGCCTCGCCGTCGGCGGCCATGACCAGGCTCACCCTGCCCGACCCGTCCGTGTAGATCATCCAGAGAATATCCACCGGCGGGTTCAAGCATTGAAGCTCGGCCTGGAGGGAGAGCAATCCGGAAAGAAAACCCTCGGGGGTCTGCTGCGGATCGGGCCCTTCCCACTGGGCCCAAACGTTCGCCCCATCTTGATCGATGACGAAGTAGAAGTCGACGTTCGGCCCCGCCGGGGAGAACTGCGTGCGCAGCCCTTCGCGGGCATGCTGCCAATCGCAGGCGTTCGCCGGAGGAACCTCCGGGCCCGGGTGTTCGACGGGCGTCTCAAGCGACGATGGTGAAACAAAAAGTTCGCTGAGTTTCTTGAGTTGATCTAAATCGAGCGCATCCCCGGCGGGTATGTCTGTCATCGCGACATCCCCGATGAACCAGGCATGATACCGACTGTCGACAATGGTCGTTGTGATTCGTTCGAATGATGCCCGGACGCACGGGTGGTCGTTGGCAATGAGATGACTCAGCTTGGCGGCCAGGAGAGCGGCATCGGACTTGTTGGTCTCGATCTGGCCGGCGACCGCCGCAGTTTCCAGGTCGGGTGAAACGACCCACAGGTTGATGTAGTGAACCGCCAACAAGAAGTTGTGAAGCAGAGACACCTGCGCAAAGGGGAGATCTTCTTTGATTTGGGGCAGGAAGACGTTCGGGTCGCAGACACTTGACCCACCCGTCTGGGGCGTCCCGCCAGAAGAGGCTGTCGCGAACGGGACGACAGTCGGCGTCGGAGATTCTGCCTGGCTGGCGCCGCATGCGACCAGCAACACAGCCAAGACTACAGGAGTGATATTACGCAGTTTCATCATCGAGCAATTGTCCGCCTGGCAGCCGACCGGACGCATTATCACAGGCCCAATTGCCGGGGTCAAGGGCAACCCGAGGGTCCCACACGTCCGATGATCACGCTTCCCGACCGGTCAGGGCTTCGATCAGTCGAAGCGTGAGCGTCTTGATCTCGCCGCCGCCAGGACCCACGGGGCCAATACACGCTGGACATCCATCGTAACACGCGCAACTCCGGACCAATTCGTGCGCACCAGTCACCAGGTCGGCGTGAAGTGTGTAGAGCCGTTCGGAGAGCCCCAGGCCGTCCGGCACACGGTCATACAAGGTGATCGTCGGCCCGCCGGTATCTTTCGATCGCAATTCGGTCACCGAGCCCAGGTCGCGCGGATCGCACATCACGAATAGGGGGGCGATGTTACTCAGTGCATAGGCCAGCCCGCCGAGCGCCGACCGCGTCCCACGCGAGGCCTCCGCCCGATGATGGCAGGTTGAGCACAGGGTGATCAGATTGTCGAGGGCGTTGGCCTGGAGGTCGTTACGATTCTCTCCGGGCACGTAACCAAACTCGCGGAAAGGACGCAGGTGATGCACATCGTGGGCGCGCCCCTGGCGCTCAGGCGCACCGCATTGGCGACACGTGTACCCGTCGCGCGCCCGCGCCGCGGCCCGCGCCTCGGGCCATTCGGGACCGTAGTCATTGGGGGCGATCAACACCCCGGCCGCTTCCAGTTCGGCCACGACCTCGGGTGCGATCCACAACCAGTACGCCGTCGTCTCAAACGATCGGGGCGGGAGGTCGATCGTCCCGTAGCCGAGGGTCTCGTGTGTGTACCGCTTCACCTTGCGAAAAGACGTCGCCTGCGCCGTTACCAGCACGCGGCCGTGAGCGCGCCGCACCGTCCAGTTCTCGTCAGCATCATAGACTTCGACCTGCTCCAGGTCGACCGACTCGGCCGCTTCGGTGTAGTAATCGATCTCGGCCGGCTCGACAGTGGCGATCCCGGTTTCCCAATCCAACTCGCTCACAAGGTAGGATCGGCCCTCATGCAGATAGGCCGCCCCAGCGTGCAACAGGACCGGCGCCGTCGCCCTGTCCACCTCACCGATCACGACCGGCCGACCGGCACCAACATCCTGGATGACGATCGTATCGTCCGTGCCAGATCGCAGGGACATCCCTTCCGCCGGATACGATTCGCCGACCCAGCGGAACGCGTCGGTCGACTGATGGAGCTCGCCGTCTTCGGCCAGGACCTCCAGCAGGGCCCCCGAGTCTTCGTTGTCGCCGAATCGCTCTCCCAGTTTGAAAGGCAACTCGAATGCAGCGCAGCGCAAGTGGCGGATTAGAAGGGCCAGATTGTCCGGGTTGACAAGCCCCATCTCCGGCGATCGGTCGAACAGATACGCAGGATGCGCCGCTACAAACTGATCGAGCGGGCTGGCCGAGGCGATGAGCACGGCCGCTGAGACCTCGCTTCGCCGGCCGGCCCGTCCGGCCTGCTGCCACAAACTGGCGATCGTTCCCGGATAGCCGGCGATGACCGCAGCGCCGAGTTGGCCGATATCCACGCCCAGTTCGAGCGCCGTCGTCGCCACCACCCCTCGAACGCTGCCGTCCCGCAGCCCGCGTTCGATCTCTCGTCTCTCGAGGGGAAGGTAGCCTCCCCGGTATCCCCGGATAGCGCTTGGATCGCCCCCGGCTCGTTCGACCGCATCGCGGACATAGCCCAGCAGCACCTCGGTCGTCCGCCGCGAGCGAGCGAAGACAACCGTTTGCACGTCGGCTTCGAGGAACTGCTCAGCCAGCCGCGAAGCCTCCAGCGTGTAGGCGCGACGCAGCCCAAGCGTTGGATCGATCTCCGGCGGGTTGTAGATCAGCACATGTTTCTCAGCCCGGGGTGAACCGTCCAGATCGGCCGGGATCAGGCGAACCTGCCCCTCGATCAGCCGCTCAGCCAATTCTTTGGGATTGGCTATCGTGGCCGATGTCAGGATGAACTGCGGATCCGATCCGTAGAAGCGGCAGATTCGGCGAAGCCGCCGCATCAGATTGGCCACATTCGAGCCGAAGACCCCACGATAGATGTGCATTTCGTCCAGGACGACCCAATTCAAATGCTCGAAAGTCGCCGCCCATCGCGGGTGGTGAGGCAGGATACCCGCGTGGAGCATGTCGGGGTTGGTGACCAGGATCCTCGTTCCCTCCCGGATCTGGCGGCGGCGCGCCGGGGGCGTGTCGCCGTCGTAGGTCGCCATCGGCACCTGCTCCTCCGCCCGCACCGCGCTGAGCATGCCCCCCAACGCGGCTAACTGATCCTGGGCCAGTGCCTTCGTGGGGAAGATGTACAGCGCGTGCGCCTCCGAGTCCGACAGCAGGTCGTTCAAGACCGGGAGGTTGTAGCACAGCGTTTTTCCTGAGGCGGTCCCGGTGACGACCACCACGTTCTCACCCTCAAGGGCAGATAGGACCGCCTCGGACTGATGCAGGTACAGCGGCGAGGTCCCAAGCTCTCTCAGCGCTCCGATCAGCCGCGGATCCAGCCCGGGCGGCATTTCTCCATAGCGGGCTGGGCGTGCGTCGAGCTTGGTCCACGCGCTCACATTGCGCATGAATCCCGGGTCAAGCCGCAGCTGTTCGAGGGTGTGCTGGATTGTCATCGAATGTCGATTATAAGTGACCCCTCGCCCGGCACGCGAAATGGGTTTGCTGGCACGTCAGCCCGCGCCCGGCGTTGACCTGCGCGAGGCGCATGATAAACTTTCCTCGCTTTCTACGCCGTAACTTCATCCTTTCCTCGCGGAACGGAGGATGCCCAACAGATGAATTCGTTGGCCGCGCGCCTCGCCCAAGAGAAGGTCGACCAAGCTGTCGCACTCGTTGGTTCCATGGGGGTCGACTGCTGGCTGTGTTTCGCCCGAGAGACAAGTCTTATCGCCGAGCCGGCGCTTGAGATCATCAACCCCTACGGCGTGACCTGGGAGTCGGCTTTCATTATCTGCAAAGACGGGCAGCGCATCGCTGTCGTCGGACGCTACGATGTTGGAAATGTTGAATCGCTGGAGGCCTTCAGCGAAGTCATTGGATATGACGAAGCGCTGCGCCCCCGACTGCTGCAGGTCATGCGTCGGATCAACCCCGATAGAGTGGCCATTGACTTCTCCAGGGACGATCCCGCGGCCGATGGTTTGACAGTCGGGATGCGGATGATCCTGGACGAGATCTTGAGAGAAGCGGGGATCGGAGCGGAGCGCGTGGTGTCGGCCGAAGCATTGGTCGGACACTTGCGCGGGCTAAAGTCGGCGGGCGAGGTGAGCCTCATCCGGAAAGCGATCGCCACCACCGAAGGCCTGTTCTCCGAGTTTGCCGGCGAGATCGTCCCGGGTCGCACTGAAGAGGAGTTGGCGAACTTTCTTCGGCGCAGGTTGCGGGAGCTGGACCTCGAGCCCGCCTGGGAACTGACGATGAACCCGTTGGTGAATACCGGCCCCGACTCGCCGCCGGGACATAGCGCGCCGGGGGAGCAGAGAGTCCGGCAAGGACATCTGGTGCACGTCGATTTCGGGGTCCGGCAGGATGGGTACTGCTCCGATCTGCAACGGATGTGGTATGTCCTCGAGGCGGGCCAGGCGACGCCACCGGACGAAGTGTTGCAGGTCTGGGAACACACCCACGGCGCTCTCTTGGCCGGCGTGGCGGCACTCAAGCCAGGAGCCAAGGGCTGGGAGGTGGACCAGGCTGCGCGCGAGTATCTCACTCAGCACGGGTTGCCAGAGTACTTGCATGCCTTCGGGCACAATCTGGGTAGAGCGGCGCACGACGGTGGAACCCTCCTCGGCCCGCGTTGGGAGCGCTACGGACGCACACCCTTTCGTGAGGTGCAGGCTGGTAATGTCTTTGCGGTCGAGCTCATGGCCCCGGTTCCTGGCCGGGGGTGGATTTCACTCGAAGAGAATGTTCTGGTGACAGAAAGCAGGGTGGAATGGCTCAGCACACCCCAGACCGAGCTGTTCATCATCTCGCCGGAGTGAGGATCGTTTCGCGGGCGTGCGAGTGCTCCCCACTCCGGGCCCGCCATTGACCACAGGCCACGATATCGGATGCCTGTATGCCCGAGCTCCCTGAACTCGAGGTTGTCCGAGAGGTCCTGACACGTAGGATCGTCGGCCGCCGCGTCGAGCGAGTATCGATCGCTGGCCGAGGCGGACCGATCGTCATCCGCGATCTGACCGGGCTGGGCTTCGCCGAGACCATCACCGGCAAGACCGTCCTCTCGATCGACCGCCGGGGAAAGTACCTGCTCTTCGCCCTGGATGATGGTGCCCTTTGGCTCATCGTCAGCCCAAAGTTGACCGGCCGATTCCAGCTTTGCCCACCCAAAGAGAAGAAAGCCGGACCTGTGCACGTGGTGTTTCATTTCACGCAGCCATCCGAAGAACTGAGGTACGTCGATCAGAAACGCATGGGCCAGCTCTATCTGACTCGGCTTCCACAGGACGTGCCGATGTTCAGCGAGATGGGGCCTGATGCACTGGATATCAGACGAGATGAGTTCATCGCGCGCCTGCGCTCGTTTCGAGGAGAGATCAAGGGCGTTCTCACACGCGGCGCTTTCATAGCCGGGATCGGAAACGCCTACGCCGATGAGATCCTGTGGCGAGCGAGGCTTCATCCCTATCGCAAACGCACCAGCCTGTCACCGGAAGAGATCGACTCGTTGTTCGACGCCGTGCGCGCCACGCTTCTTGAGTCAATCAACCAGGTCCGTCTGGCGATGAAAGACGACATTCATCTCAAGCCACGCGAGTTCTTCGCCGTGCACATGCGCGGCGGGCAACCTTGTCCGCGTTGCGGAACGACGATCTCGCTCGTCGGCGCCAACCAGCGGATCACCAACTTCTGCCGCGACTGTCAGCCTGGCGGATTGATTCGGGGGATGTGAATGGGACGACGGACCATTGACGTCAGATGCTAGCGGGGATCCTCGCTCGAAAGGGTGCCTGCCTAGCCCGGGAGCGGAAGGAGGTGCGGCTTGAGGCGCTGGAATGGCTGGGGAGACGAAGCCACAACCTATCCGCTTCCCGAAGTCGGACTGGCCCACCTGGCTGCGCGTGTCGGTCCTGGAAACCCGTCCGCCGACGCACCGATCGAGCGCGTGCTCGCTTCGGTCCCGGCATCGACCCTCCCCCCTCACCCGCTGATCTCGACTGAAGCATCCGAGCGACTGCTGCATGCCCGCGGCCAAAGCCTGCCCGATTGGGTCGCTTTGCGCAGCGGACGGATCGGCGCATTTCCTGACGGCGTGGCTTACCCGGTCGATGATGAAGAGGTCCGTTCGCTTCTGAGTTTCGCCCGCGCGCGAGGCGTGCGCGTGATCCCCTATGGGGGTGGCACAAGTGTAGTAGGTCATATCAACCCACGCGTTCAAGATGTGCCCGTGCTCAGCCTCGACTTATCGCGAATGAACGCGCTGCACGAGATTGATAGAGTCAGCCTTCTGGCGAGCGTGGGAGCCGGTTGCCGGGGGCCGGACCTCGAGGCCGCGCTCCGATCCCACGACCTTACCTTGGGCCACTTTCCGCAATCGTTCGAGTTCTCGACAGTCGGCGGCTGGATCGCCACGCGATCCAGCGGACAGCAATCGTATTACTACGGGCGGATTGAAGACCTGTTCGCCGGCGGGCATACCGAAACACCGCTCGGTCCTCTCGACCTGGCGCCTCATCCGGCGAGCGCGGCCGGGCCCGACCTCAGACAGTTGATCCTGGGGTCCGAGGGACGAATGGCGGTAATCACCCGGGCGGTCCTCCGGGTCCGCCACGTCCCCAAGAGCGAAGCCTTCTATGGGATTTTCTTCCACGAGTGGGAGGCTGGTGTCGCCGCCGTACGCTCGACCGCACAGAAGGGAACGCGCGTCTCGATGCTCCGGCTGAGCGACGCAACCGAGACCGACACGTCGTTCGCCCTCACCGGTCACTCGCGACGGACAATGTGGGCCGATGGCGGGCTTCGCCTTCTCGGCTACGGCGAGGGGCGATGCCTGCTTGTCGTGGGATTGACCGGTTCGTCCGACTTGATCAGGCGCTCGCGCCGCGAGGTCGCCGACATTGCCCGCCGGTTCGGCGGCCTCTGGGTTGGATCCTATCCGGGTAGGACCTGGCGCAGGACACGTTTCCTGACACCCTACCTGCGCAACACGTTGTGGGATGAAGGTTTCGCTTTGGATACGCTGGAGACCGCCCTTCCCTGGTCGAAGGTGACCCAGGCCGCGTCGGCGATCAAGACAACCTTGACCTCAACATTGGCGGACACCGGGGAACGCGTCCTGGCTTTCAATCACCTCTCCCATGTTTATCCGCACGGGGCCAGCGTGTACGCGACGTACGTCTTCCGGCGCAGCCAGGATCCGGACGAGATGTTGGATCGATGGGGGATCCTCAAATCCAAGGCGTCCGGTGTCATCCTGGACCACGGAGGGACCATCAGCCACCAACACGGCGTTGGGGCGGATCACGCGCGCTACATGCCGCTCGAGAAAGGTTTGATCGGCCTATCCATGATCGAGGCGGTTCGCAGGCAGCTTGACCCTGACGGCGTTCTGAACCCGGGTAAGTTGGTTCCCGAGGATTGACAAGGGGCGCTGCCAAAAAGAATCCATGTGGGAACAGGGCTGGCGCGATCAAATCTGGTCTTCCCTGGACGAAGCCTGGGACTTGATCATCATTGGCGGCGGAATCACTGGCGCCGGGATCCTGCGCGAGGCAACACGCGCCGGGCTGCGCGCGTTGTTGGTCGAGGCGGGCGATTTCGCTTCAGGCACATCCAGTCGTTCCTCGAAGCTCGTTCACGGTGGGTTCCGCTACCTCAGGAACGCCCAACTCAAGCTCACTCTGCAGTCTGTTCGAGAGCGAGAGCGGCTGCTGCGCGAAGGGCGTGGGCTGGTGACCCCGTTGAGCTTCTTGCTCGCCGGCTACGACGGCGATCGTATCCCCCTGTGGTTGTACGGGCTTGGCCTGGGTGTCTACGATCTGCTTGCGCTGAAGTGGGGTCACCGCCGGTACGACCCGGCGGGAATGCTGGGCCTGTGTCCACAGCTTGAACCGCGAGGGCTGGAAGGAGGCTATCGATACATCGACGCCGAGACCGACGATGCCCGGTTGGTCCTGCGCGTCTTGCGCGAAGCGGTTCGGGACGGCGGTGTGGCCATCAACTACGCCCGCGCCATCGAGCTCCTTCGCCTTCGCTCCGGGGCGGTCGTCGGGGTCGTACTCCAGGACGAGGCCCCGTCTGACTCCCGACGGCATGCCGAAGTGCGCGCGGCTGTGATCATCAACGCCACAGGCGTCTGGGCGGACGAGCTTCGGGCCCAAATCAACGGCAGGCCATGTCTGCGTCATTTGCGCGGCAGTCACCTCGTTTTCCCCTGGAATCGCCTCCCGCTCGCCCGCGCCGTCAGCTTCCTCCATCCGCAGGATCAACGTCCGGTCTTCGCCTTCCCGTGGGAAGGCGTGACGATCCTCGGAACAACCGACGTCGAACACGTCGCGCCGGTCGAGACAGATCCGGCGATCAGCCAATCCGAAGTCGACTACCTTCTGACTGCGGCAAGACGCACCTTTTGGGGCCTCGGGTTGGGACAGACGGATATCCCATCGACCTTCTCCGGCATCCGAGCCGTACTCGACACCGGACAGGCCGACCCATCCCGGGAATCTCGAGAGCACATCTTGCGGCGAGAGAGCAACCTTTTGACGGTCACCGGCGGAAAGCTGACGACATTTCGCCTGATGGCGCATGCCGCGCTGCGAGCCGCGCGCGCATCGATTGCCGTACCGTCGCGTCTCGATCGCGACTGGCGGGTCCTGGATCCGCCGCCATCGATCGAGGATCTCCCCTCACAACTCGAGCCCAGCGTCCGCCTGCGCGTCATCGGCCGGCACGGCGAGGACGCGCCTCTTGTTCTCGCGTGCGCGGGCCCAGACGAACTTGAACCGATTGGGCAGAGTATCCCCATATGGGCGGAGTTGCGATGGGCCGCTCGCGCTGAAGGCGTGGTTCATTTGGATGACTTGCTTCTGCGCCGCGTCCGGCTGGGCCTGTTGCTGCCGGATGGCGGACAGGCCTTGATGGCACGCATTCGAGCGGTCGCGCAACCCGAACTGGGCTGGGGCGATCGTCGCTGGAACGAAGAGGTTGAGCGGTACCTCGCTCTATGGAAGAGGGCCTACAGCGCTCCCGTCCGTCGGGCCGAGCGGCCCAAAATGGATCCCCGCGCCAGCGAGCCCGGGTCTCCCGCCTAGGGCTTAGGGGACCGGCGACGGGCACCCCGGTCCTTCAAACGCCGCACCAGCTTGAGCCCCGACCACGTCTCGTCAACAGCACACACCTTGACGTCCACCAGCCCAATCGCCAGGGCCAGCTCATGCACGGCGTCTTCGTCGAGATCGGTCTCGACGCCGGACGACTTCTTGGGCCAGGACGCCCAAATCATGCCGTTGTCAGGCATGATCGCCGCCAGCCGGCGAAGCTCCGCCCCGAGCGCCGCAGGCTCACTCCTTCCGGAAGTGGCCGGAGGAGTGCTGCGTAGTTCCCGGGCCCGGAGACGACCAGCACTTTGTGGCCGGCCTTGATCCCGAGCTTCTGCGCAAGCGGCTTACCTGAGTATCCCGGCATCTCGATCTGTTCCATTGGCCGCCCGAGTTGCTTTTCCCGCCGGGCGCCTGAGTCAGCTGAAACTCTCAGCAGTCCTAATTCGCCGATGATCAAAGTCAAGCGCGGTAGAATCTTCCGCACCTCCCTTCGCGACCACGGACGACCTTGAAGGCCTACTACTCCGACACCTTCCGGTTCCCGCTCCCTTCGGGTCACCGCTTTCCGGTGCAGAAATACACGCGGCTGAGGCTGAAGCTGATATCCGCCGGCGTGATGGCGCCCTCAGATCTGCTCGTCCCGCCCCCCGCAACCGACGAAGATCTCCTGCTCGTGCACACCCCGGTCTATCTGGAACAGGTCAAGGAAGGAACGCTCTCCGAAAAGGAGATCCGGCGGATGGGCCTGCCCTGGTCGCTAGAATTGGTCGAGCGTTCCCACCGCTCGGTCGGCGGGACGATAGCTGCCTGCCGCGACGCATTGGCCGATGGCCTGGCCGCCAACCTCGCCGGAGGCACGCATCATGCCTACCCCGACCACGGCGAGGGGTTCTGCGTGTTCAACGATGTCGCCGTTGCCACGAGGGTGATGCAGCGGGAGGGTCGCGCCCAGCGAGTCTTGATCGTCGATTGCGACGTCCATCAAGGTAATGGCTCGGCCGCCATCTTCCGGGCCGATCCAAGAGTCTTCACCTTTTCGATCCACGGCGCCCGCAACTTCCCTTTCCACAAAGAACAGAGCGATCTGGACATCGCGCTTGCGGATGGGACGACGGACCAAGCGTTCCTCGATGCGCTCGAGCAAGGCCTCGAGAGCGCACTGGCGGATTCCGCGCCCAAATTGGTGATCTACCTGGCCGGTGCCGATCCATTCAAAGGAGACATGTTCGGACGCCTGGGTCTCTCCAAGATTGGTTTGGCACAGCGCGATCGAATGGTCCTGGGCGCTTGCCGGGCCAGGTCTATCCCTGTGGCCATCACGCTATCCGGCGGATACTCAAAGGACATCAGCGACACCGTCGACATTCACTTCGAAACCATCCGGATCGCGGTCGAATTCTCGACATCGAACCAGCCCGCTTCATAATCCGGGGCACACTGCGCTTTCAAGTGTGACCGGGCGGCGGAGCCGCCCGGTCACACTTGAAAGCGCAGTTCATCCCGTCACTCCCCGATGTTAGAATGGCCCTCCCCGTCGGAGGGCACGCGTGGACCATATTCGCGTTCGGGTGATCATCGGGTTTGTATGCATCCTGGCCGTCGGCGCTGGATGCACATTCAGCTGGCAAGGGCCGCAAATGGGCGGGGTCACTGCACCCCCCGCCGAGACATCGCCGCCTTCGCCGTCACCGTCCGCTGCCGCGTCTGATCGATCACCGCAGACGACAATCGCGTCTCCCGTAGACGTTGAACAGTCTCTCCGACTCCTCGAAGATCACGCCTCACTTTTGCGCGGCATGAGGCCGTCGAAGGAGATCTCTCTGCAGCTCCTGTCGCCCGACGATCTACAAGCCAAGGCGCTCGAAGCATGTTTGGCACAGCGCACGCAGAACGCGCTCAGGCCGGAGACGCTGGCGATGCTCGGGCTTCTCAGGGGCGGGTTCGAGTCCGAGGCGAACTACGCCACGCTTGCCGCCGATTGGGCTGCAGGCGTGACGAGTCTCTACGACCAGACGTCACAATCGATCGCGCTGAACGATCCTCCAGCGTTCGATTCGTCGTTGAGGCTGGATTATCTCGCCTCCTATGTCTCGGCGCTCCGGGTGGAGGTTCTCGACGTGAGCCCATCCACCACATGTTGCCCGATCGGGTGCGCCTCGGCCGATGATGCAGGCCTCGCCATGGCAGCGATGTTGATCGGGGATACTCGCCTGACCCAGGAACAGTGGGTACGCATCTACGGCGACAGAGAGGATGCCGCTCGAATGGAGGGCCTGCTTATTGCGGCCGATGAAGTAAGCCTGTTCCCGGCGCCGCAATTCCTAAGCGACACCTACGACTTTGTGCTTTCTGGCGGCAGGACGTTCATCCAGGATCTTTACCTGTCGGGCGGGTGGGCGGCGGTCGATGATGCCTACGCCGATCCACCGATCTCGACCGAGCAGATTCTGCACCCGGAGCGCTACCCGGAGGACGGCCCACTTCCAGTAAGGGCGCCCGAACTTGGGGGTGCGCTCGGCCCATCATGGGAACTGCGCCAGACGACTGTGCTCGGCGAGTGGCGGACACGCCAGGCGCTCCAGGTTTACCTGCCGCCTGAAGAGTCAGCCGAGGCAGCCTCCGACTGGGGTGGCGATGTCCTCATGACATTTCACAACGCCCTGCTCGACGATGACTTGCTGCTCCTGATCACCCGATGGGACAATCTGCGCCAGGCACAGGATTTCGCCCTCGCGTTTCGGAAGTATGGGGAGGTGCGCTTCGGGGAGCGACGTCCGACCGCTCAGGCCGACACGTGGACGTGGGAAGGTGGATACACTCTCCTCGAGCGCGCATCGGACCAGACGCTATGGATCCTCGGCCCCGACAAGACGACAGTTGAGGCGGCGCGTTCCGGTGTGACTTTTCCGGTGCCGGTCCGATGAACGCGATTGACAGATCCAGAGTTCGCGCGGTTCTCTTCGACATCGACGGGACATTGGCCGATACGGATGATCAAGCGATCCGATTCGCCGCCCGGGTCCTGGCCCCGTTGGGCCTCCGCTCCGCCGGGCGCGGCAGCCTGCCTCGCCGTTTAGTCATGGCGGCTGAGGGACCGGTCAACGCCCTCCTCACCCTGGCAGACCGTCTGATGGTGGATGAGCTTGTCGGCCCCGCGTTGGAGGCTCTCGACCGGAGGCGTGGGGCAAAAGCGGGAGGGTCACCGGCGCTGATCCCGGATGTGGAAGCGCTCCTGGAGAACCTGGCCGCGCAGTTTCCGCTGGCCATCGTCACCACGCGGGGTGAGGTACGGACGCGTCGATTCCTCGCCGCCAGTCATCTCGATCGATTCTTCAGCACCGTCGTCACGGCCAGGTCGACCCGGCGCACAAAGCCGCATCCGGAGCCGGTCGTACGGGCGGCCCAAGAACTCGGTCTTGCGCCACAAGATTGTGTGATCGTAGGGGACACAACGGTCGACATCCGCGCCGGGCGCGCCGCCGGAGCGCAGACGATCGGTGTACTGTGCGGCTTCGGCGAACGCGAGGAACTCGAGCGAGCCGGCGCCGACCTGATCCTGGGCACAACCGCCGATCTCGCCCCGCTGTTGCTAGACCTCTAGCTCAAATGCTCAACGCAGAAGGGAGGCTGGGATCCACACGCCGCCGTAGCCGGCACGTTTAAGCACGATCGTCGCCGCGACGAGCAGCACGCCGAAGCCGATCACCGCCCAATCAGCCGCGCGGTATTTGAGCACCGGCAGCCAGGTTCGCGGCCCCACGCCGAAGGCCCTCAGGTCCATGGCGTCGGTGATCTCTTCGGCCCCCATCAGCGCGCCGACTGTGAGTGGGATGAGCAGCGGAGCAAAGTTGCGCACGCGCTGGATGATGTTCGTCCCTTCGCCCGCATCCAACTCGAACCCGCGCGCCCTTTGCGCGTCCATCGTCGTCTGAAAATCGCGGCCGAGGCTGGGGATGAAGCGAAAGGCCAAGTCCATGGCATAGGCCAGTTTGTCGCCCAGGCCGAGTCGCTTGAAAGCGATCCCGTACAGCGCCGGATCGATTGTGTAGGGGATCGTCACCGACAGCGCGGCGAACGTCATGATCCGCATGATCTGGGCAACGAGGTACGACAACCGTTCGGCGCTGATCCGGAGGCCAACATCAAGCCACCCGACCCCCGTCACCGGGGACCACAGGACGTGCTCGTTGGCGATGTCGTATGTCCCGGCAGCTCCACGCCCGGTGAACAAGGTGATCACCGAAAGGACGACAGCGACGAAGGTGATCACGATCCAGAAGCGCCGTGTCTGGCGCCAGGTAAGGCGGGCGAGGAAGATTTGCAGGAACGACAACACCAGGAAGACCAGGATCAACCGGGCGTCCCAGATGCCGATCCCCGTTCCCCGGCCGGGGATGAACCCTACGGCCAGAAGCGCGCACAGCATGAAGATGATTCGCGAGCGCGGGTCGAGCCGATGGATAAGTGTGTCGCGCTTGATGTATGCCCAGTTGACCAGCATGTTCGATGGTGAGGCCTGGTCGGGGCGCAAGGTGCACCCCGACCAGGATAGTCCGTCCGCCCTAGCGGCCAGCCATGGCGCGCGCCTGTTTCCAGGCGGCATACAAGAGGGGAGTCAGGATCACGGCGAACAGCGTGTTCGGTCCTGCCGCCGGCACGAACTCACCGACGAAGGCCGTGGCGAAGCTGTAGCCGTTGACCAAGATGTCGGCCATCGACGAGAAGCCGATCCCGACGATCACCCCTAACGTACCCCAGATCACCAGGGATGTCGTGTCTGTGTCGTCGAGCCAGTTGGCGATGGCCTTGGCGCGACTGTTCACATACCAGGCGCCGTAGGCCATCACAATAGCCACCAACCAGACGACGAGCACTCCGGTCGAGAATCCGTTGTTGATCATGTCGACCAGGCCGAAAACAACAAAGGCCAGGGTCAACACGCCCAGGATATAGGGCCAGTATCGCGGCGCGAGCGCCGTGGCCAGCATGACCACCAGGACGACGAGCATGACGTACCACCATGCACCGAAGTTGGCGGGCTCACCTGAGAACGGATCGGAGATGTTCGGCGAGACCAATGGCAGGATCACGCCCAACGCGAGAACCGCGGCCGAGATCCACAGGAGCAGCCGCGTTTGCCCTCGGGTCTTGCCCATCAGGTACATCCCGGCCAGGCCCGGCACCAGCCCCATCAGGCCGTTGCCGATGTCCCACACAGGGAACACGCCCCATCCGGTCAGTGCGTCACCCAGGACATTGCCGAAGGCGCCGGTGAAGAATCCGACGGCCGGGCCGAAGGCAAAGCCGAAGAAGATCGGAATTGCCACGACCGGTCTGAGCGAGACCAGACTGACCGATGGTACCGGCACGATGTTGAAGACCCACGAGAGCACGCCATACAGCGCCGCCCCGATGGCCATCATGACGACATCGCGCGTGCCGATCTTGAACATGTCAGCCTCGGCGAAGAGCACGTAGATCACGTACAGAACGACTGCCCCGACGATGAGCCAGGTCAGCCAGCCTCCGCTGCCGAAGGCCCCTTGGGCGGCCAGGCCGTAGGCATCCGGGCTCGAGCTGGTGGCGATGACCTCGCCGAGCCACAGCAGGGCACCCAGGATGACAAAGCCTACGACAACGGTCACCGCGCCTCTGACGTACTTGTTGTCCATGATTGCCTCCTTCTAGATTCGGATGATCGGTTTGAGTACCGTTGGATCTACGCGAGGACATGCTGCCTCATGCCTCGCGGTTATCCCTCACAGAGACGATAGCGCTCCAGCCAACCACTCCGCCCGCATGAACCGGCCGGTTTCTTTATAGTGATCGATGTTTGCCTTCAGGAGCGACGAGGGCACGATCCGACTCCTTCGCAATAGATCGAAATCGGACAACACCTCGTGCGGCGGGCCATCGGCCTCGATCCGGCCAGCGCTCACGATCAGGACCCGGTTGGCATAGCTCACCGCCAGGTCGACATCGTGCGTGATGAAGATGATGGCCGAGAAGTTGTAGCCCTTCCCGTTGCCGTTGCCGTTCTCCTTGGCCAATCCGGCGACCGAGTCCATGAAGCCCATATAGTTGGCGTAATCCTGCCCGGCGGTCGGCTCGTCCATGACCAGGATGGAGCTTCTCATCGCCAGAATCGCGGCGATGCTCACACGCTTCTGCTGGCCAAAGCTCAATGCCAGAGGCGGCCGGTCGATTTCGCTGCTCAGGTGAACAACCGCCAGGGCCTGACGCGTGTTCTCTTCGACCTGGTCGCCGGGGATGCCCAGATTGCGCGGGCCAAACGCCAACTCCTCGGCGACAGTCGGCGCAAAGAGCATATGCCGCGGACTTTGGAAGACGTATCCGACCATGCGCGCCATCTTGGCGATCGTAAGGCTCCGGCTGTCGGCTCCCTCGAGCAGAACGCGGCCTTCCGTCGGTCGTAACAGCCCGATGGCATGTTTCACCAGCGTCGTCTTGCCGGCCCCGTTCGGGCCCAGAACGCCGATCAAGTCTCCCTGACGTATCGCCAGATTCACCTGGCGCAACACCGGCGGGCCCTCGGGATAGTGGAATGAAACGTCTTTGAACTCAACCAGCGCCGGAGCGTCGGTGCGGGCTGAAGGCGTAGGCGGGGGCACCGGCACTGCACGCGCTGTGCGCGCACGATCGATCACGACCGAGGCCGGTAGCTTGACCGACCGATAGTCGGCCGTTTGCACCAGCCCCTCCGCAGATCCGGCGTAGGTCACCTCGCCGTTCTCGAGGTACATCACCTGGTCCGGCTTCAGTCCGAGGACGTCCTCCACGCGATGTTCAATAATCAGGATCGCTTTGCCTTCATCGGCCAGCCGCCGGATCATGCCCAGCGCATCACGAGCGCTGGCCGAGTCGAGGTTCGCCAATGGTTCGTCGAGCGCCAGGACGGCTGGTCGCATCGCCAGCACCCCGGCCAGCGCCACTTTCTGCTTCTCCCCGCCGGAGAGAGAAAAGGTCTCCCGGTCCTGCAGCCCGAGTATCCCTAGGTAATCGAGCGTCTCATCGATGCGGCGCGCAATGTCCTGGCGCGGCAGCCCGAGGTTCTCCAACCCGAAAGCCACTTCGTTGCGGACGTAGGCCCCCAGGATCTGCCGTTCCGGATCTTGCAGCACGGTTCCGACGACCTGGGAGACCTCTGCAAGCGGGCGACCGCTGTAGTCCTCACCGCCAAGCAATATGCTTCCACTCAACTCCGCTTTGTAGCTGCGAGGAATCAACCCGTTGATGCAGCGCAACAGCGTGGTCTTCCCACTTCCGCTCGCACCGGCGATGAGGGTGATCTCTCCTGCGGCCAGCTTGAAAGTGACATCCTTGATCGCCGGTGTCTGACGGGCGACGTAGCGGCAGGTGAGATTCTCAACAGTCAGCGGAGGTGTTGCCGAAGATGAAGACACTTTTGCGCTCAGCCCCGACATCCAATCCAGAATTTCCGGTCAACGATGAGGGCGGGCAGTTGTGATCACTCCGCATCACGGAAGGGCCAGCCCGCTGAGTGAGGGTCGTCGGGCCACCGCCCGACAGGTTAAAACCCCTTTCGTCCCGGGGGGTTTCCCCTGTCAGCCGGCTTCTTCAATGTCACATGCGCCGCCCAAGCACCCCCGGGGCGGGAGAGCCCGTGGGAACAGGCTCACGACGTGGGCGCGCGTTCTTCCTCGCCTTGCGCTGTGGGCGGAGTGATGGGGGCTGTTTCGTGGTCTCCATCCGAAGGCGGGTGGTTGCCCGGCGACACGTCTTTCAGCGCCTCATCCACTTGCTGCCGCAGCGTGATACGTTTTGGGCGACGCTTCCCAAGCGGGAGCAGGCGCCCGACGATCCCCTGTGTCACGCTCTGGGCGATCCGCCCCATCGCATCCCCCGAGAGTCGTTCGCCACGGTCAAACCATACCGCAGCGGCTGTCCCCATGGCGATCGTCGTCCCACCTGCGACGGCCGCCGCGACCAGCCAGGCCGGCGGGCCACCGAACTTGGCCAGTTCATAGAACAGCGTGCGCCCCAGGATCCCCAGCCCGAAGGTGGCAATCAGCTCACGCGCCCGCGCCGGCGTGATGCGATAGGCGTAAATGCGAGCGATGCTCAATACCATGGCTGACTGAACAGCGATCAGCGGCAGGAAGTCGACGATCGGAAGCGGCGTCACTGCGATCGCTGCCGCGGTTGACGCGGCCCGGCCCATCACTGCCTGGGCCAGCTTCCAGCGGTACTCCGGCAGGGCTGTCCCCAGCGCGGCGACGATCCCCGGCTCGGTTTTGGCGATGGAGACCAGCAGGCGATCGACGCCGGTGCCTTCCTTGGCACTGATCGGGATGACTTGCTCCGCACTCAGCCCAAGCGTGGCTGCTGCCTTGCCGATCACACTGGCGCGTTCGCGCCCGACAACGTCCATCTTGTTGAGAGCCACGATCATGGGCTTCTGCAGCGCTGCCAAGTCGGCCAGCAAGGCCTGCTCCGGCGGCCGGATTCCATGGGTCGCGTCGAAGACCACGATGAGCAGATCCGCCTGGCGCGCAGCCTCCAGGGCCTTCGTTTTCTCCTCCTGGCCGATCGGCCCTGCGGCGTCAGCCCCTGGCGTATCAATCGCCGTGAACAACCCAGCGTCGGCCAACTGCGCCTGACGGGTCGTCCCGGGCACCGAGCTGACTTGAGCCCGATCGCCTCGCTTCCGGACGAAGAGGTTGTACAAGGTGGATTTGCCCACGTTGACCGGGCCCACGATGGCAATGCGGCTCTTCTCAGCGACGGCCGAGCGCAGGTGACTGACGGCCTGATCGACCAGCCCCCGCCAGCGCTTGACGTCCCCGGGCAAGAGCTCGATTGCTCTTTCGAGCTCTGCTCGCCTTGCCGGGGGCAGATCATCCCATGCCCGGCCGATCTCGTCTTGCCAGTGGCCGATGAATTCCTCGAATCCGCCTCTCTCTTTTTCTTCACTCATATGCTCATTGTAGTCGATGCTTCCTGTGGATAACGCCCCCAAATCTGTGGATAACCCCGCTGATCTGGGGAAAACCTGTCCTCATACGGCGCCTCTCGCCTGGGAGGTATCCCAGCCCTGGCGGCCGAATAGCCGCACAGGCTAGAGCTGGGTGTGCAGTCACAGGTCTAGCGGAGAAGGGATTCTCTCCCCGAGAGCTCCACACGCGAGCAGGGGAAAGACAGACACCCGGACGCCCGTGCCTCTGGGTTTCCGAGAGAGGCCACTCCCTGGACTATGCCTCGCACAATCCTTTTCTCCCTCGCTCCACATATCCCCGGTCCCTACTACGACTACGAAATACAAATACATGTATTGAGGGATGGAGGAAAGAGGTGGAGATTCAGTTCGGAGTACCCCGATCAAGGTCCCTCGCTGAGACAAGCAGCGGAGAGCTAGCAGGTTGCGGAAAAACGTCTCACTGATGCCGTCGAAATCGAATCTCTGACCCTCG
>CAZGRL010000066.1:0-18074 GCA_964528155.1 uncultured Anaerolineaceae bacterium
TGGGTGAGACCTACGCCGGGGAGCATGCCTTCGCCGGCCGGACGACGGAGCGGCACGAAACCGGGATTCCCATGGCCTACCTGGTCGACGAAACCCTGGCCGGCGCGACCCAGGATCTGATCCTGAGCAAGGACGGCGTCGGGAGGCTGTACTACCGCCTGGGGCTGCGCTACGCGCCGACCGACCTCGAGCTCGACCCGCTCGACCAGGGCTTCGTCGTTCAGCGCAGCTACGAGGCCGTCGACGATCCCGAGGACGTGCGCCAAGATGAAGACGGCGTCTGGCACATTAAAGCCGGCGCGCGGGTGCGCGCCCGGATCACGATGGTGGCCGAGGACCGACGCTATCACGTGGCGCTGATGGACCCGTTGCCGGCAGGGCTGGAGATCGTCAACCCGGCGCTGGCCGTCTCGGGGAGCGTCCCCCAGGATCCGGGCAGCCCCGACTATCGCTACGGTTGGTGGTGGTGGTGGACCTGGTACGAGCACCAGAACATGCGCGACCAACGCGCCGAGGCCTTCACCTCCCTGCTATGGGAGGGCGTCTATGAGTACACCTATGTCGCCCGCGCCACCACACCGGGTACGTTCGTCGTCCCGCCGGCCAAGGCCGAGGAGATGTATTCGCCGGAGGTGTTCGGCCGCAGCGGCAGCGATCAGGTGATCGTCGAGTAGGCGGCAGCCGGGCGGGAGTGGAACCACATCACACCGCGCCAGCCCGGCACGGTGAAGTGTTCGGATCTTTCAACACTCCTCGCCGGAGCCTAGATCGATCCTGCAAGTTACTTCCATGACCAGGTCGCCGGATCCCAGATCTCCCCGACCACTCCTTCGAGAACAGGGTTCAGGAAGGCTTGAGCAGCCCTGCTTGCTGCGCCGATGTCCTGCCAGTTCAGCTGCAAATCATCCACTGATCTGCGAAAGGAACCGCCCCATGCCGAGGGCGGGGCCGGCAGTTGACCAGGAAGAGGATGGGTGAACCGCGCCACAAACGTGGCGCGGATTGCGGCTGATAGGCTGTTCCCGTCGATCGTGGACATGCTGGCGATGAGAAGCATATCGACGAAGTCCCGGACACGCGTGTTCTCGGCCCCACCCAGGGGTCGGGTGTAAGCGTGTAGCTTTTCGGCGAGCTGCTGCGTGAGCGGATAGGCGGGGAAAGGCACGGGGTCGATGTCGGCGAAAGCCAGGAGATCTGGAGTGTGCAGGATCTCTGGCGCCTCCACGATGGGATCGCCTACACCGATGTCTACGTGAAAGTTCTCAAAGGTGCGGCCGTCCATCAGGGAGTGGACGGGATAGCGTTCCCCGCCGAGCGAATCCTCCATGGGCTCTCTCTGTGTCCGTCCAACCTCAAAGCCGAACCAGTCCCCCAGATCCTTGGCGGCCGCCAGCCTGAGCAGGTCCCAGGCAGGAGTGGAGGATTCCAGCAAGAGGAGGTCGAGATCCTTGGTCGTTCGTGCGCTCGCTCCGAACCTCAACTGGAGAGCGAACCCGCCCTTCAGCACCCATGCCTCGGGGCTGGTCTCCCGCAGACGGGCCAGCAGTCGATCGAACCCCACCAGCATCCGCAGACGTACGATCGGCGTGCCGCCCCCCAAGCTCCGCGATCGAATCCGGTCTTCCAAGGCGCGCCGGAAAGCCGAGCCGGTCTTGTACTTCATGGCATTCGCTCCCCCAGTGTTCTCCTGAGGATTCGTGCGAATCTGCCTCCGTACTTCCCGCTGGCGCTCCGGAGCTCGGCCGGACTTGTGAGACCTCGATCGATCGCCTGACGGATCGCCTGGCTCACAAACTCATCGGCGAGCCCCGCCGCGGAAACATCGGCAATCGTCCTTGGAACCTTCGTGACCCGGAGACCCTCGCGGATCGCCGTCTCGGATGCATCAATCGACCTTGTGTGAAGCCGGATCCCCTCCCGCCGACGGGAAGCGGTTCTGGGAACCGTGATGTGTACCCTCGTCGGCAGGGCATCGGTCAGCTCGTACAGGGCCAGTGCGCTCTCATGCGAGATGACGGACCTCGGCCCAGTCCGAATCAGCGCGATGGACAGGTCTTCGTAGGGCGATGCTGGGAAGCGCTTGAGGCGGTAGATCCCGCGAGCGACTCGGTCGAAGAGGCCCCTCTTCGCATGGTAGGAGAGCAGGTCCCAGGAGAACCCCGCCTGGCGGGCCTGCCTCGCGGCGAAATAGCCAGTCTGGCCCTCGGCGATCTGGTACAGCGCGTCGTGATCCGGTCTTCTCATGGCATGTGCACAACCCCGCATGAGCTTCGATGAATTGCACACATCATAGCATACCTACAGCAAAGAGTACACCTCCCCCACCTGTAGCCGAGGAGAGGATCGGCTGGCTCGCCGGCAAGACACAGACGTCGCCCCGCCGTCCTACATGACCTCCCTGCCCTCACACAGATTGACCAGCTCCGCAAGAGCGAGTATTTGCGCTTGGCGGCCCTTGGCCTGTCGCAAGACGCGGAGGATGCCAGCATCCCTCATCTTGCCCAGAAGCGTCATGACCGCAGGTTTCGACGGCAAAGCTTTGTCAGCGAATAGACTGCTGGGCTCGAAGATCGGCTGGCGGAAGATCCGGTCGAGCAGGAGAATCGTGTGCCTCGATCGCGTGAGGCGAGACACTTCTCGAACCAGCCGCTCGCGAAGCGACAGGATTCCTCGGGCCTTCTCGGCGTTCTGACGGGATTGCTCGGTTAGGGCGTTCAAGAAGAACTGAATCCACCGGTTCCAGCTCTTTGGACCATCAAGCCCCCTCAAAGTCTCGTAGTACTCGGGGCGACGGGCCTCCAACACCGACGAGATATAGAACGTCGGCCATGAGAGGAGTCTCTTCTCGTTCAGGAACAGCGGTACAAGCATCCGCCCCAGGCGTCCGTTCCCATCGATGAAGGGGTGGATCACCTCGAATTGGGCATGGATGACGGCCAACTGGACCAGGGGATCCCGCTCCCCGGCATGGTAGTACTTCTCCCAGTCGTCCATGTACTCCATGACCCGGGTTGGCTCGGGAGGGACATATAGGGCATCCTCGATGCCGGCCCCTAGCGGCCCGATGTAGTTCTGTACAGAACGGAACCTGCCTCTTCCCTTGTGGCGGCCGCGAACTCCTTCGAGCAGGATGCCGTGAAGCTTGAGGAGAAGGTTGAGGCTGAACGGCCTTCGGCGGATCGCCGCTTCGGCCGCTCGAAGCGCACGGCGATAGTTGATGATTTCCTGTATGTCCAGGCGCCTCTCGTCCTGCGCCGGCTGCTCACCCGCCTCATACCTCAACACTTCAACGAAAGTCGCCCGGGTACCCTCAATGCGCGAGGAGAGCACCGCCTCCTGGGTAGTAAGCGGTGAGAGGAGTATCTCAGGGTTCGGGATCCCGAAGAGAACCCCGTTGTACTCGGCCAGTGCTCGATTGGCCGCGCTGATGGAAGGTACTAGGCCCATCCAGTCGATATCCGTGCGTGGCAGTTTCTTCGGAACAGCAGGTTTCATCTGGCCCTCCTTTGTGTAAAGGATTCTACACGCAACTCAGATTTGTGTAAAGGATAAGACCGTTCGCTATACACAAGCCTTGTTGTGGATTGAATCCTATACACAAGGGCTTGACTAATAACTCATCCCGCGTTCCGCTGGCAGGCCCCCTCCCAGGAACCCACTCCCCCTCCCCGGCCAACTCTGTCCCCCGGAGCCGATACCCGGAGGGGAATCCCAAGTCCAGGCCAGCGAGCTGAAACCTCAGCCGCCTGAACGGCCCCTGTCCTACATTTGTCCATAGAACTTGGGGATTGAAACCGAACGAGCCTACCGCGCCCGGGCCTGGCTGTACACGCCGACCACGCTGATGATGATCACCCCGCTCAGCATGATCTGCCACTCCTCGCCAAGGCCCGCCATGAGCAGAAGACTGTAGAGCACCGACAGGATCAGCACGCCGATGAAGGTCCGGCCGACGCCGCCGCGGCCGCCGGCGAACATGGTGCCGCCGATGATCACGGCCGAGATGGTCTTCAGCGTGACGTCGGCGCCGATGCCGGCGCCGCTTTGGAACGTGGGATAGGGCGTGCGCGCCCAGCCGAGATACAGCAACCCGGCCAGCGCCGCCAACAACCCGCTCAGCACGTACACCCCGATTTGGATCTGCCGGACCCGGATGCCCGAGCAGCTGGAAGCGATCGGATTGCTGCCCAGCGCACGAATCCGCCAGCCAAAAGGCGTCACCTTCAGGAGGATGCCGAAGGCGGCCGTCAAGGCGATCCAGATCAAGCCGATCGCCGGAAAGCCGAAGACGCGCCCCGTGCTCAGCGAGATGAGCTGCTCGGTCGCACGCCCGTGGCCGCCCCCGCCGGTGGTCAGATACAGCACCCCGGTCAGAACGACCATCGTCGCCAGCGTCATGACGACGTGCGGGATGCCCAGCCTGGCGATCCCCACACCGTTGATCAGCCCGAGAACCGCTCCCATGAAGAGGACCGCCAATGCTGAGACCGGCGTGTTCCCCTCGAGCATCAGTAGCGCGCCGACCATGATGCTGATCCAGTACACCGCGCCGACCGACAGGTCCAACCCGCCGGAGAGGATCACCAGCGTCTGGGCCAGAGCCAGGATCCCCAACATGGCGTTGACGTACACGATCGTGCACATGTGGGAGTAGGTCAGGAAACCCGGACTGAAGATGCCGGCCAGGATCAACAACAATGCCAGCGCTGCGATCAGGACGACGATCTGGGTGGAGGCCGGTTGAAGCCGCGCTCTGGCAATCATGCCGTCCGCCTGCGCTTCCGGATGAAGTACAGCTGCAGGCCGGCCACGCTGGCCAGCAACACGCCTTTGACGATGAAGTGATACCAGATGTTGATCCCCAGGAATTGCAGGATCCGTGCGATAGAGGCGATGATCAAGACGGCGCCCAGGGTGCCGGCGTAGCCGCCCACTCCCCCGCTGACCAGCGTGCCGCCCATGAAGACGGCCGTGAACGAGTCGAACAGGTAGGATGCCCCCGCCTCGGCGTTGCCGCTCCCGATCCTTGCGGCGATGAAAAGCCCGCCCAATGCCGCAGCGACGGCGCTGACGATGTAGACCATCAGCAAGGTGCGGTCCGTGTCGATCCCCGACATGCGAGCGTAGTCCGGATCGCCCCCCGTCGCGTACACATCCCGCCCGAACTTCCGCCTCTGCAGCACGACATGACCGACCGCAGCCGCCAGCAGAAGGACCACAATGGAAACGACTGGGAACTCGCCGACCTGATACAGCAGGAACTCCTGAAACCCGTCCGGGATATATCCACCCGGACTGGGGCGGATCAGCAGGTTGACGCCGGTCAGAAAGAACATCATGCACAAGGTCATGATGAAGGGATCGATCCGAAGCCTGGCCACGCCGAGACCGTTGGCCGCACCGATGACAACGGCGATGATCAGCACCAATGCGACGCTGGGGACGACGCCGTACACCATGGTCACCGAGGCCACGGCCGTCGCCATGCTGGCGACCGCGCCGACCGACAGGTCGAACCCGCGGCTCAAAACCACGAAGGTTTGGGCGAGCGCGATCAGCGCCATCGGGACGGCGCTGGTGATGATGTTGGCGAAGGTCGTTGTGGTCCGAAAGTAGGGCGAAGCGACCGAGGCGGCGATCCAGAAGGCGGCCAGGATGACGTAGATGTAGTGATGCCCCAGCCACGCCCGGAGCCTCAGCCCCGGCGCAGCCAGACTACCCGTCACCGTAGTCTCCAGCGTTGCGTCAGCCATAGTACGAGTCCAGCAGCTCCTCGTCGTCCACTTCGTCCCCGCGGAACTCGCGGGTGATCACACCTTCGTGCATCACCAGGATGCGGTCCGGCAGATTGACCACCTCCTCCAGGTCGGTCAGAACCGCCAGAGTGGGAATGCCCGTCTCGGCCAGCTTCCTCAAGTGTTCATAGATCTCGACCTTGGCGCCGACGTCGAGCCCGATCGCCGGCTGGTCCATCAGCAGGACCTTCGGTCGTGTCAGCAGGCGCTTCCCCAGCACGACCTTCTGCCGATTGCCACCGCTGAGCTGGCGGACCTCCTTATCCAGCGAGGGAGGTTCGACTCGGAGTTGCGTGATCATGTCCTGAATCACACAACAGTCGTCCTTGCCCCGGATGATGCCGAAGCGCGCCCGGTCTCCGATGCTGGGAACCGACATGTTGAGCCGGATGTCGTGCGATAGCCAAAGCTCTTCCTCATCCCGGCGATCCGACACGTAACAAATTCCGCTTCGCATCGCCTGGCGCGGATCGCGCGGCCGCGTCGGCTTGCCCTCGAGCAGGACCACCCCCTCGACCGGCGCGTACAGGCCGGCCACGGCTCGCAGCACCATGCTCTGCCCCTGGCCGCGCAGGCCCGCAAGCGCCACGATCTCTCCCCTGCGCACGTCGAGGCTCACCCCGCGCAGACGGCCGTTTCTCAGGTCCCGCAGGGACAGCACCGGCGGCCCGCTCGCTTCAGCCGCCGCCCTCGGGGGAAAGTGCAGCCCCTTCTCCGTGCCGGTCATCATGCGGATGATCCTCTTGCGCGTGCCGCCGAGGTCGTCCTTGCGCGTGTTGTCGACCATGCCCTCCAGGTTGCCATCTTTAAGCACGAGGATCTCGTCGCAGATGGCCAGGACCTCGTTCAGCCGGTGCGAGATGAAGATCAGGGTCTTGCCGGATTGCCTCAACCCACGCATGATGTCGAACAGCGCCTGGACCACGTCGCTCGCCAGAGGCGCCGTCACCTCGTCCAGGATCAGGATCCGGGGATCTCGATCGAGAGCCTTTGAGAGCTCGATCAGGCTCTTCTCGGCCTCGGGGATGCCGGCTGCAGTTTCGGATACGTCGAGGCTCAGCCCGACATTGGCGAGCACTTCACGGGCGCTTGCCTCCAGCTTGCGTTTGTCGATCAGACCACGCGCGTAGAAATCCTGGAGTCTCTCGAGGAAGACGTTTTCGGCGATGCTCATCTGCGGGATCAGTGCGTGTTCCTGAAAGATGGCATCCATCCCGTATAGGCTGCGCGCCTGTTGCGGGCCGTGTACGTGAACCCGCTCTCCGGCGATCGAGATCTCACCCCCATCCGGCTGGAATAGACCCATCAGGATTTTGACCAGCGTCGATTTTCCGGCGCCGTTCTCGCCGACGAGGCCGTAGATCTTCCCCTCCTCGAAGGCGAAGCTGATCCCCCTGAGCACTTCGACGCCCGGGAAACTCTTGCGGATGGACTTCAGGCTGAGCGTTGACACAGCCTCATCCTTGCAGACGTGTTCGGCGTACGAAGAGAAACAGGCGATACCGCTGTGAAGCGGTATCGCCTGCCGGTTACTGGCACGCCGCTGTGCATTCTGCGTCGGACAACGGTGTGTAGACGAAGATCCCTTCCGGCGCATCCGGCCTCACATAGTCCTTGAACTGCTCGGACGAGATGACCGGCGTGGGGAAGAAGTACGCCTTGGGGACCGGGTAACCCTGCAGCAGCATCTCCATCAGCCTGACGCTGATAGCGCTGGTGATCGAAGGATGGCACGAGGCGAACGCCGGGATGCCATACTCGATGGCCTTCATCAGGAAGCCGTTCTGATCCTCCGAGGCATGGGCGTACTTGCCCGGATCGAGTCCGAGCTCGACCATGCCGTCGATGATGGCCAGCGACATCTGGCCGCCGACCGAGTAGATCCCATCGAACTCGGGGTGAGCCGCCACCATGTCCAGGAAGATCGTCTTGGCCTTGTCGTACGACCAGTCGCCATATTCGATGGACAGGATCTGGATGCCCGGATACTTCTCGAGCACCGAGAGCCCGCCGCCGCTGCGCGCGTCGTCGATCGGGTATGCCTTCAGGCCCCGGAAGAACAAGATCTTGCCTTCGCCGTTGAGGTAGTTCGCCAACCACTCGGCGCTCTGGGTTCCGAATGTCCAGGGATCATCGGAAACGAAGCTGGTGTACTTGGTGGTGTTGGCCGAGTTGTTGAACAGGATGATCGGGCAGTGGGCGTCGTAGATCTCCTCGATGGTATTGGCCAGGGCCATCGGGTCGAGCGGGTCGGCGATGATCCCATGGATATCGCCGGCCTTCCACATCGTGAACATGTCCTTGAGGTTGTTGATTTGCGTGTCGACCGACCCGGCGCTGTCCATGTGGACGAAGTCCTCGACCATGGACGATCGCTTGGCCTCTCGGGTGAACTCGGCGATGTTCACCTCCTGCCACGGTTCACCCCGCCAGCTGGTGACGTAGCCCAGCTTGAATGGCGGATCGACCCGGTAGTCGTGGATCTTGGGCGCGTTCTGATACCAGTCGAGCCAGGCGTGTTTCTCCATCGTCAGATTGTAGGCGGTGTCCACGTCCAGATCGTACTTGGGCGTCACACCTGGCTGGGCCTGGGGCGCCGCCGTCGGTGGCGCGGCGGGAGCCTGCGTCGCCTCCGGCGCTTCCGTTGGGGCGGCGCCACAGCTCGCCAGCAGGCCGTTGCCCACGGCCAGCGTTGCGCCGGTCGCGGCGACCTTGAGGAAACTTCGGCGAGTTACGCCTAGTTTGTCTTTGTCGGGGGAGCTCATCTTCCTCTATCCTTTCTTAGTGAGACGGAGAAGGGCTCTGCATCTGCGATCTTCGGGTGATGTGTTGGAGAATCCTGGTGCGGGCCCTGTGCGGATCATGGCTTTGCGATCGGGACGTCTCCTCTCTCCTGCTGCCCGGTCCGGCCTAAAGGCGACGAAGATGCCAGCCGCGCATCAGCCGGAGGCAGCCTGGCGCCCTCCGAGCCGATCGACAGGCCGGTGGTGTGGGGTGTGGTGGACCATGCTCGGATGCTCTCCGGCATGCGGACTGGCTGATCCCCGCTCAAGGGAATCCGTCAGCCTGCTCTTCACTTTTCGTTTCCTCGAGTTGTTCTCCCCCTCCGGTTCGTAGACACCGAGTTCGGAATGTGCCGCACGAACGGTCTCCCGTTTTCTTCGGATCAGCCGCTCGCGCCGTCACCGATCCGGTTGAGCTCTTCGTTGACTGGAATGAGCGCCGAATAGGCGCAATTGAACGCCGGGAAGTGCTTTTCGTAGAGTCGGACCATTTCCTCCTGCGGCTCAATCACCTCGCTTTCTTTCACCAGCTTCTGGACGCCTTCGGCGAAGTCGCTGAAGACTCCCAGGGCGACCCCGGCGATGATCGCCGCGCCGAGTGAGTTCGCTTGCTGGTGGGCCGAAAGGGTGAGGATCTTCCTGGCCAGGATGTTGGCTTCGATCTCGCGCCACAGGGCGCTCTTTGACCCGCCCCCGATCATCCGAATCTCGGAGAACGGAGCGCCGGCCTTTTTCTCCATCGCCTGGCACATCAGTCGGATGTTGAAGGTGATGCCTTCGAGGACGGCCCTGAGCACGTCCTCGCGCTTGTGGGCCAGGGTCAGGCCGACGAGCGCACCACGGTCGTTCAGGTTGTTGTGCGGTGCTCCGCCGGGACGAAGGTTGGGCAGAAACACCAGGCCGCGCGCGCCGGGGATCGAGGCCGAGGCCGCCTCCGTCATGAGATCGTACGCATCCTCCCCGTGCTCGCTCGCGTTGGAACTCTCCGTCAGGCAGATCTGGTCGCGGAACCACTCGAAGGCCACCCCGGCCGAAAACATGGCCAACTGCACCACGTAGCGATCCGGCACGACGTGACACAGGCTGAAGGGCCGCATCTGGTCGTCGAAGATCGGCGATTCGGAGGCGATCGCCAGCCACGAGGCCGAGCCGATGTAGTTGTAGGCGGAACCCTCGTGGATGACGCCGGCGCCGAGCGCGGCGCAGGCGACATCGCCGCCTCCCAGCACAACCGGCGTGCCTTCCATCAGCCCGGTCTGCTCGGCGGCTTGCTTGCTGACCTCACCGACCAGCGAATGCGAAGGAAGGATCTCATCGCTCAATCTGCTCACATCGATTCCGACTTCGCCGATCATGTCCGACGCCCATTGCCTGCTATGGATGTCGAGCATGGCCGTGTTGGAGGCGTCCGAGTAGTCGGTCACGAAACGACCGGTGAGCCGAAGCACCAGGATGTCCTTGGCGCCCAGGAACTTGTATGTCCTGGCATAGATCTCGGGCTGGTTTTCCTTGAGCCACAGGATCTTGGCGATCGGATAGAGCGGGATCTCCATCCCGGCGCCCGTCGTATGGTAGAAATCCCGCCATTCGATCTTGTTCTTGATGGCCTCAGCCTGGACGCCGCTGCGGTGATCCGCCCAGAGCATCGTCCTCTCTTGCAGCACGTTTCCCTCTCGATCGACCGGGATCGCCGCCATCATCTGACCGCTGAACGAAATCCCCAGGATGTCGGATGGCGAAGTCCCCGCCTCCGAGAGCACCACCCGCGTCGAGTCGATCAAGGCCTGCCACCAATCCTCGGGCGACTGCTCGGCCCAGCCGGGCTGTGGATAGTGAGTCGGATAGGGACGGTAACAGCTCCCGATCAGTCGAGCATCCGCGTCGTAAAGGGAGGCCTTGTTGCCGGTAGTGCCGAAATCATGTGCGAGGATGACCTTGCCCGTCATATCAGGCCTCCTGAGCTACGGTTCGGAACGATCAGCATCCGCCGGCGACCCCCGGAAGACTTTGCTTCTGAGACTGACGCCGCGCTGGAGATAGGTCTGCAGGTAATCCACCGGGTCATTCTCGTATGTGCAGGAAACACCGACCATCTTCATGATGCTCGAGAAGGGATGGATATCGAGAAGTCTGACGACCTCGGGATCGATGGCTTCCACGGCTTCGGCGCGCCGTTCGGAGCACACGATCGGGCAGTCGTATCGGGCGGCCAACGTCCGATACAGGCTGTCATCCACGAAATCCTCCTCCAGCAGGCCCGGGAACCTCTCCTTCGAGACGCGTGAGTCGCAGACCATGATCGGTTGGCCGTATGCGAATCTCAGCCTGCGCATGTGCAGGATCGGATCACCCTCATCGAGGTGAAGCATCGCGGCGACCTTGGCCGTAGCCGGAAGGGTCTTGGTCCAGATGATCCGGCTTTCGAGGGGGACGTCCGGCTGGAACTGGTCTGCGAAACTCAACCCTTCGGTCATGAAACCCAAAGACACGTAGGGCTTCTCAGCCACGATCGTTCCCGATCGTTTGTCCTGCTTGTGGCGACTCAGCCAGCCGTCATTGATCAAGATTTGAACCGCCTTGCTGGCGGTCGGACGGCTGACCTGAAAGTGGGCGGAGATCGCCTCCTCCGAGGGGAAGCGCGTCCCGGGCTTGTACACGTCGTCCTGGATCAACATCTCGAAGACACGACTCAGTTGGTAGTAGATCGGAACCGGGGAATCCGGATGCAGCTCCAGCTTCGCTCCCCGCAAAACCTGCGTGAATTCCTCGTTCGTATCCATGGCACCTCTTCCTTAGGACGTGGATGGCTGTTGATCGGGAAACCGGTACGAGGGATCGTGCTACCGCAGAATCAGGGATGACAGCCAGGCCGCTGTCGTCGTCCATGCTAGCACAGAGTTCTATATATGTCAATACATACTATTGAGATAATGTAAGAATGTATTGACATATCCGGGCATATTTGCTAGACTTTTCACGATCAGCCTCCCCTTCCCTTTAATTTCGCACGGGCTCACAAGGAGTGCACCCATGTTCATCGATATGTCCTACTCGCTGGACCCCCAGGTCATCGTCATGCCCGGCCCGATCGACAAGCCCAAGGTCATCAAGCGCTCACGCATGGTCCCCAAGCCGGCCGACTCCGGTGAGGACGGAACCCGCTGGGGTTCGTACAACAACACCAGCATCGTCGAGTTCTTCGCCCACACCGGCACCCATATCGACCTGCCTTTCCATGTGGACCCGGATGGATTCAAGCTTCACGAGTTCGACCTGAACGATTTCATCTTCGATCACCCTGTCGTGCTCGAGATCCCCAAGGGAGATTCCGAGAAGATCACCGTCGCCGACCTCGAGCCCCACGCCGGCGAACTGGCCGGGGCCGACGCCTTGCTGACCTACACCGGCTACTCCAAGATCCGCAATAAGGAGCCCGACCGATTCATCGCCGAACAGCCGGGGTATTCCGTGGAAGCCGCCAACTACCTGGTCGACAACTTCAACATCCGGGCGTTCGGCATCGACACCGCCGGCATCGAGAATATCGGGGAAGGAAAGGTCGCCACGCCCACTCCATTCCCCGTGCACAAGACCTTCTTGCTGAAGAAGAAACATAAGGCCTTTCTGATCGAAGATCTCAACATGGTGCCCGCCCTGGGCAAGAAGCTCCTGCGCTTCTTCGCCATCCCACTCCGCCTGTACGGGATGGAAGCCATGCCGGTGAGCGCCTTCGCCGAAGTCGAGGGCTAGCATGAACGCCGAGCACCTCGGGATCTACGCTGAAGATCCGACCGTACTTTCACAGTGGTACGTCGACAAGCTCGGCTTCTCGGTCGTCCGCACACTCGAGAAGGAAGGCCGGCCTCCGATTTTCTTCTTGCAGGGAGAAGGTGGGATGGTGCTCGAGATCCTGCCCTCACCCTCGGCGCGCCCCTCCCGCGGACTGACCGATCCCGGCTACAGCCACATCGGTCTGTTGGTCACGGATTTCGACCAGGCGGCAGCCTCTCTCGAGTCCAGCGGTGTTTCCGTCCACGACGCACGCAGCACAAGCAACGGATGGACCATCGGCTACTTTGAGGACCCGGAAGGCAACCAATTGGAGATCGTCTACCGACCCCAGGGCTGAGGGAGGTTTGGCATGCCAGTCGAGGGCATCATCGTCTATCCTGGCAAGTGCCGCGGCTGCCGGAGTTGCCAGTTGGCCTGTTCGTACTCCCGGCACAGGGTCTTCAATCCGGCGAAGTCCGTCATCGCCTGGGAGCGCGAGGTGGAAACCGACCACACCGCTCCCATGATTTCTCCGATCGCCTGCGACCTGTGCGGCGGCGATCCCTCCTGCGTGAAGGCCTGCCCCTACGATGCCCTGGTGATCAACACCGACCTGCCAGGCTGCAAGATCGTCGTGGCAGCTTGAGGTCCAGTTCGGAAAGGAAGAGCACATGTCACGACCACGGCATTGGACCGTGCTCGTCGATCTTTCCACCGGCGAGGTAACCAGAGAACCGGTCGATCCACAGCTGGACCAGGACCTCTTCGGCGGATGCGGCGTCGGGTGGTCGCTGGTCGCAGATCATCTGCCGCCCAGAATCGATCCGCTCTCCCCCGAGAACCGGATTGTGATCAACCCCGGGCTGCTTGTCGGCACACTCACCCCCGGCACCCCGAAGACGACCGCCATCACCAAGTTCCCCACATTCGCCTCGAAGGATCGGCGCTTCTACGTCGGGGCCGCCACGTCCGGAGGAAGATACCTCGGCATCGCCCTGAACCGGGCAGGATGCCATCACCTGGTGATCTCGGGCAAGGCTCCCTCGCCCAGCTACTTGCAGATTCGCGATGAGGAGATCGCCCTCATCGATGCGTCGGACATGTGGGGAAGAGGCATCGAGGAGGTCAGCAAGGAACTGGTTCGGCGAGAAGGGCCGGAGACAGGTGTGGTGGTCATCGGGACCGCCGGAGAACACCAGGTCCGAAGCGCGCTGACCATCGTCGACAGGGCCAACTCCCTCGGCCGGGGTGGTCTCGGCGCGGTTATGGGCTCGAAGAACCTGAAAGCCATCGCGGTAAACGGCTCGGGTGACGTCGAGGTGGCTGACCCGGAGGCGTTCTTCAAGTGCGCCGTGGACCTGCGCAAGCGCATCTACGATTGGCCCGGGCGAGAGCACTGGGTCAAGCTCGGTCTGGCTGCCGGCTGGGACACGTTCAAGCACACGCAGTACCCCGGCGTCTGGCCCAAGGACGAGTGGGACGAGCTGTACGGCGAGAAGACCCGGCTGGAGACGGTGGAAGAGGTCATCGCCTGCAACTCGTGCATCCTCTCCTGTCGACTCAAGTGGATGATCAAAGGCGGTGAGTTCGACGGCGAGGTCGGCTACGGTTCACCCTTCAGCAAGAGCGCCACTTCCGGCATGCTCCTGGGGGTGAAGGACTTCCGCAAGATGATCCACCTGGTGGCAGATGCCAACTCGCGCTCCGGCATTGACTTCTACACAACCACCCGGATGATCGATTTCGTCACGCGCATGTTCCAGGACGGAAGGTTGACCAGGGGCGATACCGGCGGCATGGAGTTGCGCCGGGACTACGACACCTACCTCAAGCTGTACCACATGACGGTGAACCGGGAGGGCTTCGGCGACATCCTGGCCGACGGCTGGCACCGACTGGAGAACGAATTCGGCCTCGATCCACAGGAATACTGGTACGCCGGGATCTGCAAGGGCATGGACTTCATCTACGACGCTCGACCGTCCAACCTCCACCCCCTGATGATGTCCTTCTTCACCCGCCCGAGGCCCCACCACGGCGGGTCCCACACCCGGACGAACAGCCGCAACAAGACGCTGGAAGACATCCGGGAGCAGGTCGAGGGCTGGGGTCTGGCGCCACAGATCGTCGATCGCATCTTCACCGAGGACCCCCACTCCGGCCGCTTCAATGTCGGTCGCTACACCAAGCACATGGAAGACATGATGCGCGTCCACAACTCCCTGGGGCTGTGCTCGATCTACTCCTACCAGGGCTTGATCTTCGGCCATGACATGGCCGGGTTGTACCGCGCCGCTACCGGAGACGACGTCACGGCCGGCGACCTCATCGCGCGCGGCGAACGCATCAGCAACCTGGCCAAGCTGATCAACGTCCGCGAGGGGTTCAAACGGCAGGACGACAGGATCCCCGAGCTCTGGTTCCGCCCGATGGATTCGCCTGAAGGGCGGATCGAGATGCGCGACTACTTCAACACCAAACCGGTCACAAGAGAAGATGCGGAGTCGATGCTGAACGACTACTACGACGAGAGAGGTTGGGATCCTGGGACAGGGACCCCCACCCCGGAGAAAGTCGCAGAGCTGGGGCTGCAGAGGTACACCCAGCCGCAATCCATACAGTCTGCAACCTGACCGAGGAGTGACAGGCATGCTCAAGCTGAAAGGCGTCGTACCACCGATGGTCACCCCGTTCGACAGCGACGGTGAGCTGGATGTTGCCAATCTGGAGCGTTTGGTCGATTTTCTTAAGGAGAGGGTGCACGGTCTGTACATCTGCGGGACGTATGGGTCCGGACCCTTGATGAACGTGGAGGAGAGGAAGAAAGTCGCCGAGGTGTGCGTGAAAGTCGCCGGCGGTCGAATCACCATCATCGCCCATACCGGCACCACCAACACCCGGGACACGGCGGAGCTCACCCGGCACGCGGAGAAGATCGGCTGTGATGGCGCCGCCGCGGTCGGCCCGTACTATTACCATCACACCACGGATGGCGTCCTGGCCTTCTACCAAGGCATGCTCAAGTCGGTCTCTCCCGGCTATCCGATCTACCTGTACCACAATCCCAAGTCCTCCGGCTACGAGATCTCGCTGGACGCGATGCGGCAGCTTAAGGAGCAAGGCCTGCACGGGATCAAGGACGCCACCTTCGACATCCTCAAGTTCGCCACTTACATGCGGGAGCTCGGCTGCGACGGGTTCGACGTGGTCATGGGTACCGAGGCGATGTGGCTACCGGCCCGCGCCCTGGGGGCGGAGGCCTACATCCCCGGATTGGCCAACGCCTTCCCCGAGATCTGCCGCAAGATGTGGCAGGAGGGCATGGACAACGATTTTGAGGCGTGCCGTCAGACCCAATTCGAGGTGAACCGCCTGCGAGAGGTGATGTACATGGCGCGTTCCACCCAACTGGCGGTGTACGCCATGCTCGAGATACGCGGAATCCTTCACGCTTATCCGCGCTCGCCGTTCGTCCCTGCGACAGACGAAGAGAAAAGCAACATCCGCCAGGCGCTCGACCGGATGGGCGTGCTGTGACGGTGGGCCGGGTTCTGGTCACATCGCGCTCCTTCGGCGCCGTCACAGCCGAAGGCAGCCGTTTGCTGGAAGGGGCGGGGTTCGACGTCCAACGCCTCGCTCCTGAGGAAAGGCCCCTCACACCGGAGAAGTTGGTCCGGATCGCCGCGCGCGTGGATCCGCAGGTGGTGATCTGTGGCGCCGAGCCGCTGACGCGGGCCGTCCTCGAGGCTTGCCCCGATCTGTCGATGATCATGAAGCACGGCGTCGGGATCGACAATATCGACCTCGAGGCTGCCAACGACTTGAAGATCGTCGTGGCGAACGCGCCGGGCACGAACACAGAGGCCGTGGCCGACCTGGCTATTGCATTGATGCTCGCGCTTCTGCGCCATATCGTTCAGGCGGTCGATTCCACCCGCGCCGGCGGCTGGGAGCGGTACGTGGGGCATGAGTTGGGCGCGCTGACCGTCGGCGTGGTCGGGACCGGCAGAATCGGCCTGAGCGTCATCCGCCGCCTGCAAGGGTTCGGTTCAAAGGTGCTGGCCTACGACGTCGTGCGAAACGAGGAGCTCGCCTCGCAGCTCAGCTACGAGTATGTGAGCCTCGAACATCTACTTGAACACGCAGACATCGTCAGCCTGCACGTGCCCCTGATCAGCGACACGCGTGGCATGATCGGCCGCCGTGAGCTCAAGCTCATGAAGAGCACGGCCTGCCTGGTAAATCTGGCGCGAGGCGAGCTTGTCGACGAGGGAGCTCTGTGTGATTCGTTGCGCCAGGGGCGCATCGCCGGGGCAGCCGTCGATGTGTATGCGGTCGAGCCGCCCCAATCCAGCTCGCTTCTGACGCTGGACAATGTGTTGGGGACGCCCCACATCGCCGCCTACACCCACGAGGCGATGGAACGCATGGATCGCATGTGTGCCCAGACCATCATCGATACATTCCAGGGCGTCCCCTGCATAAACATTCTCAATCCCGAGGTCCTGGGCGAACGCATCACGACTTCCCAATAAGGAGAATAAGAGCCTATGACACGCAAGTTCGAGGGGATCATCCCTCCGGCGATCACCTGCTTTGACCAGGATGGCGAGGTCGACGAAGCCGCACAGCGCGAGGTCATCCGCTTCCAGGCGAAACATGTCCACGGGTTCTACCCGTGCGGCACGTACGGCAGCGGCCCGCTGATGACGCTGGACGAGCGCAAACGCGTGGCCGAGATCGTGGTCGAGGAGAAAGGCGAGTGTGCCGTCATCGTGCACGTCGGCGCCGTCAACACACGGCAAAGTGTCGACCTGGCCAGGCACGCCGAGTCGATCGGGGCCGACGCGGTTGGCGCCATCCCTCCCTACTATTACAAGTACACGCCGGACCAACTCCTGGATCACTACCGCGCAATCATGCGAGCCGTCGACATCCCGGTGTTCCTCTACAACAATCCGGGGTTGTCGGGCAATCCGATCTCCCCCGACATGCTGGCCACGCTGGCCGATGAAGGGCTCGCCGGGGTCAAGGATTCGGCGTTTGACCTGGTCGCCTTCTACATGTATCTGATCAAGGTCAAGAAACCCGGGTTCACCTTCATCATCGGAACCGAGGCGATCGCCGCCCCGGCCCTGGATGCCGGTGCGAGCGCCGTGATATCCGGTCTGGCCAACGTCTTTCCGGAGCTCATGGCCTCGTTCTACCGCACCTGGCAAGAGGGCAATCCTCACAAGACCGGTGAGTCTCAACTGCGCGTGGTCAAAGCGAGATCGATCCTGAAGTACGGCCCGACGCTCACAATGACCTATGCCGTGCTGCGGATGCGCGGCATCAACGCCGGCCATCCTCGCCCGCCCTACCAGGACATCCCCGCCTCGCTCTACGAGCGGGCCGAGCGCGAGTTTCGGGAGATGGGGTTGTTGGAGCTGTCAGCTGTCAGCGATTAGCCACCAGCAGTCAGCAATTAGCAGTTAGCAGTTAGCATTAGGCAGTAAGCTGACAGCTGTCAGCCGTCAAACCCGGTGTCGCACGCGAGCTGGAGGCCTGGAGCGTTCAGCTCTTTGTTGGTTCCAATCTCCAAAGGTCAGGTGGCGTTTGTAGCATGGACCATGGGTGTTGAGACGCCCGCTCTAGGTCGGACCCCTCAAACGACTTCGTCCTGCTTGTCCCCCGGCCTGCCTGTCCTTGTGCGCTTCAAGGGCGTCCGGGGCAGGCTGGCCGG
>CAZGRL010000066.1:18174-19793 GCA_964528155.1 uncultured Anaerolineaceae bacterium
AAGACGAGGGGCTCACTGGCCTGCCGCGACACGCGCACTCAATGAGCCGATGAGAAAGTCCGCCATTCCGACCCGGAAGGCAACTTGCTTAGAAACGCCCCGGGGATTCCCTGGCGGCCACAAGGCGCCTCGCTCGCCGCATGGCGGCTCGCTTCGCGAAGCACCCCCGAGGGACGGAATGACATTCTTGGTGGGGGACAAAGGGCCACGGATGTCTCCCAGTGCGTCCTTAGACCTCGCGCAGGATCTACCATTCAGCGTCCCCAGGATGAGATCACTCGTGGAGCATCGCTTCGCTAATGCCACGGCGTCGTCTCTTGAATCCGGCTGTTCCAACGCCAGGAGACAGGCTTCAAAGAGAGTTGGGCGGCGGCGGGTTTGGTCGCTGCCCCGTCAGTTCATCGTAAGAAAGGACGGTTCATCGTAAGAACCGACATGTCTTCAGAGGCTGCCTGCCCCAACGATCTTGGCGGGGGGCTCGGCGGTGTGGCGGCGATCGGAGCTGAATGAACGGGATGAATCCAGTCGAAGGACACATCCTGGGCCCTTCGACAATGCTCAGGATAAACTCCATCGAAGGATAGTGAGCAGCTCCGTTACATGACGAGAGTCAATCCATCACTCAAGCCTTGCCGGCCATACAGCCAATCCGACGCGTGGTGCTGCCTCCCACAGTTCACGGTCGAACGTTGCGAGGGTCACGAGCTCGCCTACATGATCATGCAATAGGAGAGCAGAGGCCAGATGGACCGCATCATACCCACGGAGTCCATGTTCCAATGCGAGCGCGTCTGCCTTGCCCACCAAAGACCTGGTCACCTCTGTGGCGGCGAGTTCGTCCCACTCACTCCGAAATGACGTTAGTGCCTTCTCAGCCCCCCGGCGCCCAACAAGCTTGCTACGCGCTGCCCTGGAGATCGCCGCCGACACTTCGGCCCGGCTGATCAGGCTGGTAGCGATAATCGTCGCCTGGGCCACGAGGTCATCCACCTCCGCCGAGCCTGTCTCGGCGAGATAGCGCTTGACCAGTGCACTCGCGTCGAGGTAGACGATCACCGGCGGTCCTCAATCAGCAGGTCGGCGACCGAGTAACCTTTCTTGACCTTCGCCACCGGTTTCGTCGGCGTCAGCCTCTTGCCGCTCCACTGGATCAGCCCCGCTTCCTGCATCACTTGCAGTTTCTCCTCGAGAGACTGCGCGGCCGGGACAATCCGTCCAATGGGCCTTCCCCGCTCGGTGATCACGATCGTCTGCCCGCCCTTGACAGCCCGCAGGTACTGGCTGAGGCGGTCCTTCAACTGTCGCACGCCCACGGTCCGCTCGCCCATCTTGCTCTCCGTTGCGGTCATGTGGCTACATTATACTCCATGTAGCCATGTGGCACAATCGCCTTGATGGCGCCGGACGCCTAACATGCCTGGAGCGCCCTCTCGCCCATGACATGCCATCCTCTCTTGTATCCTTCTGTTCCAATGCTAGAAGCTAGGCTCCAAGCAGGGATGGCCGGATCCACGCCGTTGCGGAGGATCCCGTCAACGGCCATTTGCGCAGGGGATGTGGGAGGCGTGGTGGGTTGAGATGGACGGGGGGGACAATAGCGGGGGAGTGTCGGTGGGGGG
>CAZGRL010000067.1:0-4195 GCA_964528155.1 uncultured Anaerolineaceae bacterium
CGACTGTCACGGGGTTGTTCGGGTCGGCCTGGTCGATCGACACCGTGAAGCTGAAGGTGCTGGTGCCGGCGTCGCCCTCAGCCTGGGTCACGTCCCCGATCGAGATCGAGACCTGATCGTCGTTGGAAATAGTGCCGAGTCCTTGCGCATCGGTGATGGTCGCGTTGGAGGAGGCATTCAATAGATCGACCGTGAACGTCTCGTCAGCTTCGACCGTCGTGTCCCCGTTCACCGTCACATCCACCGACTGGCTCAGCGTCCCCGTCCCCGCCGGGAAGGTCAGCGTCCCGCTGCCGGCAATGTAGTCCCCAGGAGCACTCGCCGTGCCGTTGTTGGTGATCCAGTCCACCGTAACCGGGTTCGACGGATCCGACTGGTCGATCGACACCGTGAAGCTGAAGGTGCTGGTGCCGGCGTCGCCCTCGGCCTGCGTCACGTCTCCGATCGAGATCGAGACCTGGTCATCATCAGTGATCGTGCCGAGACCCTGGCTGTCCGTGATCGTCGCGTTGGAGGATGCATTCGACAGATCGACGGTGAAGGTCTCGTCCGGTTCAACCGATGTATCTCCGTTGACCGTCACATCAACCGACTGGCTCAACGTCCCCGTCCCCGCCGGGAAGGTCAGCGTTCCACTGCCGGCGGTGTAGTCACCGGGAGCACTCGCCGACCCATTACTGGTGATCCAGTCCACCGTCACCGGGTTCGACGGGTCCGACTGATCGATCGACACCGTGAAGCTGAAGGTGCTCGTCCCGGCGTCGCCCTCAGCCTGTGTCATGTCCCCGATCGAGATCGAGACCTGGTCGTTGTCCGTGATCGTCCCCGTCCCGGTGTCGGTGTCCGTAACGGTCGGGTCGGAGGCGTTGAGCGAGACCGTGAAGGTCTCGGTCCCCTCAACGACCGCATCATTGAGGGTGCTGACCGTGAACTGATGGGTCTCTCCGCCGGTCCCGGTGAAGTTGAGCGCGGCGACCACGTTGTTGTAATCCTCAGGGTAGACCAGCGGGGCCGCGCCGCCAGTCGCCGTGACGTCAGTCAGGGTTACGTTGACCGTGAATGCCCCGGCGACAGGGTTGTCCAATGTGACGGTGAAGGTCAGGCCTCCGCCTTCGGCGACGCTGACATTGTCCACGGTGACTGCGGCCGGAACCAGGGTGTTGGTGGCTGTTGGGGTAGGCGTTGACGAAGGCGTAATCGGCGTGTTGGACGGCGTGACGGGCGTGTTCGTCGCGCCGCTGGTCGTCGGCGTTCGGCTGGGAGTCTGGGTGTCGGTCGGCGTGGAGGTCGAGGTAGCGGTCGGCGTCGCGCTGGCGGTCAGCGTCAAGGTCGGGGTGGGCGTGAAGGTGGCCGTGGGCAGCCAGGTCGGGGAGGCTGTCGAGCTGGGCAAGGGGCTTGACGTCGGTAGGGCTGTGGCAGTCGCCGACAAGGTGGGCGTGACGGTCGTTTCAGATCCGGTCGGCACAGGCGTCCACCAGAACCATCCCACCCTGTCCCCAGGGTCCTTGACAACCCGGATGTCGACGCCCGGGGGTGCGTCGCGCTGGATGTCTTCTAGGATGCGCTCTTCCACGGGCTGGAAGATCACGTATGGCCATGGCTTGTAGTCGGCAACCATCTGGGAGGTGGTGTCGGCGAGCGCCGGCGAAGGGCTGAACAGCAGCGAGAGCCAGCCGCAGGAGAAAAGGATGGCCAGGATCAGAAGCAGAATTGCCAGCCACACACCGATCTTGCGGAGCGTGCCGCGGGAATCCTTCTCTTCAAGCCGGGCGAGCAGATCGTCGACCGTCAGATCCATTCTCCCGTCCTTCTCGCATGCCCATCCTTCGCGTTCAACAACACACAAAGCCACCCTGACCTGTTGTATCGGCCGAGAATCGCATAACAGACCGCCAGCCGGCCGCCAGTTAATCTCGACCGTTCTTTAAAGGAGGAAAGAGCTTGGTCCATACCCACGCTTTCATCGCCGGAATCTTCCGGCCGATCAGAACCTACGACTGTCACGCCCAGTCAGGCGGGTCGCCGTGCTTCCTGGATCAGTCTTCAGTTGATCCTCCCGCCGCGTTACCCACATTCCTCGAAGGCAACCGCCCGGCCGCCATCCCTATCCGCGGACGACACGCCCATGCACATCCGACGAGATGGCTGCTCTGGCTTAGGTCCCTTCCTGTTCACCGGGCTCCTCTCGTTCCCGGTCCGAGGCTTACGCTGTTCCAATCCGCCGCGGCATCCAGTCGGTCGGACTAGGCCGCGGTCGCCTAGCCGCTGCTCGCCTGCGCCGCCACAAGCGCCTCCGATTGAGCGCGCGTGCGCGGCAAGCGAATGGTGAACGTCGTACCCTTACCGACTTTGCTGTCGACGAGGATCTCGCCGCCGTGTTGAGCGACGATGCCGTAGCTCACCGACAGACCCAGACCTGTACCTTCACCCGCCGGTTTGGTCGTGAAGAACGGGTCGAAGATGCGACTGAGGTTTTCTTTCTTGATACCCGTCCCGGTGTCTTGAACGGAGGTCTCAACCCAATCGTCCTTCTGAGTCACCTTGAGCCTCAGCGAACCGCCCTTGGGCATCGCCTGGATCGCGTTCTGAATCAGGTTGATGAGCACTTGCTCAATCAACTGCGCGTCGTAGAAGGCCATCACGCCGCTGGACGGGAGCTCGGTCGACACCTTGACCCCTCCCTTTCGAGCAAGGTAATCGGTCAGGCGGGCCGAGGTCTCCACCGTGGCGCAGATGTTCTGATACGACAACTCAGGGTTGGACTGACGGGCGAACTTGAGCAGGTCGGACACGATCGTGTTGGCGCGTACAGCGCTATCGCGGATCAGTTTCAGCTGTGACACGACTTCCAGATCGGTTGAGACCTGTTCTTCAACCTCCTCGGCCAGCCCCTTGATGACCCCCAGCGGGTTCTTCACATCATGGACGATGCCGGCCGTCAGCTGCCCGACCGAGGCGAGCTTCTCCGATTGCACCAGTTGTTGTTGCGCGACCTGAAGTCGGGTATTGGCGTCGGCCAGCTCCTTGTTACGCTCGATGGTCTCCGCCGTCAGGCGGGCGGCCTGGGCCGTTCGCCGACGTAAGCGGAATGTCATCAGGTCGAAAACCGCCGCCAGTTGACCGATTTCGTCCTTGCGCTCAATCCCGGTTTTCTGCCCCAGATCGCCGGAGGCGACCGCCAGAGACACATCGCGGACTCTGAGGATTGGGCGGGCGACGCTCTGCGAGAGCAGATAGCCGACGACAATGACGGCCACGGTTCCGAGTGAGAAGATCAGACTGAACAGGTTCCGGCTCGTGGCCTCCGTCGTGACGATGAAATTGCTCGGCAGAGCGACTCCCAATACACCGACAGGCTCCTGGCGAACCATCAGCGGGGCATACAGAACCTGGAACCTGCGGTCGTACATCGTGACTTCGCGCTCGATCGCCGGGTCCAGTTCACTGACCTGGAACGGGGTTAGATTCAGGATCCCAAAGCCGCCTTCGGGTTCGGCCATGCTGGCGACCATGACATTCCCAGTCTGGTCAAGGGCGATCAGATCGGCCAGCGCCTGGGTCTTGAGATCCACCAGCAAGGTGTCCAGCTTCGTCCCGAGCATGAGCACTCCGACGACGCTGCCGTCGGAGCCGCGGACCGGAACTGTCGTGGCCAGATATGGGCCGTGAACGGTCTGGATCAGCCCGGCGAACTTGTCCCCCAGGACGTCCTCTTCGCCCTTGAGTGGCTTGGCGACAATCGAGAGGCTCGAAAGATCACCGCCTTCGGAAATGGCATATGATCCGGTCTCCGGATCCTGTACGAGGCTGATAATCTCCTGACCCTGTGCGTTGGTGGCGGTCAGGAAATTGGCGTTCGCATTGACAACCAGGGGATACAAGAGCTGCTGCAGTAGGTCGGCGTCCTCTGCTGCGATCGCTTCAGGGACACCCTGAGTGAAGGCCATCAACCGCAGTGTTTCAAGATGCGTTCGCTCCCTGCGGACGATTCCGTCCGAAGCAACCCGACCCGCTTCCAAAAGCTGATTGGCGAAGCGTTCGCGAACGGACGAGGTTACCAGTCGCGTGACGACGAAGGTCCCGATCATGGCCGTGATCAGGGTCAGGAAGACGTACGGCACGACCAGCTTGATCCGCAGGCTGGAGATCAACTCCGCCAAGCGGTTGCTGGTCGGGAGGTTGATGGCGGCCTGGG